>NZ_JBNNPK010000013.1:0-173168 GCF_050275675.1 Allobosea sp. NPDC003192
GACATCATGGCTCCGGAAAGGTGACGCCATGCCCTGCCATGGCGCGGCCGGCTTGGCCAGCCCGAAGGCGCGGAAGCGAGATTTTCAGATTGTTCATCCGGGCTGAGATGGTCGGGTCAAGCCCGAGCATGACGCCTTACGTCACGCGACGAAGGTGCCGCCAAGCTCGTCGTCGATATGGGCGCGGATGATCTCCTCGAAGCTCGATTCCGCCTTGAAGCCGAGGGCCGGGGCGCGCTTGGCGTCGAAATTGCGCGGCCAGCCGGCGACGATGGCGTCGATCACCGGATCGGGCACGCGCTTGATGCGCTTCACCACGTTCTCGCCAGCGACCTTGCGCAGCGCCTCGATCTGCTCGGCGACGGTGGCGGAATAGCCCGGCATGGTGAGGGCCCGGCGCGGGCCGATCGCGTTGGTGTCCATCGTCGCGGCATGGACGAGGAAGCCGACCGCCGAGCGCGGCGAGGCGTGCCAGTGGCGAACCTGGTCGGAGACCGGCAGCACGGCGTCCTGGCCGTTGAGTGGCTCGCGGATGATGTTGGAGAAGAAGCCGGAGGCGGCCTTGTTCGGTGCGCCCGGGCGCACGCAGATCGTCGGCAGGCGGATGCCGACGCCGTCGAAGAAGCCGCGGCGGGAGTAGTCGCTGAGCAGCAATTCGCCGATCGCCTTCTGCGTGCCGTAGCTGGTCAGCGGCGTCGTGAAGAACTCGTCCTCGATCTTGTCATGGAAGGGGGCGCCGAAGACGGCGATCGAGGAGGTGAAGATCACCCGCGGCTTGTAGCCGTCTCCGGTGAGGCGGATCGCGTCGAAGAGATAGCGCGTGCCGTCGAGATTGATGCGGTAGCCCTTGTCGAAATCGGCCTCGGCCTCGCCGGAGACGATCGCGGCGAGATGGACGATGAGCTCAGGGCGCGAGGCGATCAGCTTCTCGGCTTCGCCTGGCTGCGAGAGATCCGAGGTCAGCGACTCGAAGGCGAAGGGCGCGTTCGCCGGTGCCTGGGCCGGGAAGACGTCCTGCGCCGTCACCTTGTCGATCGCCTTGCCGCCAAGGCCGCCGTCGCGCGCCAGGCGCTCGATGAACTTGCGGCCGACCATGCCGGCGCCGCCGATGACGAGGATATGCATGTCTTTGTCCGATCTTCGTTTCTTGCGTTCAGTTGGGTAGGCGGTCGCCGAGATCGTCCTCGATATGGACGCGGATGATCTCGTCGAAGTCCTGCTCGGCCTTGAAGCCGAGCGACAGCGCTCGCCTCGCGTCGAAGCGGGTCGGCCAGCCCTTGATGATGGCAGCGGAGGCCGGATCGGGGGCGCGGCGGATCAGCTTCACCGCCTTGTCGCCGGCGATGCGGCGCAGCGCCTCGATCTGCTCGCCGACGGTGACGCAGACGCCCGGCATGCTGAGATTGATGCGCGGGCCGAGCTGCTCGCGTGTCAGCGAGGCGCCGCGCAGCAGGAAGCCCACGGCCGAGCGCGGCGAAGCATGCGTGAAGATCACGCTGTCCTCGACCGGGAGCAGCGCCTCCAGCCCCTGCAGCGGCTCGCGGATGATGCCGGAGAAGAAGCCGCCGGCCGAGGCGTTGGGCTTGCCCGGCCGGATCACGATCGAGGGGAAGCGGATGCCGACGCCCTCGACGAAGCCGCGGCGCGAATAGTCGGCGAGCAGGAGCTCGCCGATCGCCTTCTGCGCGCCGTAGCTGGTCAGCGGCGTGACGTGGAACTCGTCGGAGATCGCCGGCGGGAAGGGCGCGCCGAAGATGCCGCTCGACGAGGAGAAGACCAGCTTGGGGACGTAAGCACCATTCCTGGCACCCTCCTGCCGGATCGCCTCCAGCAGGTTGCGCATGCCGTCGAGATTGATGCGGTAGCCCTTGTCGAAATCGCGCTCCGCCTCGCCGGAGATGATCGCGGCGAGGTGGAAGATGACATCGGGCCGCAAGGCTGCGAGCTCGGCCGCGACCGCAGCCGAGCTCGAATCCTCGGTGCGCGTCTCGATCGGCACGGTGAAGTCGGCGGGCCGCGGCGGCGCCACGACGTCGGTCAGCGTCAGCCGCGTGAGCGGCTTGCCGTTGCAGGCGCCCTCGCGAGCGATGCGAGCGGCAAGCCGAGAGCCGATCATGCCGGCGGCGCCGCTGATCAGGACGTGCATGGCGCTTCTCCCGCGCAGATCAGAGCGCGAAGCCACCATCGGCAAGATGGATCTGGCCGGTGGTGTAGCTCGCCTCGTCCGAGCCGAGATAGACGGCGAGCCAGGCGATCTCCTCGGCGGTGCCGAGCCGGCCCATGGGCTGGCGATCGATGAAGGCCTGACGGGCAGCCGCCTCGGTCGTCTTCGTCACCTTGGCGAGCTCGATGATGCGCTGGTCGAGAGAGGGCGACTGGATCGTGCCCGGACAGATCGCGTTCGAGCGGATGCCCTTCTTGATGTAATCGGCCGCGACCGCCTTGGTCAGGCCGATCACCGCTGCCTTGGTGGCGCCGTAGACATAGCGGTTCGGGATGCCGCGGACCGAGCCGGCGCCCGAGGCGATGTTGACGATCGAGCCCTTGCCGGCGGCGAGCATGCCGGGGATGAAGGCCTTGATCGTGCGATGCATCGACTTGACGTTGAGGTCGAAGGAGAACTCCCAGGCCTTGTCGTCGCATTCCAGGATCGTGCCGTGGTGGACGAAGCCGGCGGCGTTGACGAGGATGTCGATGGTGCCGACCTTCTCGGCGAAGGCCTCGACCGCCTTGGTCGAGAGCACGTCGAGCTTGCGCTTCTTCGCCTTCGGGATGCCGTCGAGCAGGGCGACGTCCTTGTCGGTCGCCCAGACGGTCGCGCCCTCGGCGACAAAGGCCTCTGCGATCGCCCGGCCGATGCCCTGTCCGGCGGCGGTGACGACCGCGACCTTGCCCTTCAAACGTCCTGCCATTGTCGTTTCTTCCCTGGTTTCCCGATTATCGGAGGCTTTTGCGCATATGGATCAGCCGGCGATCCGGCAGATCCTCGTAATGGGTGGTCTGGTAGCCGAGCCGCTCGTACCAGCCGATGCGGTCGGCGAGCTTCTCGTGGGTGTAAAGATGGACCGCGTCGTGGCCGAGCGCTTTGGCCCGCTCCTCGGCGAAGTCCATCAATTGCGAGCCGATCTTCCTGCCGGTCGCGGCGGGCGAGACGGCGATGCTCCAGAGCGTGAATTTCGCCGGCTCCTCCTCGAGCACGAGGACGCCGTCGAGCGTCCCCTCGCTCTCGGCGAGCCAGATCTCGTGCTCCGCCAGCACCTCACGATAGTCGGCGATGCGCGGCAGCGAGGGCACGCCGATGATGCTCTCGTTCGGCAGATAGGCGGCCTGCGTCAGCGCCACGATCGCCGGGATGTCGTCGGTCGAGGCGCGGCGCAGGGCCATCTCAGGCGGCTCCCGCAGTCTTCATGCAGTCGGCCAGCGAACTCTTCTGCTGGCCCTGCGCGTCGAAATTCTCCGGCGCGAGCCAGTTGCGGAAGCCCTGCCCGACCTTGGGCCATTCACTGTCGAGGGTCGAGAACCAGGCGGTGTCGCGGTTGGCGCCTTTCACCACCTGATGCTGGCGGAAGAGGCCCTCATACTGGAAGCCGAAGCGCAAGGCGGCGCGCTTGGAGGGCTCGTTGAGGTTGTTGCACTTCCACTCATAGCGGCGATAGCCGAGCGAGAAGCCGTACTCGCCGACGAGATAGACCGCCTCCGTCGCCATGCGGGTGCGCTGCATCGACGGGGAGTAGGTGATCCAGCCCACCTCGAAGACGCCGTGCTCGGGCCTGATCTCCATCATCCAGAGATGGCCCTTGGCCTTGCCGTCGGCTTCGTCGATCACTGCGAAGGGAATGATGCCGGCTTTGCCCGCCATCATTGTCAGCAGTTCCCGATAGGCCTCGCGGCTCGGCGGCAGCGTTGCGGGCAGCCAGTCCCAGACCGAAGCGTGGCCGTCCATAGCCTGCCAGATATCGTCGAGATGGCGGGCCGGATCGAGCGGCTCAAGCCGGCAGTAGCGGCCCTGCAGCACCTTGACCAGCGGGAAGGAGCGGGGCGTCCAGTCGAGCGTCGTCATGCCTTGATCGTCCTGCGCCAGGCGGAGAGGTCGTGAGTGATCTGCCAGTCCGGGCCAAGCTCGGCGGCGATGGCGGCGGCGAGCGCCGCGCCTTCCGCCTCCCAGGCAGAGCGCTCGGCGTCATCAGCGAAATCGGAGGCGGCCTCGTTGGCCTCGTCATAGATCGCGTCGAAAGTGTCCATCCAGCTTTCCAGCCGGTCGGCGAGCTGGTCCGACAGGCCGATATCGTCGGCATCGGCCGGCTTGCGCTTGCCCTTGGCGTCGATCTGCCAGAGCCCGCTCTTGCCGAGCCATTCCGGGGCGATGAGCAACTGTCCGCTCACGAGCGCGCCTTGAGGTCGTCGCGGAAGAACGGATTGAGCGGGGCCGAGGCGCCGTTGCCGGCAAAGCCCTTGAAGCTGCCCTCCTGCGCGATCAGGCGCGTCGCCTGGATGAAAGCGGACCACGCGGCGCGTGCCAGGGCTCCGCCGATCGAGATCCGGCGCGTGCCGGTCGCGGCGATGTCGGAAACGCTGAGGCCGACATCGCCATAGACCAGCGTGTTGACCGGCTTGCCGCCCGCCGCTGCGACGATGGCGCTGATGTCGGCCACAGTCTTCGGGCCGGGGGCGTAAAGCACGTCGGCGCCGGCTTCGGCATAGGCCTTGATGCGACGCACCGACTCGTTCAGCGCGTCGGGGTGGCCGGTGAGGAAGCATTCGGCGCGCGCGGTCAGCACAACGCCGGAGCCGGTCTCGTCGACGGCGCGACGGGCTGCCTTGATACGCTCGACGGCGAGCTCGAAGGGATAGAGCGGCTCGTCGCTGCGGCCGGTCGCATCCTCGATCGAGAGGCCTGCGACGCCTGTTGCGATGCAGAGCTTGACGTTGGCGGCGACGCCGTCCGGGGTATCGGCATAGCCGTTCTCGAAATCGGCGTTGATCGGCAGATCGGGAACCGCCTTCACCAGCTCGGCGAGATGGGCCAGCATCATGTCGCGTGGCACGTCCTGGTCGGCACGCCCTTGCGTGAAGGCGAAACCGGCGCTGGTCGAGGCGAGCGCCTTGAACCCCTGGCCGCGGAGCCAGCGGGCCGAGCCCTCGTCCCAAGGGTTCGGCATAACGAAGCAGCCGGATTCATGGAGTTTGCGAAACGCGTCGACTTGCGGGCTCTGAGCCATTTTAAATCGTTTCAGATAGGTTCAGGGGAGCCATATTGTCGTTGCCGTGCCGGTTTGTCAGCCCCGTTTGCACGCATCGGCGTGTGGCCCCTGATGCGTGACAGGCATGCTGCGACGGGGGGGCAGCCGAGAATACCGGCAAACATGGCCGCGACCGCGGCAATCACTGCTACCACAGCCATCATGCCGAGATGGAGCAGGAAGGCGAGGCCGGCGACGGGCAACAGGATCGCGCCGATGATCGCGCCTGAGACGATGCGGCCGGAACCGCCGCGCCAATGGCCGATGGCGCCACCGAGCAAGGCGCCGAGCACGCACAGCAGCACGAGCAGCGTCGCCGCCTGCGGGTCAACTCCAGTCAACTCGGCAAGCCAGGTCATCGTGTTCTCGGCGAAGGGGAGGGGCCTTCACCAGAAGAACAGGAAGGCGCCGAGCACGACAAGCCCGACGAAGACCGAACCGAAATAGCTGCCGAGCAGCAGGGTGATCGCGAGGCCGGCAATGGCGCCGAGGGCCGCGGTCGGAACCAGCGGATAGCGCCGGTGCAGCGCGAGCTGCCTGGCGGCGAGGCCGCCCAGCAGCGCGGCGAGCGCTGCCAGGGCAATGTCGAAGACGCCTAACGGCATCTGGAGAGGCCGCCGGAGCCGCTCAGTGGTTGTCGCGCGGCACGCCGAACTTCTTGTGGATCTTCTGGTACTTGACCGCCGGCTTCAGCACCATGCCCTCGGAGAGCTCGTCGACGATCTTGCGCTGGATCTCCTGCCACGGCGTCTGGCTCTTCGGGTACTTGTAGCCGCCGGCCGCCTTGAGCTCGGCGCGGCGCTTCTCCAGCTCCTCGTCCGAGATCAGCATGTTGGCGGTGCGCTTCTTCAGGTCGATGCGGACCTTGTCGCCGGTCTTGAGCAGGGCGAGCCCGCCGCCCGTCGCCGCTTCCGGCGAGGCGTTGAGGATCGAGGGCGAACCGGAGGTGCCGGACTGGCGGCCATCGCCGACGCAGGCGAGCGCAGTGACGCCCTTCTTGATCAGGTAATCCGGCGGCCGCATGTTCACCACTTCGGCCGCGCCGGGATAGCCGACCGGGCCGACGCCGCGGATGAACAGCACGGTGTGCTCGTCGATCTTGAGTGAGGGGTCGTCGATGCGGTGGTGGTAGTCCTCCGGCCCGTCGAAGACGACGGCCTTGCCCTCGAAGGCCATCGGGTCCTTCGGGTTTTCCAGATAGCGCTTGCGGAACTCCGGCGTGATCACCGAGGTCTTCATGATCGCCGAGTCGAACAGGTTGCCGGAGAGGTTGAGGAACCCGGCCTCCTTCTTCATCGGCTTGTCATAGGCTTTGATGACCTCGCGATCACCCGAGAAGGCGCCTTCGCAGTTCTCGATATGGGTCTTGCCGTTGGCGGTGATCGCCGGCTTCAGCTTGCCCTTGGCGATCAGCTCGGCGATCACGGCGGGCAGGCCGCCGGCGCGATAATAATCCTCGCCGAGATATTCGCCGGCCGGCTGCATGTTGACCAGCAGCGGCGTGTCGTAGCCGATCTTGGTCCAGTCCTCGTTGTCGAGCTTGACGCCGATATGCTTGGCGATGGCGTTGACGTGGATCGGCGCATTGGTCGAGCCGCCGATCGCCGAGTTGATGACGATGGTGTTCTCGAAGGCCTCGCGCGTCAGGATCTTCGAGGGGATCAGGTTCTCCCAGACCATCTCCACGATGCGGCGGCCGGTGAGATAGGCCATCTCGTAGCGGTCGCGATAGGGTGCGGGGATCGCGGCGGCGCCGGGCAGGGTCATGCCCATCGCCTCGGCGAGCGCGTTCATGGTCGAGGCGGTGCCCATGGTGTTGCAATGACCCGCGGATGGCGCGGACGACGCAACAAGATCGACGAAGCCGCGATAGTCGATCTCGCCGGCAGCCATCATCTGGCGGGCCTTCCAGACGATCGTGCCCGAGCCGGTGCGCTCGCCGCGGAAGGAGCCGTTCAGCATCGGCCCACCGGGCAAGGCGATCGCCGGGATGTCGACGGTCGCGGCCGCCATGATCTGGGCCGGGGTGGTCTTGTCGCAGCCGGTGGTCAGCACGACGCCGTCGATCGGGTAGCCGTAGAGGATCTCGACCAGGCTGAGATATTGCAGGTTGCGGTCGAGCGAGGCGGTCGGTCGCTTGCAGGTCTCCTGGATCGGATGGATCGGGAATTCGAAGGGCACGCCGCCCATCTCGCGGATGCCGTCGCGGACGCGGGAGGCGAGCTCGAGGTGGTGGCGGTTGCAAGGGGCGATATCGGAGCCGGTCTGGGCGATGCCGATGATCGGGCGGCCGGATTGCAGCTCCTCGCGCGACAGGCCGAAGTTCATGGTGCGCTCGATATAGAGCGCGGTCATGTCGGCATTGGCGGGATTGTCGAACCAGGCTTTCGAGCGCAACTGCTCCGGCTTGATCTTGCGGACCGGCTTTTTCCCACTCGGCGTCTTGGCCATCCCGTCATTCCCTCTGGCAGCCAGGCGGCCTTCGCGCCGCTTCGGCATCGTCTTAAATCGATTTGATCGGCAGGTCATGCCGATCATGAGCGGAGCGGCAAGGACGCTTGCCGTAATCGCTGTATGCTGCATACAACGACTTGAGGCGCTGTGCCAATCGCTTGGTCGGCGCTGTCGCCAGCAAAGGTCGCCGCGGCGCAGTTTGCAAGTGTTCCAAATGCGTCCCCGTCCGGACTGGAACGCAAGGAGCGGGCTTGCGCGGCTGCCGGCTTTGCGGCCAAGACAGATCGAACACGCGGCGGCATGAGACCGGCTGCGAGCGAAGAGGAAACCGCCATGACGCTGCACGTCGTCCCTTCCTTCGGCCGGATCGGTGAGGAGAACGCCTTCGCCGTGCTCGCCCGCGCGACCGAATTGCAGCGCCAGGGCAAGGACATCATCAATCTCGGCATCGGCCAGCCTGATTTCCCGACGCCGGAGCATATCGTCGAAGCCGCCGTGAAGGCGCTGCGCGACGGTCATCATGGCTACACGCCGGCCAACGGCATCCTCCCCTTACGCGAAGCGGTCGCCGCCGACCTGCACAAGCGCTTCCAGGTCGAGGTCTCGCCGGAGGCGGTGATGATCGTGCCGGGCGGCAAGGTCACCATGTTCATGGCGATCCTGATGTTCGGCGAGCCCGGCGCCGAGATCCTCTATCCCGATCCCGGCTTCCCGATCTATCGCTCGATGATCGAATACACCGGCGCAACGCCGATCCCGGTGCCGATCCGCGAGGAGAACGGCTTTGCCTTCTCGGCCGAGGAGACGCTGGCGCTGATCACGCCGAAGACCCGGCTCCTCATCGTCAACTCGCCGGCGAACCCGACCGGCGGCGTCACGCCCAAGGCCGAGGTCGACAAGCTCGTCGCCGGCCTGGCGAAGTTCCCCGATGTCGCCGTGATGTCGGACGAAATCTACGACCAGATGCTCTATGACGGCGAGAAGCATGTCTGCCTGCTGAGCTATCCCGAGATCCGCGACCGGCTGATCCTGCTCAACGGATGGTCGAAGACCTATGCCATGACCGGCTGGCGCATGGGCTTCTCGGTCTGGCCGAAGCCGCTTTACGACAATGCCCGCAAGCTCGCGGTGAACTCACATTCCTGCGTCAACGCGCCGGCGCAGTGGGCGGGGCTCGCCGCCCTGACCGGTCCGCAGGATGCGGTCGCGATGATGCTGGCGGAGTTCGACCGGCGCCGGAAGGCCGTGGTGGCAGGCCTGAATGCGCTGCCAGGAGTCTCATGCATCGTGCCGAAGGGCGCCTTCTACGCCTTCCCGAACGTGTCGCAGACCGGCTGGAAAGCGAAGAAGCTGGCCTCGGCCCTGCTGGAGGAAACCGGCGTCGCCACGATCGGCGGGCCGGATTTCGGCGTCCACGGCGAAGGCTATATCCGGCTCTCCTATGCCAACTCGCTGGAGAATATCGAGCGGGCGCTCGGGCGGATGGGCGAGTTCCTAAAGAACGCCAAGGCGGCCTGAGAATGACGATCACCTGCCATCTGCGTTACGTCGTCGACCCCTATCAGCTCCCGGCCTTCGAAGCCTATGGCAAAGCCTGGATCCGCCTGGTCGAGAGGTTCGGCGGCAAGCATCACGGCTATTTCATGCCGTCGGAAGGCACCTCGAACGTTGCGCTGGCGATGTTCAGCTTCCCGTCCTTCGCGGAATACGAGGCCTATCGCGAGGCTGCGTCCAAGGATGCCGAATGCCTCGCCGTGGTCGCCGAGAACGAGAAGCACCGCTTCATCGTCAGCTATGAGCGCAGCTTCTTCCGGCCGGTTTTCGAGGATGATCAGGGCGTCGAGCGGGCGCCCTGATCATCCGGAGGACCTGACGCGTCCCGGAACCAGCCGGACCTTGCGTGGCGCCGCCAGCCAGATCGCCGCCGCCGAGACGAAGCAGCAGGCGATGACCAGCAGGAAGGCGAGGCGATAGCTGCCGGTCACGTCATGGATCGTGCCGGCGAGCCAGGGACCGGCCGCGCCGCCGCCGAGCAGCGCCACCGTGACCGTTCCGAAGATCGCGCCGAAATGCGGCCCCTCGAAAATCTCGAAGACGATCGGGCCCATCACCGAGGTGATCGCATAGCCCAGGAAGCCCTGCGTGATCACCATCACATAGAGCAGCACGGGCGAAGGCGTATGCTCAAGCGCGATCAGCGCGGCATAGCAGATCGCGAAGCCGAGGCAGCCCGCCATCCAGATCCATTCGCGGCCGATCCGATCGGACAGGGCGCCGAGGCCGATTTGACCTGGGATGGCGACGGCGCTGACCAGCCCAAGCGCCCAGGCCGCCATGAGCGGGGAAAAGCCGATCTCGGTCAGATATTTGGTCTGGTGGACCTGCACGGCATACCAGGCGATCAGCGCGCAGAAATAGCCGAGCATGATCCACCAGAAGCGTGCCGTGCGCAGCGCCCGTGCCAGCGTCCATTCGATCGCGACCCAGGCCGGATCGACCACGGCCGCCTTGCGCTGCGCCGCGACGGCACCCGCCGGGCCGGTCTCGCCATCCGGCTGCAGTCCGAGGTCCTGCGGCTTGCGGCGGACCAGCAGGTTGAGCGGGCCGAGCAGGAAGAGCACGAGCAAGCCCATGATCCAGCAGGCGGCGCGCCAGCCATCCCGGCTGATGATCGATTGCAGCCAGGGCAGGAGCAGCAGCGCGCCGACGCCGACACCGGAAAAGGCGATGCTGATCGCGAAGGCCCGGCGACGCACGAACCAGTTCGGCAGGAACAGCGACTGCGCCGAGAAGGTCATCAGATTGGCGCCGCAGCCGACCAGGACGCCGAGCGTCAGGTAGAGATGCCAGGCCGCGCCGATGGCGGGCGCGATCAGGAGGCCCGCGGCCAGCATCGCCACGCCGATCTCGATCACGACGCGTGGACCATGCCGGTCCATGACGCGGCCGACGAAGGTACTGGTTACGGCCGAGAGCAGGAAGCCGAAGGAGAAGGCGCCCGAGGCGAGCCCGCGATCCCAGCCGAATTCGTCGATCAATGGCGGCAGGAGCAGCGAGAAGGCGGTACGCGCGCTGACGGCAATCGCCATGGTGACAAAGGCGATGCCGATGATGACCCAGCCATAATAGAACGGCAGGCGGGCCGACCAATGCGGGGATGATGATTGCATCCCGCATTGGATGGTCGGGCACGCCGGGCGGTCAATCCGCGCCCGACGCACTCCGGCCTTGCGTCAGAGTTCAGGCCTTCGCGGCGCTGGCGGCAGCGTCGATGTTCGCGACCAGCTCGGCGTCGAGGCCAAGCGAGCCGGCGAGACCTGCGAGGAAGTCCTTCTCGGCCGGGGTATCCGGATTGATGGCGATCCGGGCGGCCGTATAGATCTGTGCGGCGAGCTCGGGGCTCTCGGCGCCTTCTACCAGCGCATCGACGCTCGCCGGGTTGGCCAGCTCCTTGGCGAGCCACTCATTGGCTTCGGCATCGAGGCCGGCTTCGCGCAAGCCGCCAAGGATGGCGTTGCGCTCGGCATCGTCGATATGACCGTCGGAGGCGGAGGCCGCGATCATGGCGCGGATGAAGAGCAGGGCGCTGGCATTGCTCGCCGCTTCCGGCTCGAAGCCGGAGCCGGCCGGAGCGGGCAGGGCGGCCTGCTGGTCGGCGCCGAGCAGCGGCTTGCCGGCCTGATAGTTCTGATAGGCCTTGTAGGCGAGGCCGCCGATCAGCGCGAGGCCGCCGATCTTGGCGGCGGAGCCTGCGAGCGAGCGACCGGCCGAGGTACCGAAGATCAAGGCGCCGAGACCGCCGAGCACGGCGCCGGCTGCGAGCTGGTTGCCGCCGAGCATGCCCTTGGCTTGCTCGATCAGCTGCTCCGGCGTCTTGCCGCCTGAGAACTGGCCGACGATGTCGTTCGCGCCCTGCTGCAGCCCGGTATTGCGGGCCGCGTCCTGTACGCCCTGCGTCGCCTGGCCGAAGATCTGACCGGCCATGCCGGCGAGCCCACCGGCGCCGCCGGCCTGCTGGACCTGCTGGGCGAGGTTGCCGAGCACGCCGCCGAGCCCGCTGGCCTGGCCGCCCTGGGCACCAGCCTGGCTGCCCGCATTGACGAGGGCGTCGAGGAGGGACTTGGCGTTGAACATCGAAAGAGCTCCCTGATAGGTCTGCTGCCGCCGCAATCTAGGCATGCGCCAGCCGGGATGCTAGGGCGGCCATGCGATTGCGACGAGAGCATGACGCATGCGATTGCGCGGCGGAAAAACGAGCCGGGGCCTTGCCAATTCCCGCAAAATCCTTATACAGCCGGCCATCGCATCAGGCGCGCATGTCGTTTGCTCGATGAGAGCCGGCTTCCGGTTCGCGTCGCCTTCAGTTTTTTGACCGGTTCTGCTGCGAGGCGGGCCGATGGGAGTACCGGTTATGAAGATCCGCAATTCGCTGAAGTCGCTGCGTGCGCGCCATCGCGACAACCAGCTCGTGCGCCGCAAGGGCCGCGTTTACATCATCAACAAGGTCCAGAAGCGCTTCAAGGCGCGTCAGGGCTGAGGCGTCGCGCGGCTCCAGAGCCGCGCCATCAGCGTCCTTGTCGAAATTGAGAGCGGGCTGCACATGGTGCGGCCCGCTTTTTTGGCATGTGCATGGTCGCGTTCTCCAGCGATCTCGCTGGGCCGTGAATTGACGCGAAGCCCCATCGCGCCCACCTTGGAGGCATGAGGTTCTCACGTCTTGCCCGTATCGCGCTGATTCCGGGGCTGCTCTTTGTGGCTGTGCCGGCAGCGGTTGCTCAACAGGCGCCGCTGCGCGATGGCGCGGTGCCGAACGCCGACCGGGACGACAAGCCGAATCTGCCGGAAGCGCCGCCGTCGCGCAGCCCGGCCGCTACGCTCGACCGGTTGTTCGAGCGCCTTGCCGCTGCCAAGACCGCGGACGAGGCGAAGGGCATCGCCAATCTGATCCAGCGCCGATGGGCCCGCTCCGGCTCGGACACGGCCGATCTCCTGATGACGAGGGCGCAGGACGCGCTGAAGGCGCGCGAGTTGCCGCTGGCGATCGAACTGCTCGACCGCGTCATCTCCCTAGAGCCCGACTGGGCCGAGGGCTGGAATCAGCGGGCGAATGCGCTGTTCCTGCAGGGCGACCCGATTCGCTCCATGCTCGACATCGCCGAGACGCTGAAGCGCGAGCCGCGCCATTACGGAGCGATGATGGGGCTCGGCACGATCCTGCGCCAGCAGGGCGACGACAAGCGCGCCATGGTTGCCTATCGCCGCGCGCTCGCGGTCTATCCGCAGTTGGAAGCGGTCAAGGACGCCGTCGAAGCGCTCAAGCTCGAGGTCGACGGCCGCGACGCGTGAGCTGCCGAATCTCTCATGCTCGGGTTTGATCCGAGCATCTCCGGCCGGATGAAGCTCCCATCATACTTCTCGTCCTGAGATTTTCGGGTCTGCGCTTCGCTCCGCCTGAGAATGATGCATGCACCTGCTCTTGCCATTTGGCAGCATTTTAGTTATCTTTTGCCAAATGGAGACTGCCTGATGAGCCAGCTCTCGCCGGTTCCGACTGCCCCTGACGCCTTCTCGCCCGCTGCGATCACCGAAGCGGAGGCCGAGGCGATGTTCCGAGCGTCGGTGAATCTGTTCCGGCTCTGGGGCCTGACCGACGAGGAGGCCGCCGTGCTGCTCGATCAGCCGGTACGCAGCTATCGGCGCTGGAAGGCGGGCGAGATCGGCCGGATCGATCGCGACGCCAGGGCGCGACTCTCCAACCTGATGGGTGTCCACAAGGCGCTGCGCCTGATCTTCCGCGAGCCGCAGCGCGGCTATGCCTGGATCAAGGCGGGCAACGAGGCCTTCGGCGGCAAGTCGGCGCTGCAGGTCATGCTCGGCGGCGAGCTTACCGACCTGATGCGGGTGCGGCGCTATCTCGATGCGGAGCGCGGGCCCTGGTGAGTCCGGGCGATTTTCCGGTGGCGCGGGTCGAATGGCCCGGAGCGATCCGCATCATCCGCAGCGCCTTCCCGCCGATCGACCTGTTCGAGGACATCGCCGATCCAGCCGACTGGCCGCTCCTGATCCAGGCCGAGATGAAGACCAATCCACGGCTGATGGAGACGATCGGCAATCTCGATCTCGTGCCGCCGTCGCGCCGTGTTTCAGGCGCCGGGGCGAGCTGGCTGATGGCGCCGTTCAGCCATGTCAGCCGGGACCGGCCGAGCCGCTTCAGCGATGGCTCGTTCGGCGTTCTCTACGTTGCAGAGAGCTTCGAGACGGCGCTGTTCGAGACGATCCACCACCATGGCCGCTTCATGGCCAGCACCGGGGAGGCGCCGGGCTGGACCTCGCAGTTCCGCGAACTGGCGCTCTCGGTCGACGCCACCCTGCATGATCTGCGCGGCGAACGGGTAGGGGAGAGCGCACTCTTGCGCCGGGACAACTATGCGGAAAGCCAGGCGCTGGGCATAAAGCTGCGCGCCGCCAGCTCGGATGGCGTCATCTATCCGAGCGTGCGCCGGCCAAGCGGTGAGTGCGCCGGGCTGTTCTGGCCCGACCTCGCGAGCAATCCCGTCCAGGGCCGGCATCTCGACTATCACTGGAATGGCGAGCGGGTCGATCTCTACCGCGAGGCCGGGACCGGCAAGGTGTTCCGGATCGGCTAGACTGGCAAGGGCTACTGCATTGCGCATCATGTGCCTGAACGGCTGGGGCGGGACGTTGCACGAGGAGGCGCGCGGCTATCTCGCCCGGGAAGCGCCGGATGTTCTCTGCCTCCAGGAGGTCGTCCACACGCCGGCGACAGCGAAAGAGTGGCTTGTCTACCGTGACGGCGATCATGTCCTGCCGCAGCGTGCCAATTTCTTCCGGGATATGTCGGAAGCTCTGCCGGAGCATGTCGCGATCTTCTGCCCGGCGGCGCAGGGTATTCTCTGGGATGGCGAGGATACCATTCCGTCGCAATGGGGGCTCGCGACCTTCGTCCACCGCAGGCTCCCCGTGATCGGGCAGGTCCAGGGCTTCGTGCACAAGGGCTTTTCCCCGGACGGCTATGGCGAGCATCCGCGCTCGCGCAGCGCTCATGTCGTCCGGCTCCACGATTTCGATCAGGGCGGGCCGATCACCATCGCGCATATGCACGGGTTGAGAGATCTGAACGGCAAGATCGACACACCGGAGCGTCTCGAGCAGGCGCATCGCCTGGTCAGCCTTGTCCAGGCCGTGGCGGAGCCGGGGGATCGACTCGTCGTCTGCGGCGATTTCAATGTCGAGCCCGGCAGCCGGACCTTCGCGATTCTGGCCGGCCTGGGGCTGAAGGACCTCGTCGTCGGCCGCGGCCATTCCGATACCCGGACATCCCATTACAAGAAGCCGGGCCGCTATGCCGACTACATGCTGGTGAACGAAGTGGTCGAGGTTCTCGCTTTCGAGGTCGTCGAGCAACCCGAGGTTTCGGACCACCGGCCACTGCTGCTCGAAGTCTAACGACCAAAGCTGCCTCCCTATCGTGCGGGAGGCAGCCTCATATGTTGGTGCCGTCAGGTTGCGAGGCGGGCGCGGGTGCGCACGACCATCAGAGCCGCTTCATGGCCCGCACCGGAGAAGCGCCGGGCTGGACCTCGCAGTTCCGTGAACTGGTGCTGTCGGTAGACGCTACCCTGCACGATCTGCGCGGCGAGCGGGTAGGCGAGAGCGCACTCTTGCGCCGGGCTGTTCTGGCCCGATCTCGCCGGCAATCCCGCCCAGGGCCGGCATCTCGACTATCACTGGAATGGCATACGGGTCGATCTCTACCGCGAAGCCGGGACTGGCAAGGTGTTCCGGATCGGCTAGCTCGGTGCCTGAGACCGCCGACCCAGCTTACCGCTTGCAGGGCACCGCAGGACTCTGCCCGAAGGCTGGCCACTGCCCGGTCTTCTTCGCGTCGGCATAATAGCCGTCACACATTGACACATAAGTTCCCGTCGAGCGGCTGACGCAGCGCTGGTGAATGGCAGCGCAGGTATACATCTGCTGTTGTTGCGCCTGCTGCTGCCCCCTTTGCTGCTGGCCCAGGGCAGGGGCAACGAGAAGCATGGTCAGCCCCGCCAGAGCCGTTCCGCAGATGATCGCCTGATGTGTCCTCTTATGCATGATGCCGCCCTCCCATGGCCGTTCGAAAGCGTCGTTCGAGCTGGGCAGGGAACTTTTCATGACGCCCCGCTGTCGATAACAGGGCTGATCGTCATCAATCCTGGCCGCATCCAAACCTCTCAAATGGGAGGTGGAGGCAGGCGCATTCGGGCTAGCCAGCGTTGGGGAGTGCCGTGCCGGACAGCAGCGCGACCAGGTCGACCTGGCGGCTGACGCCGGTCTTGGCGAAGACGCCCTTCAGATAGAAGCGGACGGTCTCGCGCGACAGCCCCAGCGCAGCGGCGACCTCGTCGGTCGAGTGGCCTTCCGACAGGCTGCGCGCAACCTTCGCCTCCGAGGGCGTCAGGTCGAACAGGCCGGTGAGAAGCTCTGCGGTGGGGGAGGTCGGACGGTCGAGCTGCGTGACGATCAGCAGGGCCTTCGCCCCGTTGAAGACGTCCCTCGCGCCGCCGGGCAGCGGCAGGACGTGGAGAACGCCGGCAGCGGCTTCGTCGGTCGGGGGCAGCGGGATCGAGCTCGTGCTGTCGCGCCGGCCCAGAGCGGCCAATGTCGTCGCCAGCAACTGGTTGCTGGCGGGATCGGACAGGCCGAGCCTGCCATGGGCGAGAAAGACGACCTGTTGGGGCAGGGCCTGGATGGCCTGGTTTGCGGCCAGGATCCGATCTCCGGCGCCGAGCACCGCCGCCGGCATGCCGGCCTGGCCGAGCGCCTCGACCACGGCGCGGGCCTTTTCGAGGTTCAGCCTGGTCGAGAGGGCGGCGGCGCGGGCAAGATGCGGGCGAATGGCATCCAGCCGTGCGATCTCCTCCGCCGAGACCGGCCCGTCCGAGAAACGCCTTTCCAGGTCGAAAACGGCAATGTCTCCATTCGGCATGGGCAGGATGCTGCCTGCGGCATAGCCAAGACCCTCGGGAAAGAAGAAGGTCGTATAGATGGCGCTCCGCTCCATTTCGGCGCGTCCATACAACTGGTGATTTCCGAAGAAGCCATGATGTTTGGCAGCGATGCCGTGCTTCAATCGGATGTTGTCTTCCTGTGCCTCACGATTCGCGAGGAAACCCTCGAACAAGCTCCTTGCCGCATCGGAGCTGGTCCAGTGCGTGATCTGTCGGGCTGCTGTCGTGAACAGGATTCCGCCGAAGCAACCGGCCAGCTCCGAGACGTCATGCAGGACACCCGGCCACAATTCGGGAATGACAGCCGCCTCGTAGATGCGGTCAATCAGTGTCTCCCGGTCCACCATCAGCTGTCGTCCGGCCAGTGATCGCCTAGAACGTTATTTTCTGCTTGGAATAATGCCAGTTGTCCATGGCAGCTTTCTGGATATCTCCGGAAGGTCGCCTTCACCTTTCTGGCTGCTCCCTCGGAGATGCGCGGCTCGCGCGTGATTGCTGCCGAAACGCCGCTGCATGCGGAGGGAGCTTCGACCATACATGCTGCAACGCTGAGCAAAAAATTCGGCGGCGGTTGCCAGCCAGGCAACCCGCAAACTAATCTCAGCCGATATGTTACTTGGAGAGCTTAATGGACTGGCGGGAGACGGTAGGGATCGCGGCGTTCCTTATGGTTATTTTGATCATCGCTCTGATTGTATTCAATCCTGGATTTTATCTAGCCGTGTTCTGGGGCGTTGGTGTGCTTACAGGAAATGTTCCTTGATCAGCGGCGAGTTTCTGTAACGGAACGAAAGCGGACAAGCTCTTACGAGACCCGTGCTCAAACCCTCACCGCCTTCGC
Organism: Allobosea sp. NPDC003192; assembly: GCF_050275675.1. Lineage (NCBI taxonomy): Bacteria > Pseudomonadati > Pseudomonadota > Alphaproteobacteria > Hyphomicrobiales > Alloboseaceae > Allobosea > Allobosea sp. NPDC003192. Next base: position 17,547 of record NZ_JBNNPK010000013.1, read on the forward strand.
CTTGCGATCCGCCCCGCCGAACACTCTGAGATACCGCGCGATCTCGGCCGGGTCGCCGGTCGCCTTGTTGGGGTTGTCGGAGAGCTTCACCGCCGGGCGGCCATTGGCGCTGACGACCTTGCAGACCAGCGAGATCGGGTCGAGATCGGGCGTGCCGACCGGCGAGCAGCCGACGAAGTCGTTGGTCAGGTTGGTGCCCCAGCCGAAGCCGGTGCGGACGCGGCCGTGGAAATGGCGATAGGCGTCCTCGATCGAGTCGATATCCATGCCGTCGGAGAAGATCAGCAACTTGCTCTTCGGGTCGCGGCCCTGGGATTTCCACCAGTCGATGATCTGCTCGCCGGCCTCGATCGGCGGGGCACTGTCGGGGCGGAAGCCGGTCCAGTCGGCGAGCCAGGCGGGGGCGTCGCGCAGGAAGGCGGTGGTGCCGAAGGCGTCCGGCAGCACGATCAGGAGGTTGCCTCCATAGACCTGGCGCCATTCGTCGAGGACGCGATAGGGCGCGCGCTTCAGCTCCTCGTCGCTGTCGGCGAGCGCGGCCAGCACCATCGGCAATTCATGAGCGTTGGTGCCGATCGCCTCGAGATCGTTCTCCATGGCGAGAAGCACGTTTGAGGTGCCGGTAAAGGTCGGCCCGAGGCCTTCCTTCAGCGCCTCGACGCACCAGCGCTGCCAGAGATGGCCATGGCGGCGGCGCGTGCCGAAATCGGAGATGCGCAGATCGGGCAGCTTCTTCAGCCGTTCGACCTTGTCCCAGAGCTTCGACTTGGCGCGGGCATAGAGCACATCGAGGGCGAAGCGGTCCCAGGTCTTGAGCGCCTGGCGCGAGCGCAGTTCGTTGACGATGGCGAGCGCCGGGATCTCCCACATCATCGAATGGGTCCAGGGACCGGCGAAGGTCAGCTCGTACTGGCCGTCGACCTTGCGCAGTTCGTAGTCGGGCAGGCGGAAATCGGCGAGCCAGGCGATGAAGTCCGGCGTGAACATCTGGGTCTTGCCGTAGAAGCTGTTGCCGGCGAGCCAGATCAGTTCCTTCTTGGTGAAGCGCAGCCCGCGGGCATGGTCGAGCTGGGCGCGCAGCTCGGCTTCTTCGATCACGTCGGCGAGGCGGATCTGCCTGGAGCGATTGATCAGGCCGAAGGTGACCTGCACCTCCGGATGGAAGCTCCGGATCATCTGCAGCATCAGCAGCTTGTAGAAATCCGTATCCAACAGGCTGCGGATGATCGGATCGAGCCGCCAGCTGTGGTTATAGGTCCGGGTGGCGATGTCGGTGAGGGCCATGGGCGTCGCTGGCAGCCGAAAGCGGGAACTCAAGCAGTAGAGCAGAGGCGGCCGCAGGGGAATGGCAGGCGCTCCGTCATGCTCGGGCTTGACCCGAGCATCTCAAGCCGGAAGAGACTCGCAATCTGCGCCATGTCGTCCTGAGATTCTCGGGTCCGCGCTTCGCTTCGCCCGAGAATGACGTCTCCGGCGGCCGCGCGCTCACGCCTGCTCGACATGCTCCTTGGCGACGAAGGCGATGCGAACCATGTTGGTCGCGCCCGGCGTGCCGAAGGGGACGCCGGCAACGACGATCAGCCGGTCACCCTCAGCGGCAAAGCCCTCGCGCACGGCGAACTTGCAGGCGCGGAAGGCCATGTCGTCGATGTCGCTGGCGTCCTTGGTCACCACCGAGTGCACGCCCCAGACCAGGGTGAGCCGGCGCGCGGTCGCGGCGTTCGGCGTCAGCGCGATCACGGTCGAGTTCGGGCGCTCGCGGGCGATGCGGAAGGCGGTCGAGCCCGAGGAGGTCCAGGCGGCGATCGCCTTGAGATTCAGGGCATCGGCGATCTCGTGCGAGGCCTTGGCGATGGCGTCGGCGCCGGTCGCCTCCGGTTCGGCCTTCTGGGATTCGAGGATGGAGCGGTAGACGGAGTCGTTCTCGACCTCTTCGGCGATGCGGTTCATCATCGCAACCGCCTCGATCGGGTACTGGCCGGCGGCACTCTCGGCCGAGAGCATGACGGCGTCTGCGCCCTCGAAGACGGCAGTCGCGACGTCCGAGACCTCGGCGCGGGTCGGGACGGGCGCGGTGATCATGCTTTCCAGCATCTGCGTCGCGACGACGACGGGCTTGCCCATGCGCCGGGCCATGCGGGTAATGCGCTTTTGCGTGCCGGGCACCTTCTCGAGCGGCATCTCGACGCCGAGGTCGCCGCGCGCGACCATGATCGCGTCGGAAGCCTCGATGATCTCCTGCAGGCGCAGCAAAGCCTGCGGCTTCTCGATCTTGGCGAGGGCCAGTGCCCGGCCCTGAACGATCTTGCGCAGCTCCGCCATGTCCTCCGGCCGCTGCACGAAGGAGAGGGCGATCCAGTCGACACCGGCCTCGGCGGCGGCCTCGGCGTCGGAGCGGTCCTTCTCGGTCATGGCCGAGACCGGGATCGTGGTGTCGGGCAGGCTGACGCCCTTGCGCGAGGAAAGCCGGCCGCCGACGATGACCTTGGTCACGGCCTGCTTCGGCGAGGCCTTCTCGACGACGAGGCGGATCTTGCCGTCATCGAGGATGAGGTGATGGCCGGGCTCGAGCGCCGACAGGATCTCCGGATGTGGCAGGTGCACGCGCTTGACGGTGCCGGGTGCCGGATCGGCGTCGAGGACGAAGCGGGCATCCTTCTCCAGCATCACGCCACCGTCACCGCCGAACTGACCGACACGCAGCTTCGGTCCCTGCAGGTCGGCGAGGATGCCGACCGGACGACGGAACTGCTTCTCCAGCCCGCGCAGCATGGCGATCCGGGCCGGCAGGTCCTCGCGCTGGGTGTGGCTCATATTGATGCGGAAGACGTCGACGCCCGCCTTGAACAGGGCTGCACACATCTCCGGCGTCGACGAGGCTGGCCCCAGCGTCGCGATGATCTTGATCCGCCGTTCCCGCCTCATCACGTCATGTCCCCTCGAAACCCAGAGCGCCTGCTTCTTGCAGGCCTTGCCGATTCAAACGATTAGAGCAAGCCACTTGCTGCACCGCGGTCATGGGCGTGGTGCTCCGCCTGCCGTGTCGGTGAGTTGGATCGTCCAGCCCTTCTGCTCGCCGGTGTCGACCTCGAAGAAGCCGGCGCGCTCATAGCCGCGCGCCAGGCAATCCTCGATGCCGCGGATGGTGAACTCCTTGTTGCGCGTGCACATGACGGACTTGCCGGTCCACTCGCCGCCCTTGTCGTAGTCGACGGCATGGACGTAATAGAAGCGCGCCGCCAGCGTGCCGCGCAGCAGGGTCTCGCAGGCACGAGGCGCCAGGTTCCACCAGCCTTCGGTGACCCAGCCCTGCGCATCGCGATAGCCGAGCGCGACGCCGACGCGACTGCCTGTGGTGTTGCACATGCGCAGATCAGCCAGCGCTGGGCCGGCACCGGCCAGGAGCAGCCCGGCTGCAAGCGCTGCTGGAAGAAGATGTCCACCTCGGCTCATGGATCGATCAGAATCACGCGGCAATCGTTGACATTGGTCAGGGTCGGGCCGGTCTGCAACAGGTCGCCGAGCAATGTGAAGAAGCCCGTCGAATCGTTCTGGGCCAGCGATTGGGCAGGATCGAGGCCGAGAGCGCGGGCGCGCGCCAGCGTCGTCTCGTCGATGACCGCGCCGGCTGGGTCGGTCGCCTCGCCGCCGCCGCCATCGGTGCCGTCGGTGTCGCCGGAGAGCGCGACGATGCCCGGCTCGCCGGCGAGCGCGATCGCCAGGGCGAGCGCGAATTCCTGGTTCGGCCCGCCACGGCCATTGCCGGCGATGGTGACGGTGAGCTCGCCGCCCGAGATCAGTGCGGCGCGGCGCCCAGAGGCCTTGAGTTCCCTTGCACGAGCCGCCTGGGCGGCCGCGACGTCGCGCGCCTCGCCTTCGAGGTCGGGGCCGAGATCGATCGGCTCGTAACCTGCGTCGGCCGCGGTCTTGACCGCCGCGGCGATGGCGTCGGCCGGACGGGCGACGATGCGGTACTCGCTGCCGGCGAAGGCGGGATCGCCCGGCTTGGGCGTCTCGCTGGCGTCGTCGGCGAGCAGGGCCTGCGCCGCGGGCGGCAGCGCAAGCCCGTAGCGGGCAACGATGGCGCGGGCATCGGCCATGCTGCTCGGGTCGGGCACGGTCGGGCCCGAGGCGATCGCGGCGGGGTCGTCATGCGGCACATCGGAGACGGCGAGCGTGAGCAGCTTCGCGGGCGCGGCGGCAAGGGCGAGCCGGCCGCCCTTGATGCGCGAGAGGCGCTTGCGGACGATGTTCATCTCGCCGATCGGCGCGCCGGAGCGCAGCAGCGCCTTGTTGACCGCCTGCTTCTCGGCGAGCGCGAGCGAGCCGGCCGGCGCGACCCAGTTGGCCGAGCCACCGCCGGAGAGCAGCACCAGGACGAGATCGTCGGCGGTGGCGGAGGCGGCGAGTTCGAGCGCCCGCGTCGCGCTGGCGATGCTGCCCTCGTCGGGCACGGGATGGCCGGCGGCCAGCATCGGGATATGACGGGTGTGCGCCTCGTAGCCATGGCGGGCGACGGCATGGCCGAGGAAGCGTTCGGGCGGCAGCTTCAGCGTGTCGAGATAATGGGCTTCTGCCAGCACGGTCATGCTGCCGGCCGCCTTGCCGGCAGCGAGCAGGATCAGGCGGCCGTTCGGCGGCGGAGGGGGGAGATGTGCGGCGAGCCAGCTCCGAGGGTGAGCCCGGGCCACGGCCGCGTCGAAAATCCGACGTGCGGTCCGGTGCCGCTCCGCAATTACATCCTGCCGCTGCTCCAAGCGTCTTCCTCGTGCGAATCTGCTGCTGGCAATCGACTTTCGTCTTAGCGTCTTACTAGAGCATGTCCCGGAAAAATGGATACCGCATTTGCGATCAGGATATGTTCCTGGATGGTGGGTTGGTGCGGATTCTTGCTGCGCTCCCGTTCCGAGCCAGGCGAAAGCAAGCTATGTCGCGCAGAAGCGGGCGTCATCCGCGATTTGGTGATGTAATCCGAGGTCATGATGCGCGCGGACGAGGGCCTCCAGAGCGGTGCTCCGGTACGGCAGCCCGGTGAGGTCGAGATCATTGCGGGGGACCAGGCCACGGGCGTGCTGCTGCTCTGCGACCATGCGACGAACGCAATCCCGCCGGAGCTGAACCTGCTCGGCCTGCCGCCACAGCAGCTCGAGCGCCACATCGCCTACGACATCGGCGCCGCCGAGATGACGCGCGCGATGGCACAGGCGCTCGGGGCGCCGGCCGTGCTCAGCAATTTCTCGCGGCTGCTGATCGACCCCAATCGTGGTCGGGACGATCCGACTCTGGTGATGCGGATATCGGACGGAGCCATCGTGCCGGGCAATGCCCGCATCGACGAGGCCGGCATCGCCGAGCGGATCGCGCGCTATTATGCGCCCTATGATGCGGCGATCGATGCCGCAGTGGAGAGGGCGCTGGTCGCTGGCCACCCGCCGGCGATCATCTCGCTGCACTCCTTCACGCCGTTCTGGAAGGGCGTGCCGCGGCCCTGGCATGCCGGCGTGCTCTGGGACAGGGAGGGGCGGCTGGCGCGGGCGCTGATCGCGGCGCTGCAGGCGGAGGGCGACCTGATCGTCGGCGACAACGAGCCTTATAACGGGGGCCTGCCTGGCGACACGATCGATCGCCATGCGACCCGCCGCGGCTTGCTCGACGCGCTGATCGAGATCCGCCAGGACCTGATCGGCGAGCCGCACGCGGCTCGCGGCTGGGGCCTCAGGCTGGCGCGCCTGCTGCCGGGTGCGCTGGCTGCGGCGCGAGAGATGTGAACACAGAGCCGTTCTTGCTTGACCTCGCCGCCCATCCTTGCGAACCCCTGCGGCCGAATTCCGAAGAAGGGTTTTGAGAATGGACGATCCGGTTGCAGGCGATCAGCTCAAGAGCATCGTGCAGCGCATCGAGCGCCTTGAGGAAGAGAAGAAGACGATCTCCGACGATATCAAGGAGGTCTATTCCGAGGCCAAGGCCAATGGCTACGACGTCAAGGTGCTGCGCAAGGTGATCGCGCTGCGCAAGCGCGACCTCGACGAGCGCAAGGAGGAAGAGGCGATCCTCGACCTCTATCTCCAGGCGGTCGGAGAGAGCGCCTGAGGCCGTTGCGCGAGCGCTCGCGCATCGCGTTGTGATCACGCTGGAATCGTCTCGGGCCCTTGCTATAAGCGGCCAGACGAGATGGTTCCGGCGTCGCTGCCTGAGCGGGGTGGCTGCGAGTTGCACTGCCCTGCGCGCTCGAACTCACGATTTGCCGGGCAGATTCCCCATGCGCCAGCTCGCGGCGATTTCCCGCAAAGCCGCGATGAAGATCTGAGCCGATAGTGACAAGACGGCATCGGCGCGCGTCGTCAATCCGACGGGCCCGAGCGTATCCTCGGTATAGGCTGGCAGCAGGGCGAGCAGACCCCGGGCGACATCCTCGGCGACCACGCCCTCGGAAATGAACCAGATCGCATCGGTCTGCAGCAGGTAGCCGCGGGTGAAGGCGTCGGAGACCGTCTCGATCACACCGGCACGAGGCTGGATCGAATTGGCGATCATGTAGCGCTCGACCGTCGAGCTGATAACGGAGCCCGGCGGCGGCATCAGCAATTGATATTGCGCGATCGCGGCTGGGACGAACCCGTCCATCTGCAGCAAGGGGTGTTCCTGCCGGACCACCAGCGCGATCCGCTCGGAATAGAGGTGCTCGAAGTTGAAGCCCGTCATCGTCTCCGGCGCGGCCATGCGCCCGATGACGAGATCGACGTCGCCGAGCCGGAGCTGCGCCATCAGCACATCATTCGCCCCGGTTACGACCCGCGGCCTGAGGCGCTCATAGCGTTGCGTCACCTGGGCTATTGCCGCCGGCAGAATGCGGGCCGACGCCGTTGGCAGCGCACCGACCGTGAAGGCGTGCTCGGGCGACATCTCGTCGCCGCCGACCATCCTCACGCCCTGCTTCAGCGCCGTGACGCTGGCGCTGGCATAGCGCAGGAATATCTCGCCCGCGCCGGTGAGCAGCATGGTCCGGCGGTTGGGCTCGAACAGCGCGACGCCGAGAAGCTCTTCGAGCTCCTGCACGGTCTTGGAGATCGCGGGCTGGCTGACATGGAGCACGGCCGCCGCCTTGACGACACTCTTCAGCTGCGCGACCTCAATGAAACAGCGCAGATGGCGAAACTTGACGCGCCGATCCATCGACGACAGGCGCTCTTCGAACATGGCTCAATAACCCATTGGTTATTATCTTGGGCAGTGATTTCATTTAACATAAGTGTTTGGCTGCTGCATATTCCTCGGCACAAGCAGGCGCCGGCAGCTTTTGCGCTGGTAGTCCAGGTGAAAGACAATTGCCTTCGTCGCATCCGGCGGCGAACGGTGATCGAGGAAACAACAAGGGTTTTCCCGCATGAGCGAAGCCTTCATCTGCGCCTATGTCCGCACGCCGATCGGCCGTTTCGGCGGCTCCCTCTCCGCGGTGCGGGCGGACGATCTCGGCGCCGTGCCGCTGAAGGCCCTGGTTGAGCGCCATCCGCAAGTCGATTTCGGCGCGGTTGACGATGTGATCTTCGGCTGCGCCAACCAGGCGGGCGAGGACAACCGCAATGTCGCGCGCATGTCGCTGCTGCTCGCCGGCCTGCCGAAGGAGGTGCCAGGCACCACGATGAACCGGCTCTGCGGCTCGGGCATGGATGCGGTCATCGCCGCGGCTCGCGCGATCAAGGCCGGCGAGGCCGAACTGATGATCGCCGGCGGCGTCGAGAGCATGTCGCGCGCGCCCTTCGTGCTGCCCAAGGCTGACAGCGCCTTCTCGCGCCATGCCGAGATCCACGACACCACCATCGGCTGGCGCTTCGTCAACCCGCTGATGAAGGCACAATACGGCGTCGATTCCATGCCCGAGACCGGCGAGAACGTCGCCGCCGACTGCAAGATCAGCCGGGCCGACCAGGACGCCTTCGCCGTGCGGTCGCAGCAGAAGGCGGTCGCGGCCCAGCAGAACGGCCGGCTGGCCAAGGAGATCGTGCCGGTCGTGATCCCGCAGCGCAAGGGCGATCCGATCCGCATCGAGATCGACGAGCATCCGCGCGGCGACACCACGCTGGAAAAGCTCGCCAAATTGCCGACGCCGTTCCGCAAGGAGGGCGGCACGGTCACTGCCGGCAACGCCTCGGGCGTCAATGACGGCGCTGCGGCGTTGATCGTCGCCTCCGAGAAGGCGGCGGCAAAATACGGTTTGACCCCGCTGGCACGTGTTCTCGGCGGGGCGACCGGCGGCGTCGCACCGCGCGTCATGGGCCTTGGCCCAATCCCGGCGACGCGGAAGCTCTGCGAGCGCCTCGGCATCAAGCCGACGGATTTCGATATCGTCGAGCTCAACGAGGCCTTTGCCTCGCAGGGCATCGCCGTACTTCGGGACCTCGGCATTGCCGAGGACGGCGCCCATGTGAACCCGAATGGCGGCGCGATCGCGCTCGGCCATCCGCTCGGCATGTCCGGCGCCCGTATCGCCGGTACGGCGGCGCTGGAGCTGTCGCTCACCGGCAAGCGCCGCGCGCTCGCCACCATGTGCATCGGTGTCGGCCAGGGCATCGCAATCGGGCTCGAACACGTCTAAGCGGCAGCAGCCGATGGCGAAATCGAACGGTAACGGGAGAGGAAACGGATGACGCGCAAGGTCTATGACGGCCCGGCTGCGGCCCTTGAGGGGCTGTTGTTCGACGGGATGACGATCATGTCGGGCGGCTTCGGCCTTTCGGGCAATCCCGAGAGCCTGATCCCGGAGATCCGCCGGGCGGGAGTGAAGAACCTCACGGTGATCTCGAACAATGCCGGCGCCGACGGCTTCGGCCTGTGGATGCTGCTGGAGACCCGGCAGATCAAGAAGATGATCGCGTCCTATGTCGGCGAGAACAAATTGTTCGAACAACAGTACCTCTCGGGTGAGCTCGAGCTGGAGCTCAATCCGCAGGGCACGCTGGCTGAGCGGATCCGCGCCGGCGGCGCCGGCATCCCGGCCTTCTATACCCGCACCGGCGTCGGCACCGTCGTCGCCGAGGGCAAGCCGGTCGAGGAGTTCGAAGGCCAGCTCTACGTCCGCGAGACCTGGCTCAGGGCCGATGTCGCGATCGTCAAGGCCTGGAAGGCTGACACGGCCGGCAACCTCGTCTACCGGCGCACCGCGCGCAACTTCAACCCGAACATGGCGACCGCCGGCAAGGTGACGGTAGCCGAGGTCGAAGAGATCGTGCCGGTTGGCTCGCTCGATCCGGAGGCGATCCACACCCCCGGCATCTATGTCGACCGCGTCATCAAGAGCACGATCAACGAGAAGAAGATCGAGAAGCTGACCGAGCGCAAGAGGGAGACCGCCTGATGGCCTGGACCCGTGAACAGGTGGCTGCCCGCGCGGCCAAGGAACTGAAGGACGGCTATTACGTCAATCTGGGCATCGGCATCCCGACGCTGGTGGCGAACTACATCCCCGAGGGCGTCGACGTGACGCTGCAGTCCGAGAACGGCCTGCTCGGCATCGGCCCCTTCCCCTATGAGGGCGAGGCCGACCCGGACCTGATCAATGCCGGCAAGCAGACGATCACGATCCTGCCAAGCTCGAGCTTCTTCTCCTCGGCCGATAGCTTCGCGATGATCCGCGGCGGCCATATCGACCTCACCATCCTCGGCGCCATGGAAGTCGCGGCCAATGGCGACATCGCCAACTGGACCATTCCCGGCAAGATGGTGAAGGGCATGGGCGGCGCGATGGACCTCGTCGCCGGCGTCAAGAAGGTGATCGTGGTGATGGACCACGCCAACAAGGCGGGCGAGTCCAAGGTGCTGGAGCGCTGCTCGCTGCCGCTGACCGGCGCCGGCGTCGTCGACCTGATCGTCACCGATCTCTGCGTCATGACCTGCGACAAGGTGAAGGGTGGACTGACCCTGATCGAGCTGGCGCCGGACGTCACGCTCGACGAGGTCAAGGCCAAGACGGCGGCGCCCTTCACCGTGGCGCCGGAGCTGGCAAAGGCCGCCTGAACCAGCGCCTTCCTGCAAGAACAAAGCCCGCCCGGCGATGTCGCCGGGCGGGCTTTTCTGTTTCTGCCGGGGCCGTCCGTGCAGGCCAGTGAGCCCGGCTGCACCGCCTATGCGATCAGGCGATCTTGGGCAGCAGCTCGTCGAGGCTCTTCTTGGCGTCGCCGTAGAACATCCGCGTGTTCTCCTTGTAGAAAAGCGGGTTCTCAATGCCGGAATAACCGGTGCCCTGGCCGCGCTTGGAGACGAAGACCTGCTTCGCCTTCCAGACCTCGAGCACCGGCATGCCGGCGATCGGCGAGTTCGGGTCCTCCTGCGCCGCCGGGTTGACGATGTCGTTCGAGCCGATGACGATCGCGACGTCCGTATTCGGGAAGTCCTCGTTGATCTCGTCCATCTCCAGCACGATGTCGTAGGGGACCTTCGCTTCGGCGAGCAGCACGTTCATATGGCCCGGGAGGCGCCCGGCGACCGGGTGGATGGCGAAGCGCACCTCCTTGCCGGCGGCGCGCAGCTTGCGGGTCAGCTCCGACACAGATTGCTGGGCCTGCGCCACCGCCATGCCGTAGCCGGGCACGATGATGACGCTGTCGGCGTCGTTCAGCGCAGTGGCAACGCCGTCGACATCGATCGCGATCTGCTCGCCCTCGATCGCCTGCGCCGGTCCGGTGGTGTTGCCGAAGCCGCCGAGGATGACCGAGATGAAGGAGCGGTTCATCGCCTTGCACATGATGTAGGACAGGATCGCGCCGGAGGAGCCGACCAGCGCGCCGACGACGATCAGGAGGTCGTTGCCGAGCGTGAAGCCGATCGCCGCCGCGGCCCAGCCCGAATAGCTGTTCAGCATCGAGACCACGACCGGCATGTCGGCGCCGCCGATGCCCATGATCAGGTGGTAGCCGATGAAGAAGGCGAGCAGCGTCATCAGGAAGAGGGCCCAGAAGCCCGCGCCCTGCACATAGAGGATCAGCAGCAGCAGCGAGAGCGCTGCGGCGCCGGCGTTGAGCATGTGGCCGCCGGGCAGTTTCTTGGCCTTGCCGTCGACCTTTCCGGCGAGCTTGCCGAAGGCGATGATCGAGCCGGTGAAGGTGACCGCGCCGATGAAGACGCCGAGGAAGACCTCGACCTTCAGGATCGAGATCTCGACCCCGGTCTTGTGCGCCAGCACGCCGGCAAAGCCCGTGAGCGCCTCACGGGCGATCGCGTCGAGCTTCATCACCGCAGCGAGTTCGATATGGGCGTTGAAGCCGATCAGGACCGCTGCGAGACCGACGAAGGAGTGCAGCGCCGCGACCAGTTGCGGCATTTCCGTCATCTGCACCTTCATCGCCACCTGCCAGCCGATCGCGGCGGCGATGGCGAACATGACGATGACGAGCCAGAGCTTGCCACTGCCGGGGCCGAAGACCGTGGCGATGACGGCGAGCGCCATGCCGACGATGCCGTACCAGACCGCGCGCTTTGCGCTTTCCTGGTTCGAGAGGCCGCCGAGGGAGAGGATGAACAGGATGGCGGCGGAGATGTAGGCCGCTGAAACGATACCGATGCTCACTGCGGCCCCCTCAGGACTTCTGGAACATGGCAAGCATCCGGCGCGTGACCAGGAAGCCGCCGACGATGTTGATGGAGGCGATCAGCACCGAGATCATCGCCAGGAAGGTGACGAGCCAGCTGGATGAGCCGATCTGCAGCAAGGCACCGAGCACGATGATGCCGGAGATCGCGTTGGTGACGGCCATCAGCGGCGTATGCAGCGAATGCGAGACGTTCCAGATCACCTGGAAGCCGACGAAGCAGGCGAGGGCGAAGACGATGAAGTGGCTCATGAAGCTCACCGGCGCATAGGCGCCTACGATCAGCATCAGCACGGTGCCGACGCCGAGCAGCATCAGCTGGGACTGGGTCTGCGCCTTGAAGGCGGCCGCTTCCTTCGCCCGCTTCTCCTCGGGCGTCAGCTCCTTGGCCTTCTCCTTCGGCTTCTGGGCCGCGATCGCGGCGACCTTGGGCGGCGGCGGCGGGAAGGTGATGGCGCCCTCGAAGGTCACCGTCGCGCCCCGGATGACGTCGTCCTCCATGTTGTGGGCGGGCTTGCCGTCCTTGGCCGGCGTCAGGTCCGTCATCATGTGGCGGATATTGGTGGCGTAGAGCGTCGAGGACTGCGCCGCCATCCGGCTCGGGAAGTCGGTGTAGCCGACGATCGTGACCCCGTTCGGGGTGACGATCTTCTCGTCCGGCTTGGTCAGTTCGCAATTGCCGCCGCGCTCGGCGGCGAGGTCGACGATGACCGAGCCGGGCTTCATCGCCTCGACCATGTCCTTGGTCCACAGCACCGGCGCATCGCGGCCGGGGATCAGCGCCGTGGTGATGACGATGTCGATCTGCGGGGCGAGCTCGCGGAACTTCTTGAGCTGGGCCTCGCGGAACTCCGGGCTGGAGGGGGCGGCATAGCCGCCGGTCGCGGCGCCGTCCTGCTGCTGGCCCTTGAAGTCGAGGAAGACGAACTCGGCGCCCATCGATTCGATCTGCTCGGCCACTTCCGGGCGGACGTCGAAGGCGTAGGTGATGGCGCCGAGCGAGGTCGCGGTACCGATCGCAGCAAGGCCGGCGACGCCGGCACCGACCACGAGCACCTTGGCGGGGGGCACCTTGCCGGCAGCTGTGATCTGGCCGGTGAAGAAGCGGCCGAAATTGTTGCCGGCCTCGATCACGGCGCGATAGCCGGCGATGTTGGCCATGGACGAGAGCGCGTCCATCTTCTGGGCGCGCGAGATGCGCGGCACCATGTCCATGGCGATGACGTTGGCGTCCTTGCCCTTGCAGAGCTCCAGCAGCTCCTTGTTCTGGGCCGGGTAGAAGAACGAGATCAGCGTCTTGCCGGCCTTGAGCCGCTCGGCCTCTGCCGTCTCGGGCGGACGTACCTTGGCGATGATGTCGGCCTCGTCCCAGAGCGTGGCGGCCGTCTCGACGACTGTCACGCCGGCCGCCCGGTAGGCGTCATCGGTGAAGCCGGCGGCGAGGCCCGCTCCGGTCTCGATGAGGCAGTCATAGCCGAGTTTCTGCAGCTGCTGCGCACTGTCGGGGGTCATGGCGACACGCGCCTCACCCGCGAAGAGTTCCTTAGGCGAACCGATCTTCACTACGCTCCCCCTCCTGCTGTGAGCCCGGCCGTTCAGCCTAGCGAGCAACTGCGAAACCTGCAGACATTTCCCTATGGCATCCGACAGGAGCGGCGTCTTTGCAAGCGCCGAGGCGCGCGCTGGACGGCTCGAGCCGCCCGGTTGGCGGCCTTGAAACCAATGTTGGGGAGCTCAATCCCGGCAGGAACAGCCCATTTCAGCGGGAATCAGTGTGCATTGCACAAAAAAACGCCGCCTGGGGGTGCTCCCCCGGCGGCGCTTTATTCTTCACTGTGTTGCTTCAGGCAATCAGCCCGAGCCGCGCCCGGTCAACGATGGGTGCGGAAGCGGAGCTCGTCGTCGATGAAGGTCTTCTCCGCAAAGCCCGCCTCATTCGAGCCGAAGGGCATCTGCGCGGTCAGCTTCCAGGACGCCGGAATGTTCCAGGTCTTGGCGACCTCGGCATCGACCAGTGGGTGATAGTGCTGGAGGCTCGCGCCGATCCCGACATCGGCCAGCGCGGTCCACACGGCCAGCTGCGCCATGCCGGTGGAATGCTCCGACCAGACCGGGAAGTTGTGCGCGTAGAGCGGGAAATTGGCCTGGAGCGCCTTCACCGGCTCCTGATCCTCGTAGAACAGCACGGTCCCGGCGCCGCTGGCGAAGCCTTCGATCTTCTTGGCTGTCCCGGCGAAATCGGCCGCCGGCACGATCGCCTGAAGGGCTTCCTTGGCGATGCTCCAGAACTTGTCGCTCTCCCGGCCGAAGAGAATCACGGCGCGCGAACTCTGCGAGTTGAAGCTGGAGGGTGAGAGGCGAATCGCCTCCCGGATCAGGGCATCGACCTGCGTTTCGGAGATCGGCAGGTTCTTGCCGAGTGCATATTGCGTGCGGCGCTTCTTGAGCTTGTCGAGCATGGCTTCCTCATCTGTGAACGCGTGTGACGCCGGCAGGCCGATGAAACGGGGGCTGTTTGTCTCGGAGCGCGCCTCGGGGCGGCCTTCCTGCGAAAGCGGGATTTGATGAGGGAGAGGTAGCGGTTCACTTGCCGCACCAGAATGCCCATATTGGGCACCAATCTGTTGCTCATCCAGGAACGCTTGCGGAGCACCTCATGTCCGAGATCGACGATATCAGGAGCTTTGTCGCGGTCGTAGATGCCGGCGGCTTCGGCCGGGCCGCGCATAGCCTCGGCCTGGCGAAGTCGATCGTCAGCCGCCGGATCGCCCGGCTGGAGGCCGATCTCGGTACGCGCCTGCTCAGCCGCACGACCCGCGGCGTCGCCGCGACGGAGGCGGGGCTGGAGTTCAAGGCGCGCGGCGAGCGCATCCTGTCCGAACTGGCCGAGGCGCGCGAGGCGGTGGCGCAGCAATCCGAAGGTGTCGCCGGGCGCCTGAGGCTGTCGATGCCGCTCTCCTTCGGCTACCGGCATCTCGCGCCGGTGCTGGCGGAACTCGCCCAGCGGCACCCGAAGCTGGAGTTCGATGTCGAAGCCAGCGATCGTCAGGTCGACCTGATCGGCGAGCGCTTCGACGCCGCTATCCGGATCGGCTCGCTCAAGGATTCCACACTGGTCGCGCGCCGGATCGCGCCGGTGAAGGGTGCGGTGCTGGCGAGCCCGGATTATCTCGCCCGCCTCGGCAGGCCGGAAACGCCGCTCGATATCGCAGGCCATGAATGCCTGATCTATTCCGGCAACAGCGTCGTCGACTGGGGCTTCCGGATGAACCGGCGCTGGGTCTCCGTGCGCCCCTCCGGCCGCCTGCGCTCCGACAATGGCGATACGCTACTGAAATGGGCCGAGGCCGGGCTGGGCATTACCGTGCTGCCGACCTTCATCGCCAGCGATGCGATCCGTGCGGGGACGGTCGAACACATCCTCTGGCGCTATCCGATGCGCGAGAGCGCCTTGTATGTGGTTCGCCCGCCCGGCCCTTACGTGCCCGGCAAGGTCCGCGTGCTGATCGACTTGATGCTGGAGCGCTTCGGCAGCGCCCCCGCCTGGGACCCTTGCCAGGCCGCCGTCGAGGCGAAGATCGCTGCGGGGGAATTATCGCGCGAGGACTATCCCGCCGACGAGCATCAAATGGCGTGAAGTCGAGCTTCACGCGAATTCGCGTGGCAAGGCAGCCGTCAGCAGCCAGTGTTCCACCCATGACAACGGGAGATCGCTATGCTGCTGATTGGAATGCTCGACAGCCCCTATGTGCGGCGCGCCGCCATCACCGGAACCCTGCTCGGCCTCGATTTCGAGCACCGTTCGGTCTCGGTGTTCCGGCACATGCCGGAGTTCCGCAAGATCAACCCGCTGATCAAGGCGCCGACGCTGGTCGCCGATGACGGAACGGTGATCACCGACTCGCTGCTGATCATCCAGCATATGGAGGATGTCGCCGGCCGCTCGCTACGCCCGGCCGACAAGGCGGCGCGGGTCAGGGATCTCAGCCTGACCGGTATCGGCATCGTCGCTGCCGACAAGGCAGTCTCGGTGGAATATGAGCGCAAGCGGCCGGAAGAGAAGCGCTACGACAACTGGCAGGAGCGCATCCTGTCTCAGCTCCATACCGCGCTCGATCTGCTCGACCAGGCGGCAGAGCATGGCGAGATCGGCGCTGGAACAGAACTCAGGCCGGGCGACATCGCCGCGGCGATCGCCTGGGGCTTCTGTCGCTTCGTCATTCCGGAGTTCGTCGAAGCCGAGCGTTGGCCGGCGCTGGCACGTCAGGCCGCAGCTTGCGAGGCATTCGACGTCTTCAGGGCCTGGCCGATCGACAAGGAATAGGCGAGAGGCGGCTCAGTTCTGGACGAAGGTGGTCGGCAGGGCCTTGACCGCCGGGCCGGAGAAGCCGCTGGTGCCGACATCGCTGGGCTCGGCAGCGGAGAAGCCGAGTGCTGCGGCCGGGTTCGCACCGGCGACCCAGCCTTTGGCCTGGGCCTCCGAGCCGGCTTTCGGCTTGGCGGTCGCGACCGTCGTGCGGCGCGGGGCGGGCGCTTCCGGCGCCGCGACAGCGGCGAAGAGCGAATCGAGGCCGGCGCGATCAGCATTGTATTCCGCGGCGATCGGGGTGCTGCGCGGTTGCACGGCGATCTGCGTCGTGGCCGGGCGTTCCGGTGCGGCGCCCGGCGGGCGTGGCCGGATCGGCGGCGGCGGATGATTGACTGCGACAAGCTTGGCGCCGGCGGGCACGGCGTCCTCGGCTTCGTCGCTGAGCCGCAGGCCCTCGGTCGACAGGCTCGCCAGCGCGACCGGGCGGGACGGCGGCAACGGCGCCGAGACGGGCCGGCCGGTCAGGATGGTTTCGAGCGCCGGGGCCGCCGGCAGGTCGGTCGGCCGCCGCGGCGGCAGCGAGGCGAGAATGAGCTTCTGCTCGGCTGCCGGCAGCGGCAGGGCCGAGGCTTCCGCCGCCAGGGCGGCAAGCTGCGGGGAGCCGGCCGGCGGGTTCGGCACGGGCGGGGTCAGGCCGCTCGGGCGTGCGACGGGCAGGGCGGTCGCGATCGGGCTCGGCTTCGGCGGCTCGGGCGGAGCGACCTGGGCAGGAGCGAGCGCTGCGACCTGCGTCTCCTCCGGCGGCTGTGTCGTGGTCGTGGTCGTGGTCGCGCGGTTCGAGCGCTCGCGCAGAACGGCACGGCCGGTCGGCTCGGCGGGCTGTGCGTTGAAGACGGCGAAGCGACCGCCATCGCCGCTGTTGCTGTCGCCGGCATAAGCCATGACGGTAGGCTGCGGCGTCGGCGCGCGGCGGGCGGCAGCACGGCCGCGGGTCGGACGGGCGTCGGCCTCTTCGTCGTCGCCGCCGAACAGTGCGGCCCAGAAGCTCTTGCCGCCGCCGCTCGACGCCATGATCGCGCCTTCGTCGTAGTCCCCGGCGCCATAGCCCATGACCGAGCCGCCGCTGGACAGGATCGCGGCCTTGGCGACCTCGTAGCCGCTGAGCGGCTTGCCGTCGGCGGGCAGATGCACGGTCTGCTCGTCGGGGAAGAGGCGCACGAGCTGGTCGCGGGTCATGCGCGGCCAGGAGCGGACCGAGCCGGCGTCGAGATGGACGAAGGGGGTGTGGGCGCCCGGATAGAAGCCGACGCCGCCACGCTGCATCCGCATCGCCGTCTCGCGCATGCGCGCGGTCGGGGTGTCGGGCAGGTAGAAATCCATCGCCTTGCCGAGCATGTGCTGGCTGTGCTTGGCGACGCCGCGCGAGCGCCGGCGCAGCATCGAATTGGTGCCGGGCGAGCGATAGGCGGAGACGACGTGGAAGGGCTGGTCGGAGCCGACCTTCCGGTGGACTTCCCAGGCGATGTCGAACAGGCGCGGATCCATCCGGATCGGTTCGTCGGTGCGCCAGTCGCGCAGCGCCCAGTTCAGCTTCTCGAGCCCCGAGGAATCGTAGCGGCCATCACGCTTGAAGGTGACGGTCGTCTCCTCCTTGGTGTGCATGTGCTTGATGGTGATGGTGCGGGTGTCGCCGTTCGCGACGGCGTTCTGCGTGCCGCGTGCACCGAGGACCAGGAGGCTCGCGCTGGCGATCAGGAGCAAGCCGACACGTTTGCTGCTCCGCAAAGAATGCGGGAGCCGTGCTGCGATCTCGGCTTTCGACCTGCTCACTCTGCCAGACCCGTCTCGAAGCGCCGGGCGAGCCGGAGCGATAAACGTGAAGGAACAGTTGCCGAGAAGGCTTAACGGGAGGTTACCGGCGAGACAACTCCCCCGCCGGAATCCGGCAAGCAAGATTGCTCGCTACCGGCAGATCGTGGCGAAACCGTGCCGAATGGGACTTTTTCGCAGCCGAACCAGTCAGGAACGTTGCTCTAGCGCGTTCCGGACCAGCCTGTGGAAACCATAGATATCGTCGAAAGTCGTGACGGTGCCGGCTTCGTTTACGACGATGGTCTCATAGACCAGATGGATCGGCAGGGGCTGCGGCAGCTTGATGGTACGCTCGCCGGAGCCGATCAGCCGCTTCAGGCGCTCGCTCGTCCATTCCGGACCGAGCACCTGGTCGGCGAGTGCGAACGGGTTCTCGACGCGCACGCAGCCATGGCTGAAAGCGCGCTTGCCGGCGCCGAACAGGCCGCGATTCGGGGTGTCGTGCAGGTAGACGGCATGGTCGTTCGGAAACATGAACTTGATCCAGCCGAGCGCGTTGCGCTCGCCCGGCGGCTGGCGCACCGAGATGCTGCCGTTCTTGGCCCGTGTCACGACATAGCCGCGCCTTGCAGCGTAGTTCGGATCGTTGGCGAGCCCGGGCAGGAATTCCTTCTTGAGGATCGAGGGCGGCACGTACCAGGACGGGTTGACGACGACGTGCTCCATCCGGTGCGAGAACACCGGCGTCGCCGATTCCGGCTTGCCGACGATCACGCGCGACTCATAGGCGAGCTTGTCGCCGTGCATCACGCGCATCCGGTATTCGGGGATGTTCACGACGATGCGGTTCTCGCCGAGATCGCTCGGCAGCCAGCGCCAACGCTCCATCTGGGCGATGATGTCGCTCTCCAGCCGGGTCGAGCGCGGCATGGCGAGCGCGGCGACCGTCTGGTCGCTGAGCACGCCGTCGGCGCGCAGGCCTGCCTGCTTCTGGAAATCGGCCAGTGCCAGCGCGGTCGAGCGATCATAGACCGGCTCCTCGCTGGCGCCGAGGCCGAGCCGGGCGCGGACGAGCGGCACGCGGACATCGCGCATGCCGACCTTGAGGGCAGGGCCGGCCGGGATGCGAGCGACCGGCGTCTCCGGCTTGTCGGCGCGCAGTTCCGCGAGTTTGGCCTTGAGATGCTGGTAGCCGGCATGACGGGGATTGTAGGCGGCGAGTACCGCGCCGGCGTCGGCTGCGCCAGTTAGCTCGGACAGCACCTCGGTCGCCGAGGGCAGTTCGAGCTTGGGCGTGATCAGCTTGGAGAGACGGCGCGGATCGATGCGGCCGCCCCGGGCGTCGCGGGCATAGAGCACGGCCAGGGCCGAGAGCCGGATATCGGCCGCGGCGAGGCTGTCCTTGTCGCTGCCCTCGAAGACCGGCAGCAGATAGTCACCGGCGCGCAGGCCGTCCTCGCCGGCGCGGCCGAGCCGGGCGACGATCTGCTTGCCGGCGGCGTCGAAATCCTTGCCATCGATCCAGAAGGGCCGGTTCTCGTTGGCGGCGTAGGCGGCGACGATGTCGGCGCGTTCACGGGCGGAGAGGCGTGGCAGAGCCGCCGCAATCTCGGCCTGTGCCGCGATCCGGCCGGATAGTTCGAGCCCGGCCGGCATGGTGACCGCGACCTCGGGAAGCGGCGGCAGATCGATCTGGGCGGGCTTGGCCAATTGCCGTTGCGGCGAGGGCTCGGCCGGCTTCGTCAGGGCCGGATCGACCGGCGGCGTCTCCGGCTCGGGCAGGTCGAGCTCGAATTCGGCCGGGCTGTGGTCCGACTTGGTCGACAGCGCGCCGGTGACGATCTCCTTGGCCTCGGCCGCTTCGGCCGAATGCAGGTCGGTAACCGGACGCAGATCGAGCGCCACCTCGGCCGGGGCAGGGATGTCGAGCTTCTGCAGGCCGGTCTCGCTGTTGAGGATGACCAGGGCCGGCTGCTCGGGCAGCGGCACACCGATGTCGCCCGTTGCCTCCTGGGCGGTCGCGGACGCGAGGAGCAGCGAGAGGCCGAGCGTGGTGGCTGAGACGGTTTCCGCCAGGCGGCGAAGGCGCATCGATAAACTTCCCCAGTCCCTGGCCAATCCACGCCGATAACTGCGTGACTCGGCCTGCTTCGACAAGATGCCGCCCTGCAACAGCGGCCGATATTCGCCCTCCGCACCCGCTCACTGTGGGCTGCAGAACGCGTTTCGATTCGGGCTGATCAGGCGGCGTCGGCGCCGTCGGCGGCGTCCTCACCTTCGATCAGCCCGTAATCCTTGAGCTTGCGGTAGAGCGTCGAGCGGCCAATGCCGAGCTTGCGCGAGATCTCGGACATGTGGCCGCGGTAGTGGGCCAGCGCGAACTTGATGATCTCGCGCTCCAGCTCGTCGAGCGTGCGCATGTCGGAACCGGCGACGAGGTCGAGCGCATTGGGATCGCGCACCGGCACCTGGATGACGCGCGGCGGCGCTTCGCCGCGCGGCTCACTGGCGATCGAGGCCGGCGCCGGCGGGATGCGCACGTCGAAGCCGTCCATCTGCGCCGCGATCTGAGGGAATTCGGCGATGGTGAGCTCGTCGCCATCGGACAGCACCACAGCGCGGAACATCGCATTCTCGAGCTGACGGACATTGCCCGGCCAGTCATAGTCGGCGAGCAAAGAGAGCGCCTCGGCGCTGATGCCGCGCAGCTTGCGGCCTTCTTCGGCGGCGAAACGGGCGAGAAAGCCGCGGGCGAGATCGGCGACATCCTCGCGGCGCCGGCGCAGCGGCGGCAAGGTGATCGGAAAGACGTTGAGGCGGTAGTAGAGGTCCTCGCGGAACTCGCCGCGCTTGACCTGCTCCAGCAGGCTCTTGTTGGTCGCCGAGATGATGCGGATGTCGACACGCACCGACTTCTTGCCGCCGACCGGATCGACCTCGCTCTCCTGGATGGCGCGTAACAGCTTGACCTGCGCATCGAGCGGCAATTCGCCGACCTCGTCGAGGAAGAGCGTGCCGCCATTGGCCTCGACGAACTTGCCGATATGGCGTTCGGTCGCGCCGGTGAAGGCGCCCTTCTCGTGGCCGAACAGGATGGATTCGACCAGGTTGTGCGGGATCGCGCCGCAATTGACGGTGACGAAAGGCTTACCGCGGCGGTCGCTGGAGCCCTGGATGGCGCGGGCCAGCACCTCCTTGCCGACGCCGGACTCGCCCTCGATCAGGATCGGGATGTTGGAGCGGGCGGCGCGCTCGGCGAGCTGGACGACGCGGCCCATGTCCTGGCTCTTGCTGGCGAGATCGCGGAAGCCGAGCTGGCCGGAGGCGCGCCGCTTCATGTAGCGGATCTCGTGCTCGAGCGCGCCGAGCTTGAGAGCGTTCTTGAGCGAGACCTGCAGGCGCTCGGCGCCGGCCGGCTTGACCACGAAATCGACGGCGCCGGCGCGCATCGCCGCCACGACGGTCTCGATCGAGCCGTTGGCGGTCTGCACGATGACAGGCACCTCGCTGCCACGCTCGCGCAGCGCGGCAAGCACGCCCATGCCGTCGAGGCCGGGCATGACGAGGTCGAGGATCAGGCAATCAATGCGGCGCGATTCGTCGACGAGGACCGCCAGAGCCTGCTCGCCCCCCTCTGCCAGCGCAACCTCGTAGCCGAAGCGCTTCAGCATCGCATCGAGCAGCCGGCGCTGGACGGGATCGTCGTCGACGACGAGGATGGTTGCGGACATGAAACCTCGGCAGGCCAGGCGGTTAGCTGGAATCGGCTGTTCCGTTTCGGGTCATCGTCGAGGAGAACGGTTAAGCGCCGCTTAAGCCGGTGCCTCGCGCAGGAAATCGGGCCGTTGTTGCCGCACTGCCGTTGATCGGAAGCGGCGGGCCGCGCATATGAGAGGGCCACAACCGACCCCGACAGGCCGAGGCAGACTGCTCATGACCCGCTCCTTCGACCGTCCCGGAATCGCACGCGCCGCCCATGCCGGAGGCGTGGCCGAGGCGCTAGGCGCCCTGCCGGAATGGGATCTGACGCACCTTTATCCGGCGATGGATTCGCCGGCCTTCGCCGCCGATGTCGAGCGCGCCGCAACCGAGTCGCGGCGTTTCGCCGAACTCTATCGCGGCAAGCTCGCGGCGCTGGCCGCGCGCGAAGATGCCAGCGCCGCGCTCGCCGAGGCGGTCAAGGCCTATGAGGGGCTGGAGGACCTGGTCGGCAAGATCATGTCCTATGCCGGCCTGGTCTATTCCGGCGACACCACCGATCCGCAGCGCGCCAAGTTCTATGGCGACACGCAGGACAAGGTCACCGCGATCTCGACCGAGCTGCTGTTCTTCGGGCTCGAACTCAACCGGATCGACGAGGCGCTGCTGGCCAAGGCGGCGGCGCAGGCGCCGCTCAGCCACTGGAAGCCCTGGCTGGAGGACCTCGCCAAGGACAAGCCGCACCAGCTCGAGGACCGGATCGAGGAACTCTTCCACGAGAAATCGGTCACCGGCCACGGCGCCTGGAACCGGCTCTTCGACGAGACGATCGCCTCGCTGCGCTTCAATGTCGGCGGCAACGACCTCACCCTCGAACTGACGCTGAACCGCTTGCAGGATGCCGACGGTGCCGTGCGCAAGGAGGCGGCGGAGGTGCTCGGCACCGTCTTCCGCCAGCACTTGCGCACCTTCGGCCTGATCACCAACACGCTGGCCAAGGACAAGGAGATCTCCGACCGCTGGCGCAAGTTCGCTGACGTCGCCGACTCGCGCCATCTCGCGAACCGGGTCGAGCGCGAGGTCGTCGATGCGCTGGTCGCGGCCGTGCGCGAAGCCTATCCGCGCCTGTCGCATCGCTACTACAAGCTGAAGGCGCGCTGGTTCGGGCAGGAGGCGCTCGACTACTGGGACCGGAACGCGCCGCTGCCCAAGGTCGAGCAGCGCAGCATTCCGTGGACCGAAGCACGCGATACGGTGCTGTCGGCCTATGGCGATTTCTCACCGCAGATGGCGGGTATCGCGCAGCGCTTCTTCGACGAGCGCTGGATCGATGCGCCCGCCCGCCCGGGCAAGGCGCCAGGCGCCTTCGCGCATCCGACCGTGCCGTCGGCGCACCCTTACGTCCTGCTCAACTATCAGGGCAAGCCACGCGACGTGATGACGTTGGCGCATGAGCTCGGCCATGGCGTGCACCAGGTGCTGGCTGGACCGAACGGGGCGCTGATGGCACCGACGCCGCTGACGCTGGCCGAGACGGCGAGCGTGTTCGGGGAGATGCTGACCTTCCGCAAGCTGCTCGACGAGACGCGCGACCAGAAGCAGCGCAAGGCGATGCTGGCGGCCAAGGTCGAGGACATGATCAACACGGTCGTGCGCCAGATCGCCTTCTACTCCTTCGAGCGCAAGGTCCACGAAGCCCGCCGGCAGGGCGAGCTGACGGCGGAGAACCTCTGCGATCTCTGGCTCAGCGTGCAGTCGGAGGGCCTGGGGCCGGCGATCCGGCTCGGGCCGGGCTACGAGACCTTCTGGGCCTATATCCCGCACTTCATCCACTCGCCCTTCTATGTCTACGCCTATGCCTTCGGCGACTGCCTGGTGAATTCGCTCTACGGCGTCTACCAGAACTCCGCCTCGGGCTTTCAGGAGCGCTATTTCGCGCTGCTTTCGGCCGGCGGCACCAAGCACCATTCCGAGCTGCTGAAGCCGTTCGGCCTCGATGCGCGCGATCCCGCCTTCTGGCAGATCGGGCTCAAGATGATCGAGGGGCTGATCGCCGAGCTGGAGGGGATGGAGTGAGGCGGGGGCCGCGGTGAGCTCCGTCGTCTTCAACCGCGCGCTCTACCGCCGCCGCCTTTCGGCTACGCTTGCGGCCGGCTATCCCGATTTCCTGCTGGCGCGCTGCGTCGCCGATCTCGACGAACGGCTCTCCGCCGTGCTGCGCCGCTTCGAGCGGGCCGCCGATCTCGGCACGCCGTTGCCGTCAGCCGGGCCGGTGCTGCAGGCGAGAGCGGGGAATCTTCTGCGCATGGCGGAGGTCCGGGACAGCAGCGCCGCTGTTGTCGGCGATCTCGAAGCCTTGCCCTTGGCCGCGGAATCGCTCGACCTCGCGGCCTCTCTGCTGGCGCTGCATGCGGTCAACGACCTGCCCGGCACCCTCATCCAGATCAAGCGGGCGCTCAGGCCGGACGGGCTCTTCATCGCCTGCCTGCTCGGCGGCCAGAGCCTGACCGAATTGCGCCAGTCGCTGCTGGCGGCCGAGGTCGAGCTGACCGGTGGGGCGAGCCCGCGCGTCGCGCCTTTCGCCGATCTGCGCGATCTCGGCGGCTTGCTGCAGCGGGCGGGTTTTGCGCTCCCCGTGATCGACGGCGAGAGCGTCACCGTCCGCTATGGCGATATGTTCGGCCTGTTGCGCGATCTACGCGCCATGGGCTGGGCCAATGCGCTGACCGAGCGCAGCCGCAAGCCGCTGCGTCGCAGCGTGCTGCTGCGGGCGGCCGAGCTCTATGCCGAGCGCTTCGCCGATCCGGATGGGCGCCTCCGCGCAACCTTCGAGATCGTCTGGCTCTCCGGCTGGGCGCCGCATGAGAGCCAGCAGAAACCGCTGCGGCCTGGCTCGGCCAAAGCGCGGCTGGCAGATGCGCTCGGCGTTCCCGAGATCGGCACCGGCGACAGAGCGGGCGGGGAGAAGCCATGAGCGAGAAGCCGGTCAGGCTCGGGCGGGCCGATTTCCGCCTGTTCCGCACCATCCCGACGCGCTGGGCCGACAATGACGTCTTCGGCCACGTCAACAACGTCATCTATTACAACTGGTTCGACACGGTGGTGAACGCCTGGCTGATCGAGCAGGGTTTTCTCGACGCGAAGGAGAGCAAGGTCGTCGGCCTCGTCGTCGGTACGCGCTGCGACTATTTCGAGAGCGTCGCCTTCCCGGAGATCGTCGAGGGTGCGCTCGCGGTCGAGAAGCTCGGGCGTTCCTCGGTGACCTACCGCATCGGCATCTTCCGGCAGGGCGGGGAGCTGACGGCGGCGCAGGGCCTTTTCACCCATGTCTATGTCGAGCGCGGCCCGCAGACGCCGGTGCCGATCCCTGCCAAGCTGCGGGCGGCCATGGCGGAGATCGGGGTGGAGTAGCCTGTGTTGGCTGCCATTCACGCGATCAGCAAACCGCAATGCTCGACAAAGGGATCGAAGTCGCGGTCCTGGTGCAGGAGGCGATGGCGGTTGGCGATGCAGTAGGTCGCGATGATCAGGTCGGGCGTCTTGCGGATGGTGATGCCACGGGCCCGCAGGTCGCGGTAGTGTGCGGCTCCCTTGCGCGCGAGGGCGGGAGAGAGCATGCGGGCGACCGCAAACCGGCGCAGCCTTGTCTCGATGGCGAGAGCTTGCTGATCGCTTCGGACGCCTCGCAGGATCTCCAGCAGAACGATGTCGCCGACGAGAATGTTCTGCGTTTCCTCCAACTCGCGCAGCCTGTCGACCGGTGGTGAGCGATCGCCGCGAAGCAGCCCGATCCAGGTGGAGCTGTCGACGACGATCACCAGGTTTTGGCCGGATCGTCGATGTCGCGCCGCATGGCGTCGAGATCGCCATCCCAGCCGAGCCCGTCGAGTTCCTTCAGCGCCTGACGCTGGCGGTGCTGCTGCACCAGCTTGCGCAAGGCCTCCTCCACGGTCGCGCGCTTGGTCGGCAGGCCCGTTGCTTCCATCGCCTCCGCGAGCAAGGCATCATCGAGTTCGATATTGGTGCGCATGGCGGTCTCGATGTGTAAAGATCGCGCTCATTATACACATCATGTGGCTGCTGCTCAATCTGCGTGCGCCCGCCGCGATTGTATCGGTGGCCGTTTTCAGGCTATTGCCCCCGCTTGAGATCGAGCCTCTGGCTCGCCCCCTCCGTCAGGAACAGGCCGCGTGATTCCCAACGACATCAAGATCACCCCGCAGCTGGTCGCCGAGCACGGCCTCAAGCCGGACGAATATCAGCGCTTCCTGCACCTGATCGGGCGCGAGCCTTCGATCACCGAGCTCGGCATCGTCTCGGCGATGTGGAACGAGCATTGCTCCTACAAGTCGTCGAAGATCCATCTGAAGACGCTGCCGACCAAGGCGCCCTGGGTGATCCAGGGTCCGGGCGAGAATGCCGGCGTGATCGACATCGGCGACGGTCTCGCCGTGGTCTTCAAGATGGAGAGCCACAACCACCCGTCCTTCATCGAGCCCTATCAGGGCGCGACCACCGGCGTCGGCGGCATCCTGCGTGACGTCTTCACCATGGGCGCTCGGCCGATTGCGGTGCTCGACGCGCTGCGCTTCGGTGATCCGAGCCATCCCAAGACCCGGCATCTGGTCTCCGGCGTCGTCGCCGGCATCGGCGGCTACGGCAATTCCTTCGGCGTGCCCAATGTCGGCGGCGCCACCGGCTTCCACCGCCGCTATGACGGCAACAACCTTGTCAACGCCATGGCGGTAGGTCTCGCGCGCTCCGACGAGATCTTCTACGCCAAGGCGTCGGGCGTCGGTAAGGCGATCGTCTATCTCGGCTCCAAGACCGGTCGCGACGGCATCCACGGCGCGACCATGGCCTCGGCCGCCTTCGACGAGGGCGCCGAGGAGAAGCGCCCGACCGTGCAGGTCGGCGACCCCTTCGCCGAGAAGCTGCTGCTCGAAGCCTGCCTCGAGATCATGGCCGCCGGCCATGTCGACGCGATCCAGGACATGGGCGCGGCCGGCCTGACCTGCTCGGCAGTCGAGATGGGCGCCAAGGGCGACCTCGGCGTCGAACTCGATCTCAACGCGGTGCCGTGCCGCGAAGCGCAGATGAGCGCTTATGAGATGATGCTCTCGGAGAGCCAGGAGCGCATGCTCATGGTGATCAAGCCGGGCCATGAGGAGCCGGCCGAAGCTATCTTCCGCAAATGGGGGCTCGACTTCGCCGTGGTCGGCAAGACCACCGACACGCTGCGCTTCGTCGTCAAGCACGACGGCGAGACGATGGCCGACCTGCCGATCAAGGAACTCGGCGACGAGGCTCCCGAATATGACCGGCCCTGGGTCGAGACGCCGAAGCGGCCGGTAGTGGAGGCTGCGAGCGTGACGCCGCCGTTGTCGAACGCCGAGGCGCTGCTCGCGCTGGTCGGCTCGCCCGACCTGTCGTCGAAGCGCTGGATCTACGAGCAATACGACACTCTGATCCTCGGCAATTCGGCGGTGACGCCGGGCGGCGACGCCGGCATCGTCCGGATCGAGGACGGGCCGAAGGGCCTCGCCATGACCGCCGACGTGACGCCGCGCTATTGCGAGGCCGATCCGTTCGAGGGCGGCAAGCAGGCGGTGGCCGAGGCCTGGCGCAATCTGACAGCCGTCGGTGCAACTCCGCTCGCCATCACCGACAACCTCAATTTCGGCAATCCGGAGCGGCCCGAGGTGATGGGCCAACTCGTCGGCTGCATCCGCGGCATCGGCGAGGCCTGCAGGGCACTCGACTTCCCGGTCGTCTCCGGCAACGTCTCGCTCTACAACGAGACCAACGGTGTCTCGATCCTGCCGACCCCGACGATCGGCGGCGTCGGCGTGCTCGCCGATGTCACCAGGCATGCGACTGTCGGCTTCAAGGCCGAAGGCGAGGCGATCGTCCTGATCGGCGAGACCAAGGGCTGGCTCGGCCAGAGCGCCTATCTCGCGACGGTCTGCGGCCGCGAGGAGGGCGCGCCGCCGCCTGTCGATCTTGCGATCGAGCGCCGCAATGGCGAGTTCGTGCGAGCGCTGATCACTGCGGGCCGCCTTACCGCCTGCCACGACCTGTCGGATGGCGGCCTTGCGGTTGCGCTCGCCGAGATGGCGATGGCGAAGGGCATCGGCGCCAGCATCACGGCTCTGCCCGCCGGTCCGGTCCATGCCGTGCTGTTCGGCGAGGATCAGGGCCGTTACCTGCTCTCGTTGCCGGCCGACGCTGCCGAGGCGGTCATTGCAGAGGCGAAGGCCGCCGGCGTGCCGGCTGAGATCATCGGCAAGACCGGCGGCAGCGAGCTTGCCCTGCCGGGCGAGGCTGCTGTCTCGATCGCTGCACTGCGCAAGACCCATGAGAGCTGGCTGCCGGACTACATGGCCGGCAAGGCCGCCTGAGGAGAACCGCTATGGCGATGGAAGCGAGCGAGATCGAGCGCATGATCAAGGCGGCGTTCCCCGACGCGGTCGTCGAGATCAAGGATCTCGCCGGCGATGGCGATCATTATGCGGCGACGGTGACTTCGGCTGCCTTCGCGGGCAAGAGCAGGGTCCAGCAGCACCAGATGGTCTATGCCGCGCTGCAAGGAAACATGGGCGGCGTGCTGCACGCCCTTGCGCTGACGACAACGGTTCCCCAAGATTAGAACGAGTTCATCCGGCGGGCCTTGAACCCGCATTTGGAGATAAAGCCATGAGCGATGTGAACGCCCGTATCGACGCCGAAGTGAAGTCCAGCGACGTGGTGCTCTTCATGAAGGGCACGCCGCAATTCCCGATGTGCGGCTTCTCCGGCCAGGTCGTGCAGATCCTTTCTTACGTCGGCGTGCCGTTCAAGGGCGTCAACGTGCTGGAGGACCAGGAGATCCGCGAGGGCATCAAGGCCTATTCGAACTGGCCGACCATCCCGCAGCTCTACGTCAAGGGCGAGTTTGTCGGCGGTTGCGACATCACCCGCGAGATGTTCCAGGCTGGCGAACTGCAGGCGCTGCTCGAAGAGAAGGGCATCGCCGTCAAGCAGGCGAGCTGAGCCTGCTCAGGCTGAACTTTCCGGGCAAAGCGGCAGCGTAGCCAGCGTTGCCCAAAGCTCTTTCGGTAGTGTTTCGGTCGGTTCGGCGAGGGCGACGCATCCACGTTGCCCTTCGGCAACGACGCGTGGCTTCAATGTGGCGTTGTCGAAGACGCGCCAATGGTCGACCTGCTCGATATAGCTCGGCAGATTGGCGATGGCGCGTGCAAAGCGGCGGCGCACATCCGTTTCCGCGACATCATGGCCACCCTCGCTGACGCGGCGCGCAATGCGAGCGAGCGACACCTCCGGCGAAGCCACGAGGAAGAACAGCAGGTTCACCAGGAAACCGGCACGCCGCGCCGCGGCGATGGTCATCAGATGCGTGCGGCCCGACAGCGTCGTCTCAAGCGAGAACGACCTGCGTTCCGTGATCAGGGAGCGCGTCAGGTCAAGCGCGACGCGCGCCGAGCGCCTTTGCTCGCCGGACGGGTCGAGCGGCGAGAGGCCGCGGGCGATCTCGTCGAGATTGACGAAGCTGGCGCTGCCCGAGACGGCGCGGATGTAACGGAAGGCATAGGTGGTCTTGCCGACCCCGTTCGGGCCGGCGACGATCCAGAGCTGCGGGTGCGTCCCAGTCATCACGCACGGCTATCACGCCGCCCGCACGCTGGCCAACCCGAGGTCACTTCACCAGCAGCCAGTCCTCGACCACCAGCGCGTCGAGCCCGCTCGTATAGAACATCAGGATTGCGTCCTCGCTGCTGTGCAGGATCGGCTTGCCCATGATGTTGAAGGAGGTGTTGAGGATCACCGGCACGCCGGTGAGCTCATGGAAGGCCGAGATCAGCGCGTGATAGCGCGGGTTGCGCTCGGCGGTGACGCTTTGCAGCCGTCCGGTGGCGTCCTCGTGGACGACGGCCGGCACCTGATCGCGCACGGCTTCCTTCCAGGTCAGGGTGCGCTCCATATAGGGCGCGTCCTGGTAGTTCTCGAACCAATCGGGGCCGTGCTCGGCCAGGATCGATGGGGCGAAGGGCCGGAAGGCCTCGCGATACTTGACCTTGGCGTTGAGGATGTCCTTGGCGTCGGCCGGGCGCGGATCAGCCAGGATCGAACGGTTGCCGAGCGCGCGGGGCCCGAACTCGGCGCGCCCCTGCGCCCAGCCGATCAGCTTGCCTTCGGCCAAAAGCCTGGCCGTCGCGGTGATGATCTCGTCGGGCGAGAGCTTCTTCAGGCGCGGCTCCCAAGCGGCCATGCGCTCGAACGGCTCGGTCGACAGTGACGAGCCGAGATAGGGACTCATCGGCCCCTTGGGCGCCTGCCAGTCAGGATTCGCTTCGGCATGGGAGAGCCAGGCGGCGCCGATGGCGTTGCCGTCATCGGCCGGGGCAGACGGGACGTGCACCTGCTTGAAGCCATGGCGGCCGACGATCTTGCCGTTGAAGGAGGAGTTCAGCGCGCAGCCGCCGGCAAGCACGAGGTTCTCCGAGGGGCAGAGCGCCGCCGTCTCGGCGAGCAGCGCCTCCATCATCTCGGCGAAGACATCCTGGCCGCAGCGCGAGAGATCAGCCCAGCCCTTGTCGAGCGCGTCGGCCGGGCGGCGGGCGAGGATCTCGTCGGCGACGCTCTGCACCGTCGCGGCATCGGCGAAGGTGAGCTTGACGCCTTCGACGCGATAGAGCTTGCGCAGCAGCGCGAGAAGTTCGGGATCGCGTTTGCCATAGGGCGCGAGCCCCATGATCTTCCATTCCTCGCCCTTGGCCTGGTCGAAGCCGGCGAGGTCGGTGACGAAGCCGAAATAGAAGCCGATCGATTCGCGGCCGCGATGGCGCTTCAGCTCGGTAAGGCGGCCGTCCTTCAACGCGAAGATGGCGGAGGCGCCGGTCTCGCCCATGCCGTCGACGACGAGGCAGGCGGCATCGCGGAAGGGCGAGGACCAGGAAGCGTAAGCCGCATGGCTGAGATGATGGCCATAGCGCTTCATCCCGGTGATCCTGGCTTCGCCGAAGGCGCGGTCGAGGCCGAGCAGGGTGCCGAGGCCGGCACGCTGCTGCTGGTGGTGCAGGTTGGCGATCAAGGCGCGCTCGCTGCGCTCGGGCACGAGCGAGCGGTTGAAGGCGGGCGAGAGCTTCAGCAGTGAGTCGAGACTGAAGGCACCGCCGCGGCTCATCTGGTCGAGGAAGCCGGTGAACTCCGCGCCCCAGCTGGTGGCGAGCCGGATTTCGGCGCCCTTGGGGATGTAGCGCTTGACCAGGCTTTCCATCCGCGCTGCCGTGTCCGGCTCGCAGTTCGGAGCGCGCTTGTATTGCAGGTAGCGCTCGGCCGCCTCGGCGAAGAGAACCTCGCCGTTCGGATCGACGATCGCGATGGCGGGGTCGTGGAAGGTGGTGGCAAGGCCGATGGTGTAGCTCATGGCCGGCAGCGTATGGAGCAGCCGGCCGGCCATGGCAAATGTTGCAGATCGGTGACGCCGACCGCGGCGTCAGGCGCCGATCACTTGGCGAAGGCGACGCTGTCGGCGATCGCCTTGATCGCCGGCTCGAGGCTTGGGAAGGTCGCCTCGTCGGCACTGACGATCATGCGCACGAAGCGCCCATCCGACCCCAGGCCGATATACTGGCTGAAGCGCTTGGCGACCGAACCCTCCGTGGTCTTGCCCGACAGCATGGCGCCGTTCGTGTCGCCGGCGAAGGCGACCGTCTCGCGCTTGGTGATCTCGGCCTTCTCGAAGCCGCGTGTCGTCTGCAACAGCTTTTCACCGACTGCGGCGAGCTGGCCGGCGGCGACTTGGCCGCCGGTCTGGTAGCTGACGATCAGCATCGGCTGGGCGCCCTTGGGGTCGACGTTCAGCGGACCGGAGGTCATCAGCACGCCGAGGCCGCCGAAGGTGTCGACGACGCGGAAAGGCTCGCTGGCGCGGACGCGAAAGGGCAGGGCCGAAAGCTTCTGGTCGATCGTCGGCTCGGCCCCGAGCGACACGGTCTTCAGCATGGTGACGACATCGTCGCCATCGAGATCGGAATCGTCGGGCGCCTGCACCGTGATCATCACGGTCTTGGCGCCCTTGAGCAGCACGATCCATTTGTCGAAAGTCGCAGCGCCGAGCGCCTGCTGGCCGGTCAGGATGCGGCCCTTGCCGGCAGCGGTCTCGATGTCCTCGGCATCGTCGATGGTGATGTTCTGCTTGGCGAAGTTGGTCTTCGCCGTCTCGATGTTGTTGAACAGCGCCGACAATTGCGGGTGCGCCTCGGGCGGCATCTCGACGACGAGGACGGACGCCTTCGCTTCGGCATTCTCCAGGCCGGCGAACTTGGCCGACGGCGTGAAGCCCTTGAGCGGCGTCAGCGAGACCGTCGTGCCGGAAATCGCGGTGCGCTCCTGTGCCGGTGCGGTCGCCACGAGCCCGATGGCCAGCAGGGCGCCGGCCAGCAAGCGAAGTAGAAAGCTAGCTGTTCGAGAGCCGGCAGGGCGGGTTGAAAACGTCATGGTGTCGCTCCGTGGTGTCGAGAGGCCGTTCGGCGGCCGTGGCGGTGAACTGTCGAGCCAGGTACCCTTGCGCTGTTCTGCAAGACAATTGCGTCAGCACGACCGATGTCGAGGACGTCGCGGGAACAGGCCTGTCCGTGGACCGAAAAGCCGCGATCCGGGTTCTCGTATTGCAGCGTACCGGCTGAACGGGCCGCCAGACCGTCCTGTCGCCGGCCATCCGACTGCGATATCGTCCGGCTATGAAGCTCAGCCAGAGCATAAGGTTCTGCACCTCTGCCGACGGCACGCGCATTGCGGTCGCGTCGTGTGGGGAAGGACCTGTGATCCTGCGCGCGGCGCATTGGCTCAGCCATGTCGATTACGATCTCGAAAGCCCGGTCTGGCGCCCCTGGCTTCAGGCGCTTTCAGCTCGAAGCCGTTTCGTGAGATACGATCCGCGCGGCAGCGGCCTGTCCGAGCGATATGTCGCCGATCTTTCGATCGAGGCGTGGAACGCGGACCTGGATGCCGTGGCGGAGTCGATCGACGAACCGCGCTTCGTGCTTCTCGGTCTCTCGCAGGGCGGCGCGCTCGCGGTCGCCTATGCACTTCGTCATCCCGAACGCGTATCGCATCTGGTTCTGCTCAACGCGTATGGCCAAGGCGGAAGGGTTCGCGCGCAGACGGAGGCCGAACGACTGGAGGCCGAGACGCTGGTGAACTTCATCCGCATCGGGTGGGGGCGCGACAATCCGGCATTCTGTCAGTTCTTTACCAATCTCTTCATCCCCGACGGAACGCCCGAACAGCATCGCTGGTGGGGCGATCTTGAGCGCGTCACCGCGAGCGCGGACGTCGCGGCTCAACTGCTCAGCAATATGCAGGGGATCGATGTGGCCGAACTTTCCAGGAAGATCGGCGTCCCGACCCTGATACTCCACAGCCGCGGCGACATGCGCGTGCCGTTCAGCGAGGGCTGCAAGCTCGCGGCCGCGATCCCAGGCGCGCGCTTCGTACCGCTCGAGAGCAAGAACCATGTGCTGCTGCCGGACGAGCCGGCCTGGGCGGTGTTTCATGCCGAGTTTGCCGCCTTCCTCGGCTGGGACCAGTCTGCACAGCCGCGCGCCATCGTCCAAGCCGGCCTGACGGCGGCCGAAACGGCTATCATGAAGCTCATCGCAGAGGGGCTCGACAACCGGGCGATCGCGCAGAGGCTCGGCAAGAGTGCCAAGACGGTGCGCAACCAGTTGTCGGTGATCTTCGGCAAGCTCGGCGTGCATAGCCGATCCCAGGCGATCGTCCTGGCACTCGGCGGCGAGCAGCCCTCGACCGATTGACGCCGAGCGCGGGACAGCCGAGCGCGGGACATCTGTCCTTTCGATTGGTCGCATTTTGCCGCGCGCGCGGGACTGCGGCCTCATGCGCGGCGACCAAGATGGGTCTCATCCTCCAAGCCTGCCAGATCCGGCCAAAGGGGAGGAGGACGCCATGACCCAGCTCAACGAAGCCACCCTCAACGAACTCGTCGGCCGCGTGCTCGGCGACATCGGCGGAGCGGTCAGCGTGCCCCTGGTCCGGATCGGTGACGCGCTCGGTCTCTACAGGACGCTGAAGGAGATCGGCCCGGCGACCGCCGACGAGCTTGCCAGCGCAGCCGGATGCGCCCCCCGCTATGTGCGCGAGTGGCTGTCGGCGCAAGCGGCCTCCGGCTATGTGCGCCACGAAGGCGGGACATTCTCGCTGACGCCGGAGCAGTCCTTCATCTTCGCGGAGCCCGATAGCCCGGTCCACCTGATCGGTGCGTTCGACACGGCGGCGGCGATGGTCGAGAACCAGCCGAAGGTGCAGGCGGCGTTCAAGACCGGACGCGGCGTCGCCTGGGGCGAGCAGGCGGGCTGCATGTTCTGCGCGGTGGCGCGGCTGTTCCGTCCAGGTTACGTCAACGCCCTCGTGCAGGATTGGCTGCCCGCGCTCGACGGCGTCGTCGACAGGCTGAGGGCAGGCGCGACAGTCGCCGATGTCGGCTGCGGCCACGGGCTCTCGACTATCCTGATGGCGCAGGCGTTCCCGAAATCACGCTTCACCGGATACGATTTCCACCCCGCGTCGATCGCGGCCGCCACCGCCCATGCCCGATCGCACGGGCTGACCAATCTGACATTCGAGGTCGGCCGGGCGCAGGACTTCAGCGGCCGCGACCTCGACCTGATCACCTGCTTCGACTGCCTTCACGACATGGGCGATCCGCAAGGCGCCGCGTCGCATATCCGCAAGGCGCTGAAAGCCGGCGGCACATGGATGGTGGTCGAGCCGATGGCGGGCGATGCACTCGACGACAACATCAACCCCGTCGGACGCATCTACTACTCCGCGTCGACGATGATCTGCGTTCCGACATCGCTGGCGCAGGAGACCGGCCTCGCGCTGGGCGCCCAGGCGGGCGAGAAGCGGATCGCCGAGGTGATCCGCTCCGGCGGGTTCAATCAGGTGCGCCGCGCCGCAGAGACGCCGCTCAACATGGTGCTCGAAGCGACCTGAGCCGGCGCGGATGGACGCCGCTCCCCGGGATGTCTGGTCCCCAGCGGCAATCCCTGGGGCGATCCGATGATGTGTGGCTGTGCCGGGGCGGACGCTCGCCATGGCGATGGCCGTCACCTTTCCGAACTCTCCCAGGAGAGTCCGTCATGCTGCGGGCACATAAGATCATGATCGAACAAGACAGCGCCTGGGCGATACTGGAGCTGACCGACCGGAGTGAGAAGCCCGGAATATCGGCTTTCGGACGTTGGCGGCACGCGGAGAAGGACAGCACGGACGCCGGCAAGATCAGGTTCACCAGCGACAGCAAGGAGTACCTGTACTGGGAGTGGAAGTCCGAATCGCCCGCAACGATGCTGATCGGATCGAAAATGCCGCGCGCGTCGCACAAGGCCGGCGAGGAGGAGTATTTCCAGGCCCTGATCACGCTGACCGGCATGCGGCGGAATTCGGAAGGGAAGTTCAGGGGCAGCGGCAGTCAGGGCGCCGGCAGCGGAAAGGGTATCCTGACCTACGATGTCGGTGATTACTTCAAGAAGGGCGCCATCGAATGGACGGTCGTAGCCTACTGAAGCTCAGCGCCGGCCGATCGCGGCGGTGATCAGCGCCTTGGCGTCGGCGCCGGCCCATTCGGCCGGCCCTTGCAACAGCGCGAGCTCGCAGCCGGCCGGGTCGACCAGCAGGCTGATCGGCATGCCCTCGACCTTCTTCACGGCGCGGATGTCCTGGAAGACCTTGGCCTGCGGGTCGGCGTAGTAGGCGAGGCGGCTGATGTTCTTGTCGGCGAGCCATTTCTTCGGCTTGTCGGGATGGCGCGTGTCGATATTGATCGCCACCACCTCGAAATCGGGGCCGCCGAGCGCGCCCTGGAGCGCGTCGAGCGCCGGCATCTCGGTGAGGCAAGGCAGGCACCAGGTCGCCCAGAGATTGACCAGAACGGTCTTGCCGCGGAAGGCCGAGAGGCTCATCGGCTTGCCGTCCGGCCCGTTGAAGGCGAGATCGGGCAGGAGCGTCGGCTGCTTGGCGACCTCGACGGCGGCGACTTCACCCTTCGCGAGGGGGCGCAGTGCCTCCACCTTCGTTGTGGCAGCGCTGCAGACGGAATTGCCGGCTCCACCCCGGACAGAGTAGAAGGCGCCAGCGCCGCCAAACACCAGCAGCGCCAGAGCCCCGCAGGCCATCACTATTTTCGACCGAGACGTCATCGCGCGTCCTTGAAGAGCAGGAAAAACCGCCGTGAGCAACCGCATGTGGGGTGGGCGTTTCGCCACAGGTCCCGACGCCATCATGGAGGAGATCAACGCCTCCATCGATTTCGACCAGCGCCTGTGGCGCCAGGATATTCGCGGCTCGCTGGCGCACGCCGCCATGCTCGCTGAGACCGGCATCCTGACGAAGGACGACGTGGACGTCATCTCGACCGGACTCAAGGGCATCGAGGCCGAGATCGAGGCCGGGCGCTTCACGTTCTCGCGCGCGCTCGAAGACATCCACATGAATGTCGAGAGCAATCTCAAGGAGCGCATCGGCCTCGCCGCCGGGCGCCTGCACACCGCCCGCTCGCGCAACGACCAGGTCGCGACCGATATGCGCCTGTGGGTGCGCGACGCGCTCGACCAGCTCGACGAGCAGGTCGCCGACCTCCAGCTTGCGCTGGCCGAGAAGGCCGAGACCTATGCCGGGGCGGTGATGCCCGGCTTCACCCATCTGCAATCGGCCCAGCCGGTCACCTTCGGCCATCACCTGCTCGCCTATGTCGAGATGCTGGCGCGTGATCGCAGCCGGCTGCGTGATGCCCGCGAGCGGATGAACGAATGCCCGCTCGGCGCGGCTGCGCTCGCCGGCACCTCCTTCCCGATCGACCGGCACATGACCGCCAAGGCGCTCGGCTTCGCCCGCCCCACCGCGAACTCGCTCGATTCGGTCTCAGATCGCGATTTCGTCCTGGAGACGCTGTCGGCTGCCTCGATCTGCGCCATGCACCTGTCGCGCCTGGCCGAGGAGATCGTGCTGTGGGCGACGCCGCAATTCGGCTTCGTCAAGCTCTCCGACAAGTTCTCGACCGGCTCCTCGATCATGCCGCAGAAGCGCAATCCCGACGCAGCCGAGCTGGTGCGCGGCAAGGCGGGCCGCGTCTTCGGGGCGTTGCAGGGCCTGCTGACGATGATGAAGGGCCTGCCGCTGACCTATTCGAAGGACATGCAGGAGGACAAGGAAGGCACCTTCGACGCGGTGCAGACCCTGTCGCTCTGCCTTGCCGCCAGCGCCGGCATGGTTCGCGACATGCAGCCCGACTTGAAAACGATGAAGAAGGCGGCCGGGCTCGGCTACGCCACCGCGACCGACCTCGCCGACTGGCTGGTGCGCGTGCTGAAGATGCCGTTCCGCGACGCGCACCACGTCACCGGCCGACTCGTCGGCATCGCCTCAGCCAAGGGGGTCGGGCTCGAGAAGCTCTCGCTCGCCGAGATGCAGGAGGTCGAGCCGCAGATCAGCGACGAGATCTTCGCCGTGCTCGGCGTCGAACGCTCGGTGAAGAGCCGTACCAGCTATGGCGGCACCGCCCCCGCCAATGTGAAGCGGCAGGCCAGGCGCTGGCTGAAGCAGCTCGCGAAGGACGCGAAGCCGCAGCCATGATCCCGGCGCAAAGGCTCGCAAGCTTACGCGCCATTCGCTACACTCGTCCCGAAGCTTCGCCTGAGGATCATCGTTCGTGCCGCAATCCCGCCTGAAACTCGGCCGCACCGTGCTGGTGGTCGGCCTGCTCGGTCTCGCGCTTGCGGCTTGCGGCCGCCGCGGTCCACTCGAGCCGCCGCCGAACGCCAAGAACGCGATCGACCTGCCGGACCAGCAGACCGGCGCTGTCGAGAACACCTTCAACTCGACGGAAGCTTCGCCGCTCGGCAAACCGGCCAAGCGCAACAAGCCGATCGAGATTCCAGAGAAGCCCTTCGTGCTCGACCCGCTGCTCTGAGCTGACATGCATCATTTCGCCTATCGCGACGGCGCGCTCTTCGCCGAGGATGTCGACCTGCGCGAGATCGCGGCAGACGTCGGAACGCCGGTCTATGTCTATTCCTCGGCGACGATCGAGCGGCATTACCGCCTCTATGAGACGGCGATGGCGTCGACCACGCCGGGCAAGCCGGCGCATGTCTTCTACGCCATGAAGGCGAACAGCAATCTCGGCGTGCTGAAGACCCTTGCCGCACTCGGCGCCGGCGCGGACACCGTCTCCGAAGGCGAGATCCGCAAGGCGCTCGCTGCCGGCTTCCCGGCCAGCAAGATCGTCTTCTCGGGCGTCGGCAAAGCTGAAAGCGAGCTTGCCTTCGCCGTCGAGGCCGGCATCTACCAGGTCAATATCGAGACCGAGGGCGAGCTCGACCTGTTGTCGAAGGTGGCGCAACGCCTGGGCAAGCGCCAGGAGGCGGTGTTCCGGGTCAATCCCGACATCGGCGCCGGCGGCCATGCCAAGATCACCACAGGCTCCTCGGCCAACAAGTTCGGCGTCTCCTTCGAGGAGGTGCACCGGCTCTATGCTCGCGCCGCGAACATGGCGGGCGTACGCATCATGGGCCTCGCCGTCCATATCGGCAGCCAGATCCGCGAGGTCGACGCCTTCGAGGCGGCTTATGTGAAGATGCGCGACCTCGTGCAGGCGCTGCGGGCCGAAGGGCACCGCGTGGACCGACTCGACCTCGGCGGCGGGCTCGGCATTCCCTACGAAGTGCCCCGGGATTTCGACCACGGTCCCGGCCTGATCGAGGCCTATGCCGCGATGGTCGCCAGGGTGACGAAGGGGCTCGATGCCGAACTCGGCTTCGAGCCAGGCCGCCTGATCGTCGGCAATGCCGGCATCCTGCTGACGAGGGTGCTCCATCTCAATCCGCGCCCGACCAAGGAATTCCTCGTCGTCGATGCGGCGATGAACGATCTGATGCGGCCCGCGATGTATGAGGCCTATCACGAGATCTGGCCAGTGGCGGAGCCGGCTGATCATGCCAAGACGATCGCCTATGACGTGGTCGGGCCGATCTGCGAATCGGGCGACACCTTCACCACCGGGCGCGAATTGTCCGCGCTGAAGCCGGGCGACCTCATCGCCTTCATGACCGCCGGCGCCTATGGTGCCAGCATGTCTTCGACCTATAACCAGCGCCCGCTTGTCGCCGAAGTGCTGGTGAAGGGCGACAAATTCGCCGTGACGCGCCCGCGCCAGACCTATGAGGAGCTGATCGGCACGGATCGTGCGCCGCCCTGGCTGCCCTGACGACGCTTCACAATCCCCGGAGCGAGCTGTGGGTCCAGCGCTTCGGCGCTGGTCACGCCACAATCCCGTGCTAGCCTCTCTGCTCGATCGATGAAGCCAAGAGAGGCGCCGCGGGGGGCGGCCCGGAGCATCGGATGAGCGAAACACCGCGCCGGACGGCGCTAGACCCGGTCTCGACGATCCGCAGGCGGCTGGAACGCCTCACCGCGGCATCGCGGCTGTCGCTGGCCTGGGAGCGCCTGTGGCCGAAGCTGTGGGGGCCGCTCTGTGTCGTCCTCGCCTTTCTTGCCGTGTCCTGGTTCGGGCTCTGGCTGCACCTGCCCTGGTGGGGCCGGGCCGCGGGCTCGGCCATCTTCGCCCTGCTTCTGCTCGCAAGCTTCTGGCCGGCTGTGACCGGCCGCTGGCCGAGCCGCCGCGAGGCGCTGTCCCGGCTCGACCATTCGATGGACGGGGCGCATCGCCCGGCGACCGCGCTCGAGGACACGCTCGCGGTCGGCGGCAAGGATCCGGTCTCGCAGGCGCTGTGGACGCTGCATCTGCAGCGCCAGAGCGCCCATGTCGCGGCATTGAAGGTCGCGCCGCCGCAGCCGCACATGGCGGGGCGCGACAAGCGCGCCTTGCGCGCCGCGCCGCTCGTCGCGGCTGTTGCCGGCTTCTTCGTCGCCGGGCATGAGGCCCTGCCGCGACTCGCCGCTGCCTTCGACTGGCGTGGCCCGGCAGCGGCTGCAGCCGCGGTCCGGATCGACGCCTGGATCGACCCGCCATCCTATACGCGGATGCCGCCGATCCTGATCGACTTCGCCAGGCTCGCCAGCCCGAACTTCAACGTGCCCGAGAAGTCGACGGTGGTGGTCCGCATCGCCGGCAAGAGCGGCATGGATGTCGCGACGACCGGGCGGCTCGACGCCGTGCCGGTCGAGAGCAAGCCCGGCGAGGCCAAATCCGCTGACGCCAAGCCGGTTGCGGCCAAGACCGCGCCTATGAACACGGTCGCGGTGACCGAGAAACGCTATCTCGTCGCCGGCGACGGCACCTTGCGCATCACCGGCTCGGGCGCCCCGGCACAGACGCTGAGCCTGCATGCGATCATCGACCAGAAGCCGGAGATCGCCTTCGCCGAGCCGCCGAAGGCAGTCAGCGGCATTCAGGGCGGGCTCGGCATCAGCTACCGCGCCAAGGACGATTACGGCATCGCTTCGGCCGAGGTCCTGGTTTCGCGCGTCGCTCCGCTCACGGGTGGCCGCTCACTGGTCGAGGCGCCGAAGCAGGTGCTGCCGGTGCCGTCTTCCGGCTCCGGCGAAGACGAGATGAAGAGCACGGTCGATTTCTCGGCTCATCCCTGGGCCGGCGCCAAGGTCAATATGAGCCTGCTGGCGCGGGACGAGACCGGGCAGGAAGGGCGCAGCGAGACCGTCGAGGTCACGCTGCCGCAACGGACCTTCACCAAGCCGCTGGCCAAGGCGCTGGTCGAGCAGCGGCGCAAGCTGGTCATGGACGTCGATAGCCGCAGGAAGGTCCAGCTCGCGCTCGATGCGCTGATGATCGAGCCCGACCGCTTCATGAAGGAGACCGGTGTCTATCTGGGCATGCGCATGATCGGCGAGCGGCTGCGCCGTGCCGCCAGCGACGACCAGTTGCGCGACACGGCCGAAATGATGTGGGCCTTCGCGCTGCAGCTCGAGGATGGCGATCTCTCCGACGCCGAACGGGCGCTGCGGGCTGCGCAGGAGAACCTGGCGCAGGCGCTGGAGCGCGGCGCCTCCGAAGAGGAGATGAAGAAGCTCACCGAGGATTTACGCCGCGCCATGGATCAGTACATGCGCGAGCTCGCCCAGCAATGGCAGCGCCAGCAGCAGAACGGCGAGCAGAACCAGGCGCAGATGCCGGAGAATTTCCGGACCGTCACCCCGCGCGACCTGCAGAACATGCTCAACCGCATCGAGGAGCTGACCAAGCGCGGCGACATGGCCGAAGCGCAGCGCCTGATGGAGGAGCTCAACAATCTCCTCAACAATCTCAAGACGGCACGCCCGGGCCAGCAGGATCCGCGTCAGCGCGAGATGAACCAGGCGCTCGGCGATCTCGACAAGATGACGCGCGAGCAGCAGCAATTGCGCGATGAGACCTATCAGCAGGACCAGCAGCGCCAGAACCGCGCCCAGCGCGGTCAGCGGCCCGGGCAGCAGCAGGCCCGCCCGGGCCAGCAGGGCCAGCGCCAGCAAGGGCAGCAGGGCCAGCGCGGGCAACGTGGCCAGCAGCCGGGGCAACAGCCGGGCGAGAGCGGCGAAGAGGGTGAAGGCGAGGACGGCCAGAACGCCGAGGGCGGGCAGGGCCAGGGTCAGGGCCTGTCGCAGCGGCAGCAGGCTTTGCGCGAGCGCCTGCAAGATTTGCAGCGGCGGATGCGCGGCATGGGCGCCGATCCCGGTGAGCTCGGCGAGGCCGAGGACGCGATGCGCGAGGCGGAAGGCCAGCTCGGCCAGGGCCAGGACGGGCAGGCGGTCGACTCGCAGGGCCGGGCGCTGGAAGCCCTGCGCAAGGGCGGCCAGAATCTTGCCCAGCAGATGCAGGGCGAGCCCGGTGAGGGCGAAGGCAATGACAACGCCTATGGCGATCCGGATGGGCGTCCGGCGGGGCGGCCCTCGGCCCAGCAGCGCGACAACAACGACCCGCTCGGGCGACCGCAGCGCCAGCGCGACTGGGCCGATGGCCGCGTGCGGGTGCCAGGCGCCGACGAGAGCGCGACGCAGCGGGCACGTCGCATCCTCGAGGAGCTGCGCCGGCGCCTCGGCGATCCGATGCGTCCGACCGAGGAGCTCGACTATCTCGAGCGCCTGCTGCGGCGGAATTGATCTGCCGGTCCCGCGTCATGCTCGGACTTGACCCGAGCATCTCAGGCAAGAGGAGGCGCGTGACAGCGCCTTCTCGTCATGAGCTTCTCGGGTCTGCGCTTCGCTCCGCCCGAGAATGACGGCCTACTTGCTCACCCCGCCCGATTGCCCGAGACGACTGCGAGCGCCGCGATGAAGCGATCGAGGTCCGCTTCCGTCAGATAAGGCGCTGGCGAGATGCGGATGGTGTTGCCCTTGGCGACGCCGCCGCGGCGTACCGTCATCACCTTGTGCTGGTCGCGCAGCGCCGCGACGATCGCGTTGCAATCTGCAGCCGAGCGCTTGCCGGTGAGCGCGAAGGAGGTGATGCCGGCGACCATCTCTGGATCGTCCGGCGTCTGGATCTCGACGCCCTTCAATTCGCGCGCTCTGCTGACCCAGTAGTTGCGCAAATGGCGGTAGCGCGCCTCCTTGGCCTGCGGCCCCACTTCCTGATGGAGGGCGAGCGCAGCGGGGACGGCGAGCTGGGCGGCGAAGTTCGGCGTGCCGGTATGGATGCGCGAGCGGACATCGTCCGCCTTGAAGTCCTCGTCGCCATAATGGGTGTCGATATCGGCCAATCGCTCGCGAGCGATGTACATGACGCCGACGCCGAGCGGCGCGCCGATCCATTTGTGCAGGTTGAAGCCGATGAAGTCGACGCCGAGATCCCTCGCCTTGAAGTCGACCTGGCCCCAGCTATGGGCGGCGTCGAGGATGACGTCGATGCCGCGCGCCTTGGCCATGGCGGCTAGCTCCCTGACCGGCATCATCAGGCCGGTGCGGTGGCTGACATGGGTGAGCAGCAGGAGCTTGGTCTTCGGGTTGGCCTTGAGTGCAGCCTCATAGGCCGCGAGCACATTGGCCTTGGTCGCCGGCTCGGGGATGTCGAACCTGGCGACCTCGACGCCGCGCCGGCCCTTCAACCAGTTCATCGCGTACTGCATCGAATCATAGTCGAGATCGGCATAGAGCACGCCGTCGCCGGCTTTGAGCTTGTTGTAGCCGGCGATCAGCGTCTGCAGCGCCTCGGTGGCGCCGCGGGTCAGCGCGATCTCCTCGCGGGCGACGCCGAGGAAATCGGCCAGCGGCGTGCGGACATTGTCGAGGTCCTGGCCGATCTTGGTGCGGGCGTAGACGGTGTTCTCGAAATTCACGACGTCGGTCAGGCGCTTGTATTCGGCCTTCACCGGCTCGGCCATGATGCCCCAATAGCCGTTCTCCAGGTTCACCATGTCGGGAGTGACGCTGTAGAGGCGCCGGACCGCATCCCAATAGCCGGCGTCGGTGCCGAGATTGCCGGTTGGCAGGGCTGGAAGCGAGCGGGCGAGGGCGGGAGCGGCTGCAGCGGCGAGGGCTGCAGTGCCGAGACCGGCGAGCAATGTGCGACGATTGAGAGCGGTGTGGTCGGTCATGGCGGGCTTTCCTTGGGGCGGGCGCCCTCGCTAGACGCGCGCTGTTTCAGCCCCATGACGGTCCTGTCAGGGAACTTATCCCCGCCCCGCGAAACGGGTGCATACTGGCGCAATGCGTAACCGGGAGTGCCGCCATGTCGATGCAGGGATCGTCAGCCGAGGAAATACCGGTCGAGGAGCCGCAGGCTCCGCGCCAGCCGGACCTCATTGTTACCGTCTCCCGGCTCGCCCGGCTCGCGCCGATCGGCAAGGCCGAGATCATGAACAATATCGCCCTGCATTTCGATCGGCTCGCCGCCGAGGCGGACCTGACGACGCCGTTGCGCGTCTGCCATTTCCTGGCGCAGGCGGCGCATGAGACCGACCGCTTCCGCACGCTCGAGGAGAAGGGCGGCAAGAAGCAGTTCGCCAAATACGAGGGGCGCGCCGATCTCGGCAACACCGAGCCCGGCGACGGCGCGCGCTATCACGGGCGCGGCATCTTCCAGCTCACCGGCCGGGCCAATTACAAGCGCATCGGCCGGATGCTGAGTATCGATCTGGAGGGGCGGCCGGAGCTGGCGCTCGATCCGCGCATCTCGGTCCAGGTCGCGTTCGCCTATTGGCGTGACCGCAAGATCAACGCCGCCGCCGACCGCGACGACGCGGCTCGCGTCACCCAATTGATCAATGGCGGCGTCAACGGCCTCGCCGATCGCCGGCAGTTGCTGACGATGGCGAAGGGGATCTGGTTCTAGTCCAAGCCAGGAAGCCTGGCGCCGAAGCCGATCCAGACGGTCTCGCGCGATAGCTCGAAATCCACGCGATCGGTTTAAATTTTTCGCAACGGCAGCCGGTCCATAACCTGCGCGCCTCTCGCCAACTGCCGCTGAGTCTGCCTTGCCGCTGGACTACCATTCGCTGCTGACAGCCTTTGCTCTTTCCGGTTGCGGATTGGCGATCACCTTCTTTGTCAGCTGGCTTGCCTCCAGGACGGAACGCTTCCTGATAGCCTGGACTTTCGGCGTGGCGTTCATGGCGCTCGGCGTGCTGATCTACAGCTGGTATGCCCAGACCATGTCGCCGGCTGTGGGCGCCGCCGGATACACGATCCTGTTGGCCGGCCTCGCCTTCGTGTTCGGCGCCGGTCGGGAGTTCCGCACCGGCATCCTGCCCTGGCGCAGCATGGCCGTCATGGCGGCCGCATCGTCCGTCGCCATGGCCGTTCCGATGCTGGCCGGCTACAATGGCGTCGCCATCGTCATGCTCAATGCGGCGGCGACGATCATCCTTCTCGTCACAGCCTGGGACTATTGGCTCGGACGCGCCGAAGCCCGGTTGGCCATCCCGCTGCTGACGGTTCTCTATGTCGTGACGGGGCTCTCCTTCGTCCCCTGCGCCATCCTGCTGCTGCAGGATGGCGAATGGCGCCTGTCGCAAGCTCCGTCGAATTGGGCCGAGGATCTCAATATCGTCGTCTGCCTGATCACCCTGTCCGGCATCGGCGCGCTTTCCCTGGCGCTCAACCAGGCGCGGCTGGCACGCAGCCACAAGCGCGAGGCAGAGACCGATCCGCTGACCGGCCTGCTCAACCGGCGGGCGCTGCTCAACCGGATCGCGGGCGACATCAAAGG
The DNA here is from genome assembly GCF_050275675.1 of Allobosea sp. NPDC003192. NCBI lineage: Bacteria > Pseudomonadati > Pseudomonadota > Alphaproteobacteria > Hyphomicrobiales > Alloboseaceae > Allobosea > Allobosea sp. NPDC003192. Next base: position 62,134 of record NZ_JBNNPK010000013.1, read on the forward strand.
CCCTGCCGCGCTCATCGTGTTCGACATGGATCACTTCAAGACGACCAACGATGTCCATGGTCATCCGGCAGGCGACGACGTGCTGCGAAGCTTCGGGAAGATCCTGGCGCTGTCTTGTCGATCGCAGGGACTTGCCGCTCGGCTTGGCGGCGAGGAATTCGCGCTGCTGCTGCCGGGAGCCTCGCTCATCACGGCTGCGAAACTCGCCGATGGCGTGCGCAGGCGCCTGGCCAAGCGCCATTTCAGCGGGGATGGCGGCGCGTTCACAAGCACGACCAGCGCCGGTGTCGCCTATTCCGAGGACGTCGTCATCGATTTCGACACGCTTCTGCGCGACGCCGACAAGGCGCTTTATGCAGCCAAGCGGAATGGCCGAGACCAGGTGGCGGTCAGTGCGGACGACACGGAACTCCTCGCCCAGAGCTGGTCGTCGACGGATGGGCGGCGCGATGCTGCCGACCTCGTCCGCCTCAAGGCCGGCTAGAGCATTCCCGCGCTTCTGAGAAACGCGGAAATGCTCTGGCACATCGGCACGAACGCCGAATGCGGCTTTCGAGAAGCTGATATGCGCCAGCCGCGCTGGTCAGCGATGTCCGGCCTTCAGGGCCTGGTCGAGATCGGCGTAGAGGTCCTCGACATCTTCAATGCCGGTCGAGAGGCGCAGCAGGTCGGGCGGGCAGGGCGAGCCGGCGCCCTCGATCGAGGCGCGGTGCTCGATCAGGCTCTCGACGCCACCCAGTGAGGTCGCGCGCTTGTACAGTTCGACATGGGCGGCCGACCTGACCGCCGCGGCCTCACCGCCAGTCACCTGGACCGAGAGCATGAAGCCGAAGCCGCCTTCCATCTGCCTGGCGGCGATATCGTGGCCAGGATGCTGAGGCAGGCCGGGATAGAGCACGCGCGAAACCAGCGGGTGAGCCGAGAGCTTCTGCGCCAATGCCAGGGCCGAGGCCGACTGGCGCTCCTGCCGGACATGGAGCGTGCGCATGCCGCGCATCAGGAGGTAGGCCTCGAACGGGCCGAGAATACCGCCCTGGCCCTTGCGGACCGTCTTGATCCGGTTCCAGAATTCATCGTCTTCGCGGGCGCAGAGCGCGCCGGCGACAACGTCGGAATGGCCGTTCAGCACCTTGGTCGCGGCATGCATGACGATGTCGGCGCCGAGCGTCAGCGGACGGGTATGCACTGGCGAGGCGCAGGTCGAATCGACAGCGAGCTTCGCGGCGGCTGCATGGGCGATCTCAGCAGCGGCGGCGATGTCGGTGATGGTCCAGAGCGGGTTGGACGGCGTCTCCGCCCAGACCAGCTTGGTGACGCCGGGCTTCACCGCCTGCTTGAGCTTGGCGAGATCGTCGGTCTCGACGAAGTCGATCTTCAGCCCCCAGCGGGTCGCCTCGGTCAGCAGCCAGGCGCGCAGCGCCCAGTACATCACCTTGGAGGCGACGACATGATCGCCGGGCGAGAGCGCCTGGAACACGGCGGTCGCAGCGGCCATGCCGGAGCCGAACAGGAGGGCACCGGCCTTGGCCTCCTCCAGCATGGCGAGCACAGCCTGTGCCTCGTGCACCGTCTCATTGTCCGGTCGGCCATAGATGAAGCCGGAGGAATAGGCATTGTCCTCGTCGCGGATATAGGTGGTGGAGACGTGGATCGGCGGCACCACGGCCTTGGTCAGCGGGTCGATCTTGCCCATTGCCTGGGCGGCGAGCGAACGGGGGTGCAGCGGGCGCTTGGTCATGGCTGATCCGATTTCCACTATGTGAGACGATTCATCTCACTGAGATTGCTGCAGTGCAAGAGGCCCGCCTTGCCCGGAGCGCAGGGAAGCCCCATCCTCGCCGCATGAGCATATCGACAGACCGGGCCGATCGTCAGCCCACCCTATGGCTTGCCGCTGCCCTCGCGATCCTGCCGGTGGTCGCGGCCTCGCTGATCGGCAGCGCCGTGACGGTGCCGCAGATTCCCGGCTGGTATGCCGGCCTCGCCAAACCGCCCTTCAATCCGCCGAACTGGCTGTTCGCGCCGGTCTGGACGATGCTGTTCGCGCTGATGGCCCTCGCCGCATTTCGCTGCCTACGCCGGCCGGTCGACACACCGGGCAGGGCACAGGCGCTGCTTGCCTACCACGTCCAGCTCGCGCTCAACATGCTCTGGTCCTGCGCGTTCTTTGGCCTGAACAGCCCGGCGAGCGGCCTCGTCGTGATCGCGCTGCTGCTGGCGGCGATGATCTGGACGATGCGGTGCTTCGCAGCGTTGGGCGACAGGTTGTCGGTCGGGCTGTTCGTGCCCTATCTCGCCTGGGTTTCGTTCGCGTGCCTGCTCAACGCTTCGATCTGGTGGCTGAACCGCTGAGCCGGCGAGCTCTCACCCGATCGAGCGCTCGATCACGCGCAGCACCGTCTCGCGCAATTCGGCGATGGTGAAGGGCTTGGTCATCACCTCCTCGACGATGGTCTCGAGGCTCTTGGCCCGTTCGCGCTGCTCGGCATAGCCGGTCATCAGCATGATGGTGAGGTCTGGGAAGTGCTGCTTGGCGGCGAGCGCCAGCGCGATCCCGTCCATCAGCGGCATGCGGATATCGGTGAGCAGGAGATCGAAACGGCCTTGCTCGGCCATCAGGATGTCGAGCGCTTCGGCGCCGTCGCCGGCGGTCAGGCAATCGTGCCCGTCCATGGCGAGGCCGCGCGCCACCAGCGAGCGCAGGCTCTCCTCGTCATCGACCACGAGAATGCGCGACATCGCTTCAGATCCCCGGGAGACCGGCCTGGTCGGCGGTCTCAATCACGCCGACATAGGGCAACTGGCGATAGGAATGGGCGACGTCCATGCCGTAGCCGACGACGAAATAGTCGGGGCATTCGAAGCCGACATAGTCCGCTTCGATATTGACGGCGCGCTTGGCCGGCTTCTCGAGCAGGACGGCGGTCGAGACCCGGGCAGCGCCACGCGCAGCGAGCAGATCCTTGGCGAAGGCGAGGGTGCGGCCGGATTCGAGGATGTCGTCGACGAGCAGCACATGCCGGCCTCGGACATCGCTCTGCACATCCCGCAGGATCTCGACCTGGCCGGAGGAAACGGTGGCGGCGCGATAGCTCGACAAATGAACGAACTCGACCTGCGGCGTCATGCCGGCCCGATGCATGGCGCGGATCAGGTCGGCGACGAACATGAAGCTGCCTTTCAGCACGGCGACGACGAGCAGGTTCTCGCCGGCACTGGCCGCGATCTCTGCGGCCATTTCGGCATTGCGCTCGGCGATCGCCACCTCATCATAGAGAACGCGGATACGCTTGGGCTGGGACATCTCGACGACCGTTCCTTTCGGCGCGGGCTCATGCCCGCGCAGCCCCGTGATCGCGGGCTAAACTCTTCAGGTCTCAGTCATAGCGTCCATGCGCGGACAATTGAAGCGGCGGGAGCCGGCCGGGTGGAAACCAGCTGTGGGAGATCAGTGCAGGCTGGCGAGGCCTTCGGTGCTGCCGGCGCCGAAACGCAATTGGACCGAGCGGCCATTCTCAGGCGGCGAGGCGAGGCGGGCCCGGAAATGCATCAGCTCCGCCGGTTCGAGCGACGGGCGTGGCGGTTCGGTCGTCCAGCTGTAGAGCACCTTGCCGTCCTCGCTTTGCACCATGACAGTGATCGGCGGCACCTTGGTCGTGCCCTTGGCGACGTTGGTGACATCGCCGGAGACGACGAGGAAGCGCCCCTGCGGATCCTGGACCAGCTCGCTCTCGACGGCGCTGAAGGCGAGGCCGCGCACATTCACAGGCAGGCCGATCGACGCGTAGAGCCCGGCGAATTGCGGGATAACCCGAACGACGCGCTCGCGCTGCCAGAGGCCGAGCCCGAGCGTGGCAAGGCCGGCGGCCACGAGGATGCCGGCCGCTGCCGGCGGCAGGCGGGTCCCGAGGCCCTCGGCGCCGACCCGGTTTCGCTTGCGCTTGGGCGGTATGGGCTGCGCGATATTCGCCTGGGACGGCTCCCCCCGCTCGGCGGTGAGCGCCGAGATGTCGGCATCGATCTCGGCGGCGCGGCGCAGCTCCTCCTCCAGCTCCGCAGCGGTCTGCTCGGGGCTGGGGGCGCCCGGAAGCTCCGGCATTGCGGCATCCAGATCGGATTGCAGGACTTCGCCGGCCGGCTGTGCCCCTACTGCCTGGGGCGCGTCTACCGCCTGCGGCGCCTCGATCTGCCAGGTCGTCTGGCAGCTGGCGCAGCGCACCTTGCGGCCGCCGGTCCCGATCTTGGCCTCGGCGATCTCGTACCGGCTGGCGCAGTTGGGGCAGACGATCAGCATGGCCTTAAAAACGCTCGCTCCGCGCTGCATGCCCGCGAGTATCGGTCTGGAGCCTGATCCTCCCGTTGCTGCGCGCAAGTGCAAGCGGGGGCGGTTGATGGCTCCGCCTCCCATAGGGTCGATTTATGGTTAACGTCGCGTAAAGCCTGCGCCATGCAGGGCTGAGGAAAACGCGCGGTGCTTCCCGCCGGGGCGTGGTCTCGGTGTAAGGTCGTGCCGGCTCGGCGGCCGTCCGGTACGATTCGGAAAGTTCAGCGAGAGGAACTGCGTTGGTTCGGTTCGAGAATGTCGGTTTGCGATACGGGATGGGGCCGGAGGTGCTGAAGGACATCAACTTCAGCATCGCGCCGCGCTCTTTCCAGTATCTGACCGGGCCGTCGGGAGCCGGCAAGACCACGCTGATCCGGCTCGTCCTGATGGCGCTCAAGCCGACGCGGGGGCTGGTCAACCTGTTCGGCCAGGACGTCTCACGCCTCGATGCCGCGACGCTCACCGATTTCCGCCGCCGCATGGGCGTGGTCTTCCAGGATTTCCGGCTGCTCGACCACCTGACGGTCTATGAGAACGTGGCGTTGCCGCTGCGCGTCCTCGGCAAGGAGGAGGCGAGCTATCGCGCCGAGGTGGTCGAGCTCCTGCGCTGGGTCGGGCTCGGCGAGCGCATGCATGCGGTGCCGGCCGTCCTCTCCGGCGGCGAGAAGCAACGCGCAGCGATCGCGCGCGCTTTGATCAGCCGGCCGCAATTGCTGCTGGCCGACGAGCCGACCGGCAATGTCGACCCCGGCCTCGGACGGCGCCTGCTGAGGCTGTTCATGGAATTGCAGTCGCTCGGGACGGCGGTGGTGATCGCGACACACGATATCGGCCTGATGGAACTCTACGACGCGCCGCGTCTCGTGCTGGCGGATGGGCATCTGCATGTCGATGCCTGACCATCTCGACATGGATGAGGCCGAGGAGGAGCGGCCGCGCAGCGGGCAGCGCCTCCCGGCGAGCCTGCGCCGCGATCAGCCGCTGGTGCCGGTCGATTCGGTGGCGGGCCGAGCGCTCGTCGTCGTCATCGCCATCCTGACCTTCCTGGCGGCATTGAGCGCCGGGGCGGCGCTGCTCGCCGCACGCGCCTCGGAGCAATGGCGCGGGGCGGTCGCCAACGAGATGACAATCCAGGTCAGGCCAGATCCACGCCGCAACATCGAGCAGGATATCGCCCGCGCCGTCGAGCTCGCCCGGGCGGTGCCGAGTGTCGCCGAGGTCAAGCCGATGCCACGGGCCGAATCCGACAAACTGCTCGAGCCCTGGCTCGGCGCCGGGCTCGACCTCGTCGAATTGCCGGTGCCGCGGCTGATCGTGCTGCGGTTGTCCTCGACCGTCGCCAATGATCTCGTCGCCTTCAGCCAGACATTACGGCGCGAGGTGCCGAGCGCGACGCTCGACGATCACCGGCTCTGGGTGCGCCGGCTCTCGACCATGGCGAGTACGATCATCCTGGCCGGCGTCGCGGTGGTGCTGCTCGTGCTGGTGGCGGCCGGGCTCGCCGTCGCCTTCGCGACGCGCGGCGCTATGGCGGGCAGCCGCGATTCGGTCGAGGTGCTGCATTTCGTCGGCGCGACCGACGAGTTCATCGCGCGCGAGTTCCAGACCCGCTTCGTCGCGCTCGGCCTGCGCGGCGGGGCGGCTGGCGGGCTCGCGGCGATCATCGCGATCGCCCTGCTCGGCTTCCTGTCCTCGGCCTGGAGCGCGACCCCTGAGGCCGACCAGCTGCAGGCGCTGTTCGGCGCCTTCGAGATCGGCTGGTCGGGCTATGCCGTCGTCATCCTCGTCGCGGCGGTGGTCGCGGCGATCGCGGGACTCGTCTCGCGCCTGACGGTGCGGCATTATCTTCGGGCAATGAGCTGAATCGCTTCGCGGTGGGGTTGTGAGGATGCCGTCATTGTGCCCGATTGGGCAGCTAGTTTCCCGATCTCATGGTGCTGCTTGGAACCCGGCAAGGCCATCTTCCCCGTGTTGAGGACAGCCTGGCTGCCCTGCGACAGATGACGACGCCCGCCTCGCCGCGGCGCCGATGGCTCCGTCGTTTCCTGCTCTGGTCATGTCTCATCGGCGGGTTCGCCGTCGCTGCCGGCTATGTCAGCTTCGCCACGGGGCTGTCGGTGACCGAGTCGCGCTCGCCGCCGCGAACGGATGCGATCGTGGTGGTCACCGGCGGAGCGCAGCGGATCGGCGATGCCGTCAGCCTGCTCAACGCCGAGCGCGGGCGGCGCCTCCTGATCAGCGGCGTCAACGAGAAGACGAGCCGCGAGGAACTGGCCAAGCTCAACCCGAGCGGACGCGAGGCTCTCGCCTGCTGCGTCGATCTCGATTATCGCGCCCGCAACACCATCGGTAACGCCATCGAGACACGGCGCTGGCTGCGCCGCCATGATTTCCGCTCGCTGCTGGTGGTGACGTCGAACTATCACATGCCGCGCACGCTGCTCGAGCTCGGCCATGCGATGCCGGGCGTGCGCTTCGTGCCGCATCCGGTGGTGACCGACCAGGTCGACGTCGCCGGCTGGTGGCGTGACTGGCACACGATCCGGTTGCTGGTTCCGGAATACCTCAAATATCTGGTCGCCGCCGTGCGCAGCAGGCTCGAGTCCGACCCCGAGACGTCGCGGCTCTCGGTGATCATCGGCGGGCGCAAGCCGATCTCGCCCAAGCCGGGCGACCTGATGGGGCCGGAGCACGACAAGCGCTCGCGGGCGGCGACGCCGCTGCGCGGGGCCTGATCCGCGCGGCTGGCTCTTGACGCGCCCCGGCTGCCGGGGTTCTTGCGGACCATGCTGCTGATCCGCTCGCTCCTGTTCAACGTTGCCTTCTATCTGAACCTCGCATTCTGGCTGCTCGCGGCCATGGTGACGATGGTGCTGCCGCCGCGCTTCCTGCTGAAGGTCGCGCTGTGCTGGGCCGAGACTTCGCTCTGGTGGATGCGGGTGATCGTCGGGACGCGCTACGAGATCACCGGTGTCGAGAACATCCCGCCCGGCGGGATCATCATGGCGGCCAAGCACCAGTCGACCTGGGAGACCTTCGCGCTGGTGACGGTGTTCCGCAATCCCGTCTACATTCTCAAGCGCGAATTGACCTGGCTGCCCTTCTTCGGCTGGTGCCTGATCAAGCTGCGGATGATCCCGGTCGATCGCGGCGCCCGCAGCCGGGCGCTGCAGGAGGTGACGAGGCGCGCCAGGGTCGAGCTCGGCGAGAAGGGGCGCCAGCTGATGATCTTCCCGGAAGGGACGCGGCGCCCCGCCGGCGCCGAGCCGGCCTATAAATACGGGGTCACCCATCTCTATGCCGAGCTCGGCGTGCCTTGCGTGCCTGTGGCGCTCAATGCCGGGCTGTACTGGCCGCGCCGCAGCCTGATCAAGCGGCCGGGAACGATCCGCGTCGAGATCCTGCCGGCGATTCCGCCAGGGATGGACAAGGTGGCGTTCCACGCCTTGCTGCAGGAGCAGATCGAGACCGCGAGCAACCGGCTGCTGGCCGACGGTCTTGCCGAACTTGACCGGCTCGGCGTACCCGCCCCTGTCAGCATACGTCAGGAGGCGCAGCCCAGCGCCTGATCGGCCTTGACAATGGGCTTCTGTGTTCCGATTTTGTTCTAGAACAAAGGAGGAACGACATGGCTGCTTTGGCCCGAGCCCGTTTCCCATTCGACCGTAGCCGGTCGATCGACAAGATGCCGCGCCAGCTCAACCTGCTGGAGGCACTCCAGCCTGCCAAGGCGGAGCGTGCCGCTCCGCTGTTCAGCGACGACGCTGTGGTTGCGGGGCAGGTGCGCGAGATGCCGTTGCGCGCGACCGCCCATCTCGCCGAGCGCCGCTTTACCGCCTGGCGCGGCCGCTCCGGCCGGCGCTATGTCGCCTCGGTTTTCGCCGTCCAGGACGGCCATGCGCTCGGCTTCAGCGATGCGGTGCTGCTGGCGGTCTCGCCTGAGCGCAAGATCGTCGCTGCGCGCGACAGCGGGCCGTTCGGCATCGATGCAGCGCTGACGCGTTGGCGTGATGCCGCGGCCATGGCCGGCGCCAGCGAGATCCATGTCCATTTGCTGGCGGAAGACAGCGCCGGCCGCCGCGCTGCCCTCTGCGACCTGATGCCGGAGGCGTGAAGCCTTAGAGGGGCTTGGCCGGGCTCGTCCTGTCGAGCTCGGCCACGAGATGGGCCAGCAGCGGGTCGTGGATGCCCATCTCGTGCAGGTGCTCATGGGTGCGCCGGACATAGTCCGGATTCTCGCCCGAGACGCCCTTGCCCTGACGCACGAGGGCGAGCACCGCCTCCTCCGGCAGGCGCCCGGCATACTGATCATGATTGCGGTCGGCGATGTAGGTGAGCGCATTGAGGCGCCGGCCATCGTCGAGCCGCAGCGCCAGTCGCCGTTCGAGATAGACCGCGGTCGCCTGCTCGCGGGCGCGCAGATAGTCGGTCGTCTCCTCGGCCTGTTCGGCAGCGACGCGGAAGGCGACGCCGCGGCAGATGCCGCCGCGGTCGAGACCGAGCACGAGGCCGGGCACCTCGGGCGTGCCGCGATGGACATGCGAATAGATGCAGAGCGCGCGGTGGTAGCCGTGCAGGCGCGCACCGGCGCGCTCGACGAAGGCAAAGCCGGGACGCCAGATCAGCGAGCCGTAGCCGAACACCCAGAGATCTTCCGGCGGAAGCGGCGCTGTCATCCGATCCTCACAATTTAGCCCGCTTGCCTCGCCAGAGAGGCATTCGCGACCGGCTGGCGGGCATTCTCCGACAGCGCTGGCGCGTTGCGGCCCCGGTCGCTATCAACCTGCCGAGATTTTCGCAATGGAGCGCCCGCGCATGTCCGATACCACGCCCGTGCGCCGGCATGGCCGCTTCTGGCTCTACGCGCCCTTCGTGCTGCTGGCGCTGCTCGCCGCCGGCTGGTCCGGCATCTGGGGCTTCGCGCGCAGCAAGGTCGACCAGGAACTCGATGCCGGCATCGCCCGCGAGGCGAGAGCCGGGCGCAACTGGACCTGTCGCGATCGCAGCGTCGGCGGCTACCCGTTTCGCATCGAGGTGCGCTGCGCCAGCCTGACGCTGACCTCCTCGCGCTGGGGCGACGAGGTCAAGGTCGACGCCGGCCCGGCTGTCGCGGTCGCGCAGGTCTGGACCCCTGGCCACATCATCCTGCAGATGACGGGGCCGATGCTGGCGAACCTTCCGCAGGGGCGCAAGGCCGCGCTCGACTGGAAGGCACTGGCCGCGAGCCTGCATCTCACCGGCCTCGCCTTCGAGCGTTTCTCGCTGGTGCTGGGCGAGCCGGTCCTGACCGTCACCGAACCCGGACAAGGCGCAGCCGAGACGTGGCGTGCCGCTGCTGCGGAAGCACATCTGCGGCCCAATCCGCAGCGCTTCGCCAGCGAAGGCACGGTCGATCTCGCCGTCAGCGCCAAGGGTGGCGTGCTGCCGGCGCTGGAAGTGCTGGTCGGCAATGGCCAGCTCGCCGATCTCGACCTGCAGGCCAGCGTCTCGCGCGCGCTGTCCTTCCGGCGCGGCTTCAATCCCGATGCGCTCGAAGCCTGGCGTGCCGCCGGCGGCGCACTCGACGTGACCAAGCTCGTCCTGACCAAGGGGCCGACGCGGCTCGAGGCCAGCGGCCTCGTGGCGCTCGACGAGGCGCATCGGCCGGCCGGCAAGGTCTCGGCGGCGGTCGCCGGTGTCGACCGCATCGCCGGCATCAAGGTCGGCGGCCTGACCGCGGGTCTCGGCGCGCTCCTCGGTGGGCGCACGGGGGATGGCGGGCAAAGCAATACGGCGGCAGGGCTTTCGCCGCTGCCGCCGCTGGTCCTGCGCGAAGGCAGGGTCTTCCTCGGACCGCTCAGGCTGCCTCTGCAGCCATTGCCGCCGCTCTACTGATCAGGGGTCAGGCCGCGGGCAGGGCCGCCCGCGGCGCCTCGATCTTCACCAGCGCCTTCTTGACCGCGTCCTGCACCTTCTCGAAGGCGCGGACCTCGATCTGGCGGACGCGCTCGCGCGAGACGCCGAACTCCTCGGAGAGCTCCTCCAGGGTGATCGGGTCCTCGGCGAGGCGACGCGCCTCGAAGATGCGCCGCTCGCGGTCGTTGAGCACGCCGAGCGCCTCACGCAGCGCCAGATGGCGGTTGTCGCTCTCCTCGGAGGCGGCGAGACGATTCTCCTGGCTGTCGCTGTCGTCGACGAGCCAGTCCTGCCATTCGCCCTCGCCATCCTCGCGCAGCGGCGTGTTCAGCGAGGCGTCGCCGCCGAGGCGGCGGTTCATGTCGATCACGTCCTGCTCGTTGACGCCGAGCTTGGTCGCGATGCTCTTGACCTGGTCGGGCTTGAGATCGCCCTCGCCGAGCGCCGAGATCTTGCTCTTGGCCTTGCGCAGGTTGAAGAACAGCTTCTTCTGGTTGGCGGTGGTGCCCATCTTCACCAGCGACCAGGAGCGCAGGATGTATTCCTGGATCGAGGCCTTGATCCACCACATCGCATAGGTCGCGAGCCGGAAGCCCTTGTCCGGCTCGAAGCGCTTGACCGCCTGCATCAGGCCGACATTGCCCTCCGACACCACTTCGCCCATCGGCAGGCCGTAGCCGCGATAGCCCATGGCGATCTTGGCGACGAGGCGCAGGTGCGAGGTCACGAGCTTATGGGCCGCATCGCGGTCGCCATGCTCGCGCCAGCGCTTGGCCAGCATGAATTCCTGGTTCGGCTCCAGCATCGGGAACCGACGGATCTCGTCCAGATAACGTGAAAGTCCGCCCTCCGCGGACATGACGGGCAACGACGCAGTCGCCATGCTCGTACTCCTTTCCGGCTCCCGCTCCGCGGCGAGCCAACCACCCGATGTTCCATCGGGCAGGATCGTCCGGCGCGCTGCCCCGGCGACGGCTATCGTCCAGTCGCCTGCTGCGCGCCTGGCGCGCTTTCCGTTCAGCCGGACCCGGCTGAACGACGAGATTCGCGCCAACTCTCATGTGGAGCATGTTCTCATCGCAAAAGTGGTCCCCACTTTTGCGGAACATGCTCAAGCGGCGCCCCTTTAGCCATCCGCTTTCGCAGCGCAGTATAGACGATGCGAGGGTGGCGGAAAGTGGGCGGCGCAGCAAAAATCGGTCACAGGATCGAGAGTTCTGCTTGCAAACGTGCAAAGTCGGCGGGCGGTTCCGACTCGAAGCGCAATTCCTCGCCGGTGACCGGATGCTCGAAACCGAGCAGGCGCGCATGCAGCGCCTGGCGGCCGAGATCGACGAGCGCGGCGCGGGCTTTTTCGGGCAAACGGCTCGCCTTGGTCATGAAGCCGGAGCCGTAGAGCTGGTCGCCGAGCAGCGGGTGGCCGATATGGCTCATATGGACGCGGATCTGGTGGGTGCGCCCGGTCTCGAGCTGGCATTCGACCAGGCTGGCCAACGCCTCGACCTCCTCATGGCCGCGCAGCAGAGGCGGGTAGCGTTCGATCAGCTCGATATGGGTGATCGCCTCGCGGCCGCGGCCCTCGCCGACGACCATCATCTTCTCGCGATTGCGGTTGGAGCGCTCGATCGGGGCGTCGATCGTGCCGGTCTGCCGACGGGGTGACCCCCAGGCCAGGGCGAGATAGGCCCGTTCCAGCGGGCCGGTGCGGCCATGGTCGGCGAACTGCTTGGCAAGGCCGCGATGGGCCTTGTCGTTCTTGGCGACGACGAGCAGGCCGCTGGTGTCCTTGTCGAGCCGGTGGACGATGCCGGGCCGGCGCACGCCGCCGATGCCCGAAAGGCTCTCGCCGCAATGGGCGATCAGCGCGTTGACCAGCGTGCCATCCTCATGGCCGCCGGCGGGGTGGACGACAAGCCCGGCCGGCTTGTCGATCACGATCAGGTGCTCGTCCTCGAAGACGACAGTGAGCGGGATGTCCTGGCCGACCGGTGCGGCCGGCTTGGCCTCGGGCATGACGAGGGAGAGGCGCTGTCCGGCTGCGACTTTGCGGCTGGAATCGACGACCACCAACCCGTCGATGCTGACGCCGCCCTCCTTGATCACCTGCTGCAGGCGGGCGCGCGAAACCTCGCCGCCGAGCAGAGCGAGCGCCTTGTCGAGGCGCAGCCCAGCCTGCTCGGGTGCGATGACGAGCTCGGTGGCGGTGGAAGAGGTGATCTCAGAGGTGGTCATGCGCCGTCTATAGGCGTCCGGAGAGCAAAGATCACGCGTCATGCTCGGGCTCGGCCTGAGCATCTCAGGTCGGAGAAGACGCAGACCGGTGCCTTCTCGTCATGAGATTCTCGGATCTTCGCTTCGCTCCGTCCGAGAATGACCTGTCTATCAGCTGAAGATCCGAAAGCGGCCCTTGGTCTCACCGGGCGTCTGCTGCTCCGGGCCGGGATCGTCGGGCGCATGCGCGACCGGGAAGACGACCGGGGCAGGCTTGGCCTGCTGCGGCGCCGGCTTCGTCGTTGCCGGAGCGATCTCGACGACCGGCTCGGCCGGGGGAGGGGCGGTTGCAGCGACTGGCTCAGGCCTGGCCTCGACCTTGGCTTCCGGCTTCGGCGGTTCGGGCGCGGCAGGCGGAGCGAGCCCGGCCGGAGCGGACAGGGGCTCCGCCTCCGCGACCTCGGCCTTGCCTTCCAGCAGCGGCGCCGAAGGCTCGTCGAGATCGGCGAGGACGTCGTCGTCGAGATGGGCGCCCTGGCTGCCCAGCGTCGCCGGCGGGACCGTCCAGACAAAGGCGTCGAGCCGGCCCGAGATCGGCGAGACCGGCAGCCACTGGTCGGAGACGAGCCCGTCGGCGACCCAGGCGGCGTCGCGCGGGGCGCGGGTGGCGCGGGCCAGCCATTCGCGGACGCGGCCGGTGGCGCCGTGTTCGGCCTCTTCCAGTTCGGCCATCAGCAGGCAGGCGCGGACCGACGCGCCGCCGGCGAGCAGCGGCTTCAGCGTGGCGCGGGCACGGGCGAAGTCCTGGGCATGGATGGCCGCGCCGGCGAGCGCCAGCACGCCCTCGGGATCGGCAGGCCGGAGCTTGGTCAGCGTCTCGGCGCGGGCGAGGCGATCGCGGGCGCTGTCGCCGGGACGGACGTCGAGATAGGCGCTGGCGATGTCGGGATGCGAGACCTGTTTCCAGGCCGCCTCCAGCAGTCGCGCCGCCTTCTTGATGTCGCCGCGTTCCGACAGCATCCGGCCGGCGAGGGCGGCTGCAGGGGTGAGGCCGGGCGCAAGCTTGACCGCTTCGAGCGCGGCGGCGAGCGCCTTCTCGGGCTCGCGATCCTTGGCCTCGAGCGCCTCGGCGGCGAGCAGTACGGCGCGCTGGCGCTTGGCCTCGCCCTTGTCGGCGAGGCGCAAAGCGGCGCGGCGCTCGACCGCGGTGCGAGCCGCCTGCCAGTCGCCGGCGGCGGTGTGGAAGTCGAGCAGGGCGTCATTGGCCCAGGCGAGCGAGGGCGAGCGGCGCACGGCGTCGTCGGCGAAGGCGCGGGCGGCGGCCATGTCGCCGCGCCTGCGCGCCTCGACGAAGAGGCCGCGCAGGCCGAGCACGCGAGTCTCCGGCTTGTCGAGCATCGCCTTGAAGGCGGCCTCGGCCTGGCCACGATCGCCGGAGAGCTGGGCCGATTGCGCTTCGAGCAGCAGGGTCAGCGGCTCGCTGGCCGCGAATTTGCGGGCATCGACCGCGTAGCGTCCGGCAGCGACCGGGTCGCCGGCGCCGATCGCAACCATGCCACGCGAAATCGCCTCGAAGCCGCGGGCCCGGCGCCGGGCCCGCGAGGCGAAGCCGAAAGCGGAGGGCAGGCCGAAGACGAAACGCATCACCGCCCAGGCGACCAGAGCGAGGAAGGCGAGCACGACGACGCCGATCGCCGCGATCGCGACGCTGGTCTCGATGCGGTAGCCCTGCCAGAGGATGGAGACCTCGCCCGGCCGGTCGGCGAGCCAGACGGCGCCGGCGGCGAGGGCGGCGATGACGAGGAGATAGACCAGTACGCGAACCATCGGGATCTATCCTCTCAGCCTGCCGTACCCAGTGCCGCGACCGCATCCTGCGCGATGCGGTTGATCGTCGATTCCGCGATTGCGCGCAGCCTCAACGCCAAGCCGAAGGCTTCGCTGCCGCGCCGCGCCGGCTCGGGCATCTGCGTCCAGATCTCTGCCGCCTTGATCACGTCGTTCTGGGCGAGGGCGCCCTCCAGCCTGATCGGCAATGTCGCGGGATCGCTGGAGCCCGAGTCGCCGACGGGGCGGATGGTGACGATGCGGCTGGCGAGGCCGAGCAGCTTGTCTTCCCAGCTATTCGCCGCCGGAGTGGTCTCGCGCACGAACAAAGCGTGATGGCTCTTGAACTGCGCCAGCAGCTTGTCGCGCGTCGCGGCGCCGGTGCCGGCCACGGCTGCGAGCGCCGTCTTCTGCTCAGCCGGAATGTCGCCGAGCGCGGCGAGGTCGGCCTGGAAGGGGCGGCCTGAGCCGATCGCATCGCGGATGCGCTCGGCAAGGACGACGCGCGCCGCCGCCACCGCCTGCCGGCTCGGCTGCGCTGCATTCCTGGCCGCGGCCTCGACGCCGGCGAGGCGTTGACCCAGCGTCGCGGCCGCGTCGCGGGCGGCGGCCGCGTTGCTCTCGGCAAGGTCGAGCTTCTGGTTGAGTCCGGCGGCGAGGTTCGCATCCGCTGCCGGAGCGGCCCTGGCCAGTTCGGCGAGACGGCTGGCATTGGCCTGGGCTTCGCCGCTCGCCTTGGCGGCGCTCTCAGCCGCGGCTGCGGCCTTGCGATCGACGGCGTCGAGCGCGGCGCGGTTTGGCAAAGCGGCGTTCTGCGCCTGCAAGGTCTCGACGCGCTTGGCCAGCTCGGCGAGGCGGGCGCCGTCATTGGGAGCGGAGAGACGTAAAGCCAGCAGCACCAGGCCGGCGCCGATCACGCCGCCGGCGAGGCCGGCGAGCGCGACGGCCGGCAGGCTGTAGCGTCGCTGATGCTCGGGCACCGGCGGCGGGGTGAACTCCTCGGGGAGCGCCTCGGTCGGTAGAACCGCTTCGGCGGCGGTCTCGACGCGCTCGGCTTCGGCTGCGCTGGTGGCCGGCGTTGCGGCTTCCGGCGGCAATGTCTCGACGGTTTCCGTGGCGGCGAGCTCGATGGTCGGCGGTGTCCGGCCCGAGCGGTTGCGGCGCTTGCCCGTCTGGCCCTGTTCGCTGCTCGGCTCCGCCGTCATGCCGTCCTTGCCTGCCTTGTCGTCCGCCGCTGCCGGCTCCTTAACACCGCTGCTCAGCAAAGTGCGAGCGGGAAGCTGGTCGAGTGCAGCGAAGAGCGCGGCTTCCTCGGGATGTTCGGCGACGAGCACGGTGTCGGAGCCGGCCGAGATCAGCGGAGCGGCGATCTCGGCCGAGAGTGCGAGCTGCGGCAGGGCCTGGGCCTGCTCTGTCAGGCCGGCCTTGCCGGCGAGATCGAAGAAAACCTGGGCGCTGCGCGGAGAATAATGCAGGGCGGCATCGGCCGAGCCGTCGCGCAAGGCTTCCGCGGCTGAAGCGGGCAGGGCATCGACCGCCTTGGCCTCGTAGGCCGTCCAGATCGTCACCTCGTGCCCGGCATCGCGCAATTGCTGCGGCAGGTCCTCGTGGCGGTCGCGGCCGGCGATGAAGAGCAGCTTTCGGTTCTTCGGCAGGCGCTCCTGGATCAAGGCGAGCAATTCGGCGCGGCCGCCACGGGCGCTGTCTGCAATGAAGCCGAGCTTGGCGACGGCCTCTGCGGTGCGCGTGCCGACGCAGAAGGCCGGCAGGGTGTTGCGGCAACTCTTCGGCAGGCTTTCCAGCGCCGGCACGGCATTGGCGCTGGTCAGCACCAGCGCGTCGAACGGCCCCTTGGGTGGCTTTTCGCCTGTTGGCAGGATCTGAAACAGCGGCGCGACCACTGGATCCTTGCCGCGCTCGCGCAGGGTCTGCGCGCTGCGCTCGGCATCCTCTAGCGGTCTGAACACCAAAACACGCATATCGCCTCCTCGTGCGGCCGTCGCTCAGGCCGGATCGTAGATGCCGGCCGGAGCTCGGGCACGCAATTCGCGCCCGAGATCGGCTCCCAGTTGCGCGGCCTCCGTGACGGAACCAAGGCGTTCGCCCTCGGCGCTCGCCGTGCCATCGGGCGAGAGGATCAGGCCGCGCAGGTGCAGGCGTTCGCCGTCGACGGTGGCGTGGCCGGCGATCGGGGTGCGGCAGGAGCCGTCGAGCTCGGTCAGATAGGCGCGCTCCGCCGCGAGGGCATGGCCGGTGTCGCGGCAGATGATGGGGCCGAGCGCTGCGGCGGCGGCCGCGTCTCCGGCGCGAATCACGACGGCGATGGCGCCCTGGCCGACCGCCGGCAGGCATTCATCGAGCGAGAGGATGCCGCTTGCCTTGTCGGCGAGGCCGAGGCGGCGCAGGCCCGCGAGCGCGAGCAAGGTGGCGTCGAGCTCGCCATTCGCGACCTTCTCGAGCCGCCGGCCGACATTGCCGCGCAGCAGCGTGACCTCGAGGTCGGGCCGCGCCCGCTTGAGGATAGCCTGGCGGCGCAACGAGGCCGAGCCGACGACCGCGCCCTGCGGCAAGTCGGCGAGGCGGGCGATGCCGCGGGCGATCAGCGCGTCGCGGACATCCTCGCGCGGCAGGTAGCCGCCGATGACGAGACCGTCGGGCAAAGCGGTCGGCAGATCCTTGGCCGAATGGACGGCGAAGTCGATGGTGCCGGCGAGCTGGGCGGCGTCGATCTCCTTGGTGAAGAGCCCCTTGCCACCGGCCTCCGACAGCGCCCGGTTCTGGATCGCGTCGCCGGTGGTGCGGATCACGTCGAGCGGCAGCTCTTCGCTGGCCCAGCCATGGGCGACGCCGAGCCGGCGGGCAAGTTCGTGTGCCTGCGCCAGAGCAAGCGGGCTGCCACGCGTGCCGAGGATGAAGCGGCCAGGGAGCCGGCTTTCGCGTGGCGGGGTCGGCATGTCGGTCATTCTCTGTGAGGTCTCCGAATTCCGCGCCATCAGCCGGCGCTGGCCATTGGCCTTCTCCTTCATGCAGCACTATACGGAGGAAATCCCCGCGCGAAACCGCGCACCCCGGCGGCAGCCCGGCCATCCCCGCCGCTGCCCGCCCAACGTCACGATGAGCATGCGAGTTCTGGGCATAGAGACGACCTGCGACGAGACGGCTGCGGCGATCGTCTGCGTCGAACGGTCCGGCGAAGCGAAGATCCTCTCGAACGAGGTCCTCAGCCAGATCGCGGCGCATGCCGCTTATGGCGGCGTCGTGCCCGAGATTGCGGCGCGCGCCCATGTCGAGGCGATCGATCGTATCGTGGCGCGCGCCTTCGAAAGCGCCGGCATGAAGCCTTCCGAGATCGACGGCGTCGCCGCGGCGGCAGGACCGGGGCTGGTCGGCGGCGTCATGGTCGGCCTCACCACTGCCAAGGCGATCGCGCTGGTGACCGGCCGGCCCTTCATCGCGATCAACCATCTCGAAGGCCATGCGCTGACGGCGCGGCTGACTGACGACCTCGCCTTCCCTTATCTGCTGCTGCTGGTCTCGGGCGGGCATACACAACTCCTCGCCGTGCGCGGCGTCGGCGACTATCTCAGGCTTGGCACCACCATTGACGATGCGGTCGGCGAGGCTTTCGACAAGATCGCCAAGATGCTCGGCCTGCCCTATCCGGGTGGGCCCTCGGTCGAGCGCGAGGCGCGCAATGGCGATCCCGAGCGCTTCGAGTTCCCGCGGCCGATGAGCGGGCGGCCCAATCCGGATTTCTCGCTGTCGGGGCTGAAGACGGCCGTTCGCCTGGTCGCCGAGCGGATCGCGCCCCTGTCCGATCGCGACGTTGCCGATCTCTGCGCCTCCTTCCAGGCTGCTGTCGTCGACGTCCTCGTCGACCGTACGCGCGCCGGCCTGCGCGCCTGCCGCGAGGCCGGGATCAAGCCGTCTTCGCTGGTCGTCGCCGGCGGTGTCGCGGCCAACCAGCAGATCCGCAATGGCCTGATGCGGCTCGCCACCGAGGCCGGATTGCCGATGGTCGCGCCGCCGGTCGCGCTCTGCGGCGACAATGGCGCGATGATCGCCTGGGCCGGGCTGGAACGGCTGCGGCTGGGCCTCGTCGACGACATGACCGCTGTGGCGCGGCCACGCTGGCCGCTCGACGAGCTCAGGGCGCAGGCGTGAGCGCAAAAGCCCGCTACCAGACGGTCGGCGTCGCCGGTGCCGGCGCCTTCGGTACGGCCTTGGCGCTCGCTGCCGCGCGGGCCGGGCGGCGCGTGCTGCTCTGGGCCCGCGATGAAGAGACGGTGGCGAGCCTGCGCGAGAGACGCGAGGCGCCGCGGCTGCCAGGCGCGAGGCTGCCCGAGGCGATCGAAGCGGTTTCGGATATCGCGGCGCTGGGCAAGGCCGAGGCGCTGATCCTGGCCGTGCCGACGCAGGCCCTGCGCTCGGCCTCGACGCTGCTGGCTCAGGCATTGCCACATGGGCTGCCAGTGATCTCGGCGGCCAAGGGCATCGAGCAGGGCAGTGGTCGCTTCACCACGCAGATCGTCGCGGAGGCATTGCCGCAGGCGGTGCCTGCCGTGCTGTCCGGCCCGAGCTTCGCCGCCGACATCGCGCGCGGCCTGCCGACGGCGCTAACGCTGGCTTGTCACGATGCCGCTTTGGCCAAGGCGCTGGCCGAGGCGCTGAATTCGTCGGCGCTGCGCATCTATCACAGCAATGATCCGCGCGGGGTCGAGATCGGCGGCGCCGCGAAGAACGTGCTCGCCATCGCCGCGGGTATCGCCGTCGGCCTCGGCCTCGGCGAGAGCGCCCGCGCCGCGCTGGTGGCGCGCGGGTTTGCCGAATTGCGTCGCTTCGGCGAGGCGCACGGCGCCCAGGCCGAGACTCTGATGGGGCTTTCGGGACTGGGCGACGTCGTGCTCTCCTGCGCCACGGCGCAGTCGCGCAACTTCGCCTATGGTCAGGCATTGGGGCAAGGCAAGCCGCCGGCCGAAGCCTCGGGCGGCAAGCTCGCCGAGGGGGCTTTCACGGCGGTGGTGCTGGTGCAGATGGCGCGGTCGCAGGAGATCGACATGCCGATTGCCGAGGCTGTGGCGAGCGTCATCGCCGGGTCGGTCGGTGTGCGCGAGGCCGTCGCCGAGTTGCTGGCGCGGCCGGTGCGGGCAGAAAACTGAACGGAGAGGGCGCATGGCCAACGACTGGTCCGATCTGACGAAGCGGGTGGCGCGCGGCATCGCCGAGGTCCGCAAGACGACCGGTTCGGAGCTGATCGCCGAGAGCCTGCCGGTGCCGCTGGCGGGGCGCATCGCCGGGCGGGTGATCGAATTGCGCCGCCGCCGGGCCGAGGACACGCATCGCTTCGTGCTGATCCTGCCGTTCGGCGAGGGCGAGACCCGCATCGAGCTTTCTCCCCAGGATTACGCCGCGCTGACGCGCGAGATGGTCAGGTTCTGGAACGAAAACGGCGAGGCGGCGTCGCGGACGCCGGTGCCCTTGAAGGAAGAGGACGAAGGCTGATGGCGCACTGGCTGATCAAATCGGAACCCTCGGTCTATTCCTGGGACGACCTGGTCAAGGCCGGGGCCAAGGGCACGCATTGGGACGGGGTGAAGAACCACACCGCCAAGCTCAACCTGATGGCGATGACGAAAGGCGACCAGGTCTTCTTCTATCATTCGAACGAGGGGCTCGAGGTCGTCGGCATCGCCGAGGTGATCAAGGAGCATTATCCCTGGGTCGAGGCCGGCCCGCCCTGGGTGTTGGTCGACTTCAAGGCGATGAAACCGTTGCCGAAGCCGGTCTCGCTCGCCGCGGTCAAGGCCGAGCCGAAGCTCGCCAAGATGTCGCTCGTCACCTCCTTCCGCCTTTCGGTCCAACCGGTGACGGACGAGGAATGGGCTCTCGTCTGCAAGATGGGCGGGCTATAGCCGCTTAGGGGCGTAAAAATCCTTCACACGCGGGTGGACCGAAGGCCTGCCCAACGCCTTCGGGCGGTAGTTCATCGTCGCGTCGTTGAAGCGGTCCTCGATCTGGTCGCAGAGCCTGTCGCGGTTCGGGTCGTGCTTCAGGATGAAGTCCGACCTGTCGCCCTCGCGCCAGAACATGCCGAAGCCGGTGCGCTCGTCGTGCTGCCGAGCCGTGAGCGAGCCTGCGAAGCTGTAGCCGCCGGGCTGGAAACGGATGCCGACACCCGGTTGCGAGCACTGCGCGATCATCCAGGCGAGCGCCATGTCGGAGAGGCCGCGATCCGGATAGCCGCCGCCGATGTCGGAGTGGACACCCGGGAACCAGACCTGATCGATGCGCTGGCTGGGATGAGCCTCGGTCTCGTCCCATGGCACCGGCGCGAAGACCTTCCGATTCTCGTCGATGGCGAGGGCCTGGAAGCCGAAGGGCACGCGGCTGCTCAGCTTGGCGTCGTGGAAGCGGTGCCGGAACGGATTCACCAGATTCATGATGCCCGGCAGTCCGAGCGCCGCCACCGTGTCGAAGACTGCGACGAGATGGACCGGAGCGTCGCGGCAGGCATAGGTCTTGCGAAAGATGGCGGCCTTGGCGCGCCGTTCTTCCGCGCCACGCGGCCCGTATTGTGTCTGGTAGATGCCGATCGCCTCCGCGAGGATCCTGTCCCGTTCTTTCTTGGCGTCGGCGCCCTCGGCGGTGATGTCGGCCCCATTCTGCAGCCGTGCCGGAATGCCGCAGAGCAGGACGACGGAGGCCAGGCTGCGCGCGGTGTAGGCGCCGCGGCTGAAGCCGAAAACGGCAACGCGATTATCGGCGACCTCGGTCCCAGCCGGCCCGTCCCAATTGAGGAGCAGGAACTCGTAACAGTCGTGGATATTCTGGGTGATGCCCGACCCGGTCGCCTTGCCGACCAGGTTTTGCGCCCAACGCGACCAGCTCACGATCTTTCCAGGTTCGGTTCCGACGCCGGCATCATAGAAGCAGAGCTGGCTCGGAGCCGATCTCGCCCACTCGTACATCTTGAAGATGTTGGTGGCACCGTCGTCGACCCGCACGCCGCGCTGGCCCGTTCCGTCCGAAAAGACACATAGCGTCCTGTTCGCCACGCCTGCCTCCCCTCTTGCCGCAAGGCTTTTTTAACACGAGTTCGCTCAGCGGGGATTGAGTTGTCGGTCGGATTCGACCGCTAGCCTCGCCGAAAGTCGAAGCAACGAAAGTGCGAGCCCACGGCGCTTGTCGGCGCGGGCTTGCTGCCTATGATGCGACGAACTCGAATAAGGCCGGTCGGATTGTCGTGGCGTGTCGCTGCGGGCCGACAAAACCGGCCCCGACGACGGCCCAAGTCTGGGGAGACGCCTGTTATGACCGAGATGATCTACGACGTGCCAGCTTCCTGGGCCAAGAAGGCCTGGCTGAACGACGCCAAGTACAAGAAGATGTATGCGGCCTCGATCAAAGACCCGGACAAGTTCTGGGCGGAGCACGGCAAGCGGATCGACTGGTTCAAGCCCTACAGCAAGGTCCGCAACGTCAGCTACAAGCCCGGCAAGGTCTCGATCAAATGGTTTGAGGACGGCACCACCAATGTCGCCTTCAACTGCATCGACAGGCATCTGCCGACGCGGGCCAAGCAGACGGCGATCATCTGGGAGGGCGATGACCCCAGCGAATCGAAGAAGATCAGCTACGGCCAGCTCTATACCGAGGTCTGCAAGTTCGCGAACGTGCTGAAGGCCAAGGGCGTCAAGAAGGGCGACCGGGTCACGATCTATCTGCCGATGATTCCCGAGGCGGCCTACGCCATGCTCGCCTGCGCCCGGATCGGGGCGATGCATTCGGTGGTGTTCGGCGGCTTCTCGCCGGATTCGCTGGCGAGCCGCATCGAGGACTCCGATTCAAAGATCGTGATCACCGCCGATGAGGGCCTGCGCGGCGGTCGCGCCGTGCCGCTCAAGAAGAATGTCGACGCCGCCGACGACAAGGTGAAGGGCGGCATCGGCACGGTGATCGTGGTCAGGCGCACCGGCGGCAACGTCACCATGAAGGACGGCCGCGACGTCTGGTATCATGACGAGGCGGCGAAGGTCTCGGGCCATTGCCCGCCGGTCGAGGTCAAGGCCGAGGACCCGCTGTTCCTGCTCTACACCTCAGGGTCGACCGGCAAGCCCAAGGGCGTGCTGCATACCAGCGGCGGCTACCTCGTCTACGCCGCGATGACGCATCAATACGTCTTCGACTACCATGACGGCGACGTCTACTGGTGCACCGCCGACGTCGGCTGGGTCACCGGCCACAGCTACATCCTCTATGGGCCGCTCGCCAATGGCGCGACGACGCTGATGTTCGAGGGCATCCCGACCTATCCGACGATCTCGCGCTTCTGGGATGTGGTCGACAAGCACAAGGTCAACATCTTCTACACCGCCCCGACCGCGATCCGCTCGCTGATGGGCGCCGGCGAGGAGCCGGTGAAGAAGACCAAGCGCAAGTCGCTGCGCCTGCTCGGCTCGGTCGGCGAGCCGATCAATCCGGAAGCCTGGGAGTGGTATCACCGCGTCGTCGGCGAGCGCCGCTGCCCGATCGTCGATACCTGGTGGCAGACCGAGACCGGCGGCATCCTGATCTCGCCACTGCCGGGGGCGACCAAGCTCAAGCCCGGCTCGGCGACGCGGCCCTTCTTCGGGGTGAGACCCGAGCTGGTCGATGCCGAAGGCAAGGTGCTCCAGGGCGCCGCCGAGGGCAATCTCGTCATCGCCGAGAGCTGGCCCGGCCAGATGCGCACGGTCTATGGCGACCATAAGCGCTTCGAGGAAACCTATTTCGCGACCTATCCGAACAAGTACTTCACCGGCGACGGCTGCCGGCGCGATGCCGACGGCTATTACTGGATCACCGGCCGCGTCGACGACGTGATCAACGTCTCCGGCCACCGGATGGGCACGGCCGAGGTCGAATCGGCGCTCGTCGCCCATCCCAAGGTCTCGGAGGCGGCTGTGGTCGGTTATCCGCACGACATCAAGGGGCAGGGCATCTACGCCTATGTCACGCTGATGGCGGGCGAGAAGGCTTCGGCCGATCTCAAGAAGGAGCTGGTCGCCTATGTCCGCAACGAGATCGGCCCGATCGCCTCGCCGGACCTGATCCAGTTCGCGCCCGGCCTGCCCAAGACCCGCTCCGGCAAGATCATGCGCCGCATCCTGCGCAAGATCGCCGAGGACGAGTTCGGCGCGCTCGGCGACACCTCGACGCTGGCCGATCCGGCCGTCGTCGACGATCTGATCGCCAACCGGCAGAACAAGCGCAAGGCGGGCTGAGGCCCGCTGGCCTTCAGGCCACTCGGGTCGGCGCGGTCACGATAGCACCGGCGAGGGATGGCTCGCCGGCGATGCTGATCCGATTCCGACCTTCGGCTTTGGCTGCGTAAAGCGCCTGGTCCGCGGCCTCGATCAGGGCTTCCCAATCCGCCCCGCCGCGGCGTCCGGTGGCGACGCCGAAGCTCGCGGTGACGCGCAGCTCCGCACCGTCAGCGAGCGTGATCGCCTGCTCGGCGATCGCAGCGCGCAGCGTATCCGCGATCCGTGCGAGCGTGCGGATGCCGGTGTTCGGTAGGACGATGGCGAATTCCTCGCCGCCATAGCGCATGACGAGATCGTTCTTGCGGACCATCTCTGTCACCAGCGTCGCGACAGCGCGCAGGACGGCATCGCCGGCGACATGGCCATAGGTGTCGTTGATCGGCTTGAACCGGTCGATATCCATCAGGATCAGCCCGGTCTCGTTGGGCAGATAGTCGAAATCGGGATCGCCCTGGCCGAGACGGTCGAAGGTGCGGCGGTTCAGCAGGCCTGTGAGCGCATCGGTATCGGCCTGCACCTTCAAGCGCTCGGTCAGGCGCAGGCGTTCGCGCAGCTTGAGGCGCAGGATCTCGAGCGCAGCGAACACCTCATGGACCTCGCCGCCATGCCTGCCGGTCCGTGCCGGCCGATCGAGGCCGCGTTCCTCCGCGAGCGCGACGATATGGTCGCGGGCCTGGAGCAGCGGCCTGAATATCCGGCGGCGCGCCGCCAGAAGCAGGGACAGATTGATCAGGACGATCAGCACGGTGAAGGCGGCGACGGCCTGCAGCCACCAGGCGCTGGTCATGCGGGCCGCTTGAGCGTGCTTCAGCATGTCGTCGAGGAAGCGCTCGCGCAACTGCTCCAGCGGCGCCATCGACGGCACATACTGCAAGGTCATTTCTTCGGTCGTGACCGAATAGCGGTTCGAGCGGCCCTCTGCCGCCAATCGCGTGATCAGTCCGAGGCCGGTGCCAAAATAGAGCCTGTTCGCTTCGTGCACGGCGGCGACCAGCTCGGGCGCGTCGCCATGGACGGCGAGCTGGTGCTCGAGCGACTGCCAGATCTGCAAGATGCGGCCGCGGGTGAGGGCGAGCTCGCCGTCGGCAGTGGCGGAAAGCGGCTCGTGTGCAGCGATCGACGGGGCGAGGAAGGAGCCCATCCGCCCGGCATATTCACGCAGATCGCCGAGCATCTGTCCGGTCAAGGCGTGTCCGGCTAGGCTGCTGTCGTGCTCGACCAGTTCGGCCATGGCTGCGCTCACCACTGGCCGCGTCGTCTCGACGACGTCAAACATGCCGGCGATGACGCCTTGGATATCGGCGCCGCTACGATCGGCCAGGGGCAGGGCGCTCATCCGATCGGCCGCGCGGCGCGCCTCGGCGAGACGCGCATGGACGGCATCCAGCCTGCCGCGCGTGACAAGATGCGGTGCGAGCCCATTATCGGCATCCGGGTCGATCTCGGCCAAAGCGCGATCGCTCAGCGCGCGGAACTCGGCGAGCTTGCGCCGTGCCGGCGTGTCGGGCGCAGGCTCCTCGCCGAGCACGCTGTTCATCGGGCCACGTTCGGCGGAGAGCCGGTTCGCCGCGGTCAGAACCTTGCGGTAAAGCGTGAGGGCCTCGAGGTTGCGGTTGGCGCGGAGATGGTCGCCGCCCAGAATGCTGATCAGGCCGAGCGCCAGCGCAAGCGACAGCGCGAGCAAGATCATGCAGCCCAGGACGAGCTTTGTATCGAGGCTGGCGCCGCGTCGCGTAAGGGCGGCGACAGGCTTTGAGGATCGATCGCTCAAGAGGGCTGCTTCGCAGAAGGACGAGTTGCCGTTGCGTGAGCTATCGAAGGGCGGCTCTTGAGATTCGGTAAACCCGATGCCGCCAAAAGGACGATGTGTCAGCTCTCCGCCGGCTTGCGGCGCGTCTTCCG
The DNA here is from genome assembly GCF_050275675.1 of Allobosea sp. NPDC003192. Classification (NCBI taxonomy): domain Bacteria; kingdom Pseudomonadati; phylum Pseudomonadota; class Alphaproteobacteria; order Hyphomicrobiales; family Alloboseaceae; genus Allobosea; species Allobosea sp. NPDC003192. Next base: position 87,598 of record NZ_JBNNPK010000013.1, read on the forward strand.
GCCGAGCTTCCTGCCGTAGAGTTCGAGCTTGTGCCGGACGATCTCATAGCCAAGCTCGGCTGCGATCTTGGCCTGGAGTGCCTCGATCTCGGGTGAGGAGAACTCGACGACCTGGCCGGTCTCGACATCGATCAGGTGATCATGGTGCTGCTGGTCGGCATGCTCGTAGCGCGAGACGCCGTCCTCGAAGGCGTGGCGCTCGATCGCGCCCTGCGTCTCCAAGAGCTTCATGGTGCGATAGACGGTCGAGAGCGAGAGCGTCGGGTCGTGCACGAAGGCGCGCGTGAATATGCCCTTGGCATCGGGATGGTCGTCGGCCTCGGCCAGGACCCTCAGGATCAGCCGGCGCTGCTGGGTCATGCGCAGGCCCGCCTTGCGGAGCTGGTGCTCGAACTCCGTCACGCGCTGGTCGATTCCTTTCATGCGCGAGAGGTAGCAACCCTGAGAGGCATTTGCAAAAAAGCCTTATCGCAATTCGTTTGCAATTGCGTTGACAAATGCAATTGGGTTGCAATAGCGTGAGATATTCCCCGTTCCGCCATTGGAGAGATCATGCCGTCGCGCCGCTATGCCCTTGCCCTTGCCGCTGCCATGACGCTGGTGGCCGGTCTTCCCGGTTCCATCGCGAGCGCCTTCGCACAGACCGCGCCGGGCAAGCCCTTGCGCGTCGTAACGACCTTCACGGTGATCCAGGACATCGCCCAGAACGTCGCCGGTACGGCTGCTATCGTCGAGTCGATCACCAAGCCGGGCGCCGAGATCCATGACTACCAGCCGACCCCGCTCGATGTGGTGAAGGCGCAGTCGGCCGATCTCGTGCTCTGGAACGGGATGAACCTGGAGCGCTGGTTCGAGAAGTTCTTCGACAATGTGAAGAACGTCCGCAGTGCGGTGGTGACCGACGGCATCGAGCCGATGGGCATCAAGGAAGGGCCCTATGAGGGCAAGCCCAACCCGCATGCCTGGATGTCGACCGCGAGCGCGCTGATCTATGTCGAGAACATCCGCAAAGCGCTGGCCGAGGCCGATCCGGCCAATGCCGCGACCTACGCGAAAAACGCCGCGGATTACTCCGCCCAGATCAAGGCGATGGACGCGCCCTTGCGCGCCCGGCTCGACAAGGTGCCGGCCGAGAAGCGCTGGCTCGTCTCCAGCGAGGGCGCCTTCAGCTATCTGACCCGCGACTATGGCTGGCGCGAAGCCTATCTCTGGCCGATCAATGCCGACGAGCAGGGCACGCCGCAGCAGGTGCGCCGGCTGATCGATCTCGTCCGCAAGAACAAGATTCCGGCCGTGTTCAGCGAGAGCACGATCTCGGACAAGGCCGCCAGACAGGTGGCGCGTGAGACCGGCGCCAAGTATGGCGGCGTGCTCTATGTCGACTCGCTGTCGGATGCGCGCGGAGTGGTGCCGACTTATCTCAAGCTGCTCGAAGTCACCGTCGACACGATTGCCAAGGGGTTCGGCCAGTGAACCGGGAGGCCGCTGAAATCCGCCCGGGGCAGGGGCCGACGCCGTCGATCGTGGTCAGCGGCGTCACTGTCCGCTACGCCAACGGTGTCACCGCCGTGAACGACGCTTCCTTCGCGCTCGGACCGGGCACGATCTGCGCGCTGGTCGGCGTCAACGGCTCCGGCAAGTCGACGATCTTCAAGACCCTGATGGGCTTCCTGAAGCCGGCACAGGGGCTGGTCAGCATCGCCGGAATGGAGGTGCGCCAGGCGCTGAAGCGTGGGCTCGTCGCCTATGTGCCGCAGGCCGAGGAGGTCGACTGGACCTTTCCCGTGCTGGTGGACGACGTCGTGATGATGGGGCGCTACGGCCATATGGGCTTCATGCGCCTGCCGCGGAAGGCCGATCGCGAGGCGGCCGAGCAGGCGCTCGATCGCGTCAACATGCTGGAATTCCGCCGCCGCCAGATCGGCGAGCTCTCCGGCGGCCAGCGCAAGCGCGTCTTCCTGGCACGCGCGCTGGCGCAAGGCGGGCAGGTGATCCTGCTCGACGAGCCCTTCACCGGCGTCGACGTCAAGACCGAAGACCAGATCGTCCAGCTGATGCGTGAGCTGCGGGCGGAAGGGCGCCTGATGCTGGTCTCGACCCATAATCTCGGCTCGATCCCGGATTTCTGCGACCAGGTCGTGATCGTCAACAAGACCGTCCTCGCCGCAGGGCCGACCGAGACCACCTTCACCCAGGACAATCTGCAGCGGGCCTTCGGCGGCGCGCTTCGGCATTTCCGCCTGGAAGGCGCGAGCCTGCACGCCGATGCCGACGAGCGGCGTGTGACCGTGATCACCGATGACGAGCGCCCGCTCGTCTTCTATGGCGATCGCGATCACGAGAAGCCTGCCGCCGGCAGGAAGGACGGGCAGCCGTGATGGAGCTCCTGCTCGAACCCTTCGGCTACCAGTACATGGTCAAGGCGATCTGGGTCTCGGCGCTGGTCGGCGGCGTCTGCGCCGTCCTGTCCTGCTATCTGATGCTCAAGGGCTGGTCGCTGATGGGCGATGCGCTGGCGCATGCGATCGTGCCCGGCGTCGCGCTCGCCTATCTCCTGAAGGTTCCCTATGCCGCCGGCGCTTTCTTCTCCGGCCTGCTGGCGGCGCTCGCCATGGCGCTGGTCCGGGTGCGCACGCAACTGCGCGAGGATGCCGTGATCGGCATCGTCTTTACCAGCTTCTTCGCTGTCGGACTGATGATCGTCTCGATCAACCCGACCTCGGTCAATGTCCAGTCGATCGTGCTCGGCAATATCCTCGGCATCTCCGACGAGGACGTGATCCAGGTCGCGATCATCGCCTTCATCTCGCTCGCCATCCTGCTGCTGCGCTGGAAGGATCTGATGCTGGTCTTCTTCGACGAGAACCAGGCGCGCGCCGTCGGCCTGTCGCCGACGCGGCTCAAGATCCTGTTCTTCGTGCTGCTCTCGGCCTGCACCGTCGCGGCGCTGCAGACGGTCGGCGCCTGCCTCGTCATCGCCATGGTGGTGACGCCCGGCGCGACCGCCTATCTGTTGACCGACCGCTTCGGCCGGCTGATCGCGATCGCGGTGACGATGGGCGTCGTGACGTCGGCGGTCGGCGCCTATGCCAGTTACTTCCTCGACGGCTCGACCGGCGGTCTCATCGTCGTGTTCCAGACGCTGCTGTTCCTGGCCGCCTTCCTGTTCGCGCCCAAGCACGGCCGCCTCGGCGCGCGCCGGGCGGCCAGCGTCGGAGGCCCGGCATGAGCCTGATCCAGACTTGGCTGCTCGCGCCCTTCGCGCATGAGTTCATGCTGCGCGGCCTTGCCGTCGCGGTGATGGTCGGGCTCGTCTGCGCGGTTCTGTCCTGTTTCCTCGTGCTCAAGGGCTGGTCGCTGATGGGCGACGCGGTCTCGCATGCGGTGCTGCCCGGCATCGTGCTCGCCCATATCGCCAGCCTGCCGCTCGCCATCGGCGCCTTCGTCGCCGGCCTGACCTGCGCCTTCGGCATCGGCTATCTCAAGGAGAACAGCCGGGTGAAGGAGGACACGGTGATGGGTATCGTCTTCTCCGGCATGTTCGCGCTCGGCCTCGTGCTCTTCGTCAAGGTCGACAGCGATCAGCACCTCCTGCACATCCTGTTCGGCAACATGCTCGGCGTGACCTGGTCCGACATCGCCGAGACGGCGCTGATCGCCCTGCCGGTCGCCGGCTTCATGCTGGTCAAACGGCGCGACTTCCTGTTGCACGCCTTCGACCCCGCGCATGCACGGGCGATCGGCCTGCCGGTCAGGGCGCTGCATTTCGGCTTGCTCGCCATGCTGGCGCTGACCATCGTCGCCGCGCTGAAGGCGGTCGGCATCATCCTCGTCGTCGCCATGCTGATCGCGCCCGGTGCAATCGGCTATCTGACGACGCGCCGCTTCGACCTGATGCTGCTGGTCGCGGTCGCGGCGGCGGTGACGTCAAGCGTCCTCGGCACGATCCTGAGCTTCCATCTCGACGTCGCGACCGGACCTTGCATCGTCGTGGCGCAGGCAGTGCTGTTCCTGGCTGCACTAGTGGGTAGCCTGCTCAGGGCCCGGAGATTGGCCGCACTACGCCCGGCCTGAACCGCACTGCGAAAAATGAGCTCGCTCCGGAATAAGGCCGCCCACCATTCGTTCTTCCCAAATCCGCCCAGTTGTCCCGCTGCGATGGGGCATGGCCGAGATGGAGGAGATGAGGATGAGCGAGACCGACAAAGGGCGACGAACGCTGTTGCGGCTGGCGCTGTTCGCCTTGCCCATGGTGATCGCCGGCTCAGCGCTGACCGCGACAGCAGCGCGGGCCGACGATGATGATGACGATGATGATCGCCGCCGCCGTCGCTGGTATCGCCGCCGCTATGACGACGATGGCTATCGGCGGCGTTGGCGCGATGACGACTATTATCGCTGGCGGCGGCGCAGGCGTCGTCGTGACGATGACGACGATGATTGATCGTTGTGGCTGAGGCTAGGATCAGGCGGCCCGCGCCGGCTCGCTGTCCTCGATGCGGCTGACCTCGACCCATTGCTTCAGGCAGTGGCACAGGCTGCCGCTGGTCAGGAAGGCGATGTCGGCCGCGTCGCGTCCGGCGGCGATGCGGACCATGCCCTCGATCGGCGCCAGCCGGGTCGGGTCGACCAGCCACCAGCGCCCGTCGAGGAAGACCTCGAAGACGGCATGGAAATCCGGCGGATCGAGATCGGCGGCATAGACGCTGACGGCACGCGCCGGCAGGTTCAGCGCGCGGCAGAGCGCGATGCCGAGATGGCTGAAGTCGCGGCAGACGCCAGCGCGGTCGATGAAGGTCTGCTCGGCCGTGGTCTGCGCATTGCTGACGCCGTGCACATAGTCGACGTGTTCCTGCAGCCAGTCGACGACAGCGAGGACCTTGGCTCCGCCGGCTTCGATGTCGCTGAACTCGCGCTGGGCGAAACGCATCAGATTGTCCGAGGGGCAGAATCGGCTCGGCAGCAGATAGGGCAGGACCTCGGCCGGCAGTTCGGCCCAGGCGTGCTGCTGCGCATCGGCATGCAGCAATCGCCGCGTGCCGTTGTCGATCGTGCCCTGGTACTGGATCGAAACCTGGCCCGACAGCACGGCGCGGAAGCGGCGCATGCCGGTCTCCGCGTCGAGATCGCGGATCAGCTCGGCGCCCTGATCGACCAATAGGCGGTCGGAGATGATGGTCTGGTCCGAGGATCGCGCCGGTTCGATCGCGACGATCACCGGCGTGTCATGGTCGAAGCGGTAGACGAGGGTGGCGACGACCTTCAACTTCACATCCTGCTCCCTATAATCGCTGACGCGCGTCAACGTGGCGAAGAGCAGGATGTTCCGCGATTCCCGCGACAGAGGCGCGACGGACGCGCGCCGGCGCCGTCAGCGCTTGGTCAGGAACGCCATGAAGGCGGCTTGCGCTTCGGCCGATTGCAGCCGCTCGCCGAAATGGCGCGCCTCTGTCGCGATCGTCTCGGCGACGGCGACGGCATTGCCGCGCTTGAGTAGTGCCTTGGTCAGCGCGACCGATTGCGGCGGCAGCGCCGCGAGCGCCTTGGCCTTGTCGAGCGCGGCAGCGAGCGCGCTACCTTCGTCGGTGACGGCGTTGATCAGACCGGCTTCCTGCGCCAGCTCGGGGCCGAAGGCCTCGCCCAGCATCAGCAGCTCGGCGGCGCGCTTGCTGCCGGCGATCAGCGGCAGGAGATAGCTCGAGCCGCCTTCCGGACAGAGGCCGAGCGTGACGAAGGGCATGCGGAAGCTGGCACCGCTGCCGGCGAAGGCGAGATCGCAGTGCAGCAGCATGGTGGTGCCGATGCCGACGGCGAAGCCCTCGACCGCTGCGACGATCGGCTTCTTCGCTGTCGAGATCGCGGTCAGGAAGTCGATGGCGACGCGCGGGCCGTCCATACCGCCGGCGGCGAAATCCTTGATGTCGTTGCCGCTGGTGAAGCAACCGCCGGCTCCGGTCAGCACGACCGCCCGCACCGTCTCGTCCGCATCGGCCGCGGCGAGCGCGTCGATCAGCCCCTGATAGGTGGCGCGGTCGAGCGCATTGCGCCGATCGGGCCGGTTCATGGTGATCTGCCTGACGCCCTCGGCCGGGGTCTCGCTCAGAACGGTCTCGGTCATGCAAGCCTTCTCATTATCCCTTCCGCCGGAAGCGTGCGGCAGACGATGAGGGAGCCGCTTGTGCCGGTCAAGGAAGCCCTTAGGCTCAGGCGTTGCGGGAGCTCCGTCATTATTTTAAGCTTCAAATAATTCAGCGGCGCGGCTGCGTCGCCGGCAGGACAGGGTGGAGATCGCATGCCTACCGTCACATTGACCCGCCAGGGCGGGATCGCCGTCGCGACGCTCGACAACCCGCCGGTGAATGCCCTTTCGGCCGCGCTGCGGGCCGATCTCGGCGCCGCGCTCGCGCAGGCGATGGCCGATCCGGACGTGACGGCGCTGGTCATCGCTGCCAAGGGTCGTGCCTTCATCGCTGGCGCCGATATCAGCGAATTCGGCAAGCCGCCGTTGCCGCCGATCCTGCCCGACCTGCTGGCGGCGATCGAGAATGCGCCGAAACCGGTGGTCGCGGCGATCGAAGGCGTTGCATTGGGTGGCGGGCTCGAGGTCGCGCTCGCCTGCCATGGCCGCGTCGCGAGCCCAGCCGCCAGGCTCGGCCTGCCGGAGATCAAGCTCGGCCTGATTCCGGGAGCCGGCGGCACACAGCGCCTGCCGCGGCTGATCGGGGCGGCCGCCGCCTTCCCGATGATGCTCTCGGGCGAGCCGATTCCGGCGCAGAAGGCGCTGGCGCTCGGTCTGGTCGACAAGCTCGTCGAGGCTGATGCCGTCGGTGCAGCGATCGGGCTGGCGCAGGAGCTGGCGGGCGAGGGCGCGCCGGTGAAGACCAGCGCGCGCAGCGACAAGCTGACGCCGGCCGAGCGCGAGACCTTCGAGGCGCTGGCGAAGGAGGCGCTGGCAAAGTCGGGCGAGATGCCGAACGTCGCGGCGCTGGTCGAGGCGGTGCGCGCAGCGCTGACGCTGTCGCTGGCGGAAGGGCTTGCCACCGAGCGGGCGCTGTTCGTGAAGCTCCTTGGCGACGAGCGCTCCAAGGCGCTGCGCCATGTGTTCTTCGCCGAGCGCGAGGCGGCGAAGGTTCCGGGCATCGACGACAGCGTGAAGCCGCGCCCGATCGCGCGGGCTGCCGTGATCGGCGCCGGCACCATGGGCGGCGGCATCGCCATGTGCTTCGCCAATGCCGGCATCCCGGTGACGCTGATCGAGACCACGCAGGAGCAGATAGACAAGGGCCATGCCCGGGTGCGCGACACCTATGGCTTCTCGGTCAAGCGCGGCTCGATGACCGAGGCGTTGCGTGAGCAGCGCATGGCGCTGATCACACCGGCGGTCGGGCTTGCCGCTGCCGCCGAGGCCGACATCGTGATCGAGGCCGCGTTCGAGGAGATGGGCGTCAAGCGTGAGATCTTCGGCGCGCTCGACACGATCGCCAAGCCGGGCGCGATTCTCGCCAGCAACACCTCCTATCTCGACCTCGCCGAGATCGCGGCGGTGACGAGCAGGCCGGCCGATGTGCTCGGCATGCACTTCTTCAGCCCGGCGAATGTGATGAAGCTGCTGGAGATCGTCCGCCCGGCCAGCGTCGCCAACGATGCGGTTGCGACTGCGATTGCGCTCGGGCGCAAGCTCGGCAAGGTGCCGGTCGTGGTCGGCAACTGCTTCGGCTTCGTCGGCAACCGCATGCTGGAGGCGCGTACTCGCGCCGCCGAGCGCCTGCTCGTCGCTGGCGCCCTGCCACACGAGGTCGATGCGGCGCTGACCGGCTTCGGCTTCAAGATGGGGCCGTTCGCCATGTCGGACCTCGCCGGCAACGACATCAGCTGGCGCAGCCGCAAGGCGCGCGGCAAGAGCGCTGCGGTGGCGGATGCGATCTGCGAGCGCGGCTGGTTCGGGCAGAAGACCGGGCGCGGCTATTATCGCTATCCGGAAGGCGCCCGCGCCGGCGAGCGTGATCCCGAGGTCGAGGCGCTGATCGCCGAAGTCTCGGCCAGCAAGGGCGTGACGCGGCGCAGCTTCACAGCCGAGGAGATCCTGGCGCGGCTGCTCGATCCGATGGTCAACGAGGGCGCGCGTATCCTCGACGAGGGCATCGCGACCCGCGCCGGCGACATCGATACGGTCTGGCTCAACGGCTACAACTGGCCGGCCTGGCGCGGTGGTCCGATGCACTGGGCCGACAGCGTCGGGCTGGGCGCCATCGTCGAGCGGCTGGAGCAACAGGCGGCGGAGAGCGGCGATGCCTCGCTCGAACCGGCGCCACTGCTGCGCAAGCTTGCGACTGAGGGCAAGGGTTTCGGCTCGCTCCGCGCTTGAGACTTATTGCTCCTCGGCTGCGAAGCCGAGGGGAATCGCGGTGGTCGATTTGAGCTCCTCCATGGCGAACATGGAGGTGACGTCGCTGAGCTCGATGCGCGAGATCAGCTTCTTGTAGAGGGCGTCATAGGCGGCGATATCCGAGACATAGGCCTTGAGCAGATAGTCGATGTCGCCGCTCATCCGGTAGAAGTCGACGATCTCGGGCAGGTCGTGCACCGCCGCGTGGAAGCGCTCCAGCCACTCCATCGTATGGCGCGCCGTCTTCACCGCGATGAAGACGGTGACGCCGGCCTTGAGCCTGGTGCGGTCGAGCAGCGCGACCCGCCGCCTGATATGACCTTCCGCCTCGAGCTTCTGGATGCGCCGCCAGCACGGCGTCGGCGACAGCCCGACCGCATCAGCGATCTCGGCCAGTGGTTTGCTGGCATCCTCCTGCAGCAGCGCGAGGATACGCAGATCGAAGGCGTCGAGCTTGACCACGGCTGTGGATTCCCCCGGAAAGGAATATCGCCCGCTATACGGGTTCTGAAATCAATTTCTCATGTTTGGAATAAAATTGGTATCAGTTTCCAATCTTTCCCTGTTTCAAGCGACGGATCGCAAACTATTCCCACCGGATCCGCCCTATCATTCTCCGGTCATTCGATGTGACGGGAGATGAGGGACATGCAGGGCTTTCTCGGCGAAGAGCGGCGCGGCGCGGTGCTGAATGCCCTTCGGACCCATGAGGGAACCTGCTCGCGCGATTACCTTGCTGCAGCGCGCGCGGTTCTGAACGAGCTCGTAGCTGTCCCCGATCTGATCCAGCGCCTGCCGCTGCTGCGCAAGCCCGGCAGCTATGCCCGTAACCTGCTTGCCGGCAACGACGCCGTCAGCGTCTGGGCGATGGTCTGGGCCGAGGGGTCCACGACCTGCATCCACGACCATCACTGCTCATGCTGCTTCGGCATGGTCACGGGCGCCCTGACGGAAACCTGGTATCGCGCCATCGATGCGAGCCGCGCCGTGGCGACCGAGGAACACGACCGCCAGGCCGGCTATGTCGCCTGCATGCTGCCGACGGGGCCGAACATCCACCGCATGCAGAACCGCGGTGTCGGCGATGCGATCTCGATCCACATCTACGGCTACGATCACCATCTCCAGGATTCCTCGGTCGAGACCGAGTACACGGCCGTGGCTGGCTGAACATCGCTGCCAGATCCCGCGTCAGAGAGCGCACCGGCAGAATTGATGGGGTGCGGTCGGGAGTTCCCCGACCGAGCCCTTTTGCCATCATGATGTCGCAACCCGCATCAACTCTGCCGGCGGGGAGATCATTGACGATCAAAACGGGTGGGCCAGCTGTCAAGGAGACTTGAGGCATGAGCCTGAACGTTCTGCAGAACCGTTGGGATGGCACCGAGGGCAACGATTCCTGGGTGGCCGAGAACAGCACAAAGGGTTGGACCGCCTATGGTCGCGGCGGCGACGACCACATCACCGGCAGCCCGCTCGCCGACATGCTGTCCGGCGGCGACGGTTTCGACGTCATTCATGGTGGCGGCGGGAGTGACCGTCTCTATGGAGGCGAAGGCGTCGACCAGCTCTATGGCGGAGACGGCAATGACCTGATCGAGGGCGGCGGCCAGTACGACCTGATCTATGCCGGCAACGGCAACGACGTGGTGATCGGCGGCGGCATCGCCTATGGCGAGGCCGGGAATGACAGGCTCCATGGTAGCGACGAGCGGGACATCATGTCCGGCGGCGACGGCAACGATACGCTCAATGGCGGCAATGGCGCCGATTTCCTGATGGGAGGCGCCGGCTCCGACACGATCCATAGCGGCGGCGACAACTCCGGCAACTTCTTCTACACGGACGAGCTGCAAGGCGACGGCGGCAAGGACTTCCTCCACGGCGATCTGGGCCGCGACGTCTTCGTCTATTGGGGTGTCAGCGACAGCGCTCCCGGGGCGGCCGCACGCGACGTCATCTACAACTTCACGCAAGGCGCGGACGATATCCAGCTCGCCATGGATGCAGACGCCAATACGGCCGAGCAGGAAGATTTCGTCTTCATCGGCACGGATGCGTTCAGTGGCGAGGCTGGTGAGCTGCGCTATGAAGCCTCGAACGGCAGCACCTTCGTCACCGGCGATGTGAACGGCGATAGCCTGGCTGATTTCGAGATAGAGCTCGTCGGCGAGGTCGATCTCACGGCCTCGGACTTCATGTACTGAAGCCAGCGGGCTCGGGCTAATCCAGCCAGCTGGTGAAGCCCTCGACCGGCTCGCGCTCCGGCACGAGCCGGTTTGCCGGCGCTTCCGGATCGGCCTTGCCGAGCGCGATGCCGCACACCACGATCTCGCTCTCTGGGATGGCGAGCTCGCGCCGCACGATCCCGTGGAAGCTGGCGAAGATCGCCTGCGGGCAGGACTCGAGCCCGTGGCCCTGCGCCGCGATCAACAGGGTCTGGACGAAGCCTCCGAGATCGAGCCAGGAGCCGATCTCGAGATCGCGGTCGACCGTCAGCATCAGCGCGACCGGCGCGCCGAAGAAGCGCAGATTCGCCGCGGTCTGGCGCCGCATGCCGACGTGGTCGCCCTTGGCGACGCCGAGCAGGCCGTAGAGATCCCAGCCGACCTTGCGGCGGCGCGAGAGATAGGGCTCGCGGAAGGTCGCGGGGTAGTAGCGATACTCCTCCTGGCGGGGGGAAGGATCGTCGAGTGCCGCGACCAGCGCCGTTTCCAGTTTGGCGCGGGTCCGGGGGCCGAGCACGCGCAGCCGCCAGGGCTGCATATTGGTGCCGCTCGGCGCCTGCGCGGCCAGCTCGATCAGGCGGCGCACCAATGCCGGATCGACGGGGTCGGGCAGGAAGGCGCGCACGGCGCGGCGGCTGGCGATGGCCTTCTCGACCGCCTCAGCCGCCGCTGCACTCATGCGCTGAGCGGCTGGCGCGCCGCCAGGAACGCCTCGTGCTCGCGGATCAGCCCGCCGTCGAGCGCCTTGGCAATCAGCTTGCGGGTGTTGTCGAGCCCGTAGATCGCGGCAAAGGAACCGAAGCGCGGGCCCTGATCCTCGCCGAACATCACCTGGTAGATCGCCTTCCACCAGTCGCCGGAGACGCCGGGCCGCTCGGGAGTCGCGTTCTTGGCAGTGAGGTTCTGGTAGCGCGGGATGGCGCGAGCGACGTCGAGGGCTGCATCCTGAACCTCTTCGGCGCTCGCATTGGCGGGCAGCGCGTCGAGTGCGGCGTCGAGCGCAGTGAAGGCGGCACGCTCGGTCTCGTCGGCCGGGCGATAATGCTTTGCCGGCTTCACGAAGTCTCTGAAGTAGGCGAGCGCATAGCCGACCAGCGCGTCGAGCCGCGGATGCGTCTGCGGCGAGATGCCGGGCGCATAGCGCTGCAGGAAGCCCCAGAGCACCGCCTTGTCCTCGGAGTTCGCGACGGCGACGAGGTTCATCAAAAGCGAGAACGAGATCTGCGTGCGTACCGCGTTGTCGCCCGCGCCGGTGGCGACGACCTCCGGCTGCGGCGGCGTGCCGGCATGGATGTGCCAGACCGGGTTGCCGAGCCGGTTCTTCCAGTCCTGCCGGTCATAGCCGCCGAGGAACTGCAGGTAGTCGTCGACCGCGCGTGGGATCACGTCGAAATGCAGCTTCTTGGCCTCGCGCGGACGCGCATACATGAACAGCGCCAGGCTCTCCGGCGGGCCGTAGCTCAGCCAGTCCTCGATGGTCAGGCCGTTGCCCTTCGACTTCGAGATCTTCTGGCCCTGCTCGTCGAGGAAGAGCTCGTAGTTGAAGCCTTCCGGCGGGGTGCCGTCGATGGCGCGGGCGATCTGCGAGGAGACCTTGACCGAGTCGATCAGGTCCTTGCCGGCCATCTCGTAGTCGACGCCGAGCGCGACCCAGCGCATCGCCCAGTCGGGCTTCCATTGCAGCTTGGCATGGCCGCCGGTGACCGGCGTGGTGAAGCGCTCGCCGCTCTGCGGATCGGTCCAGGTGATGGTGCCGGCTTCGACATCGCGCGCCTCGATCGGCACCTGCATGACGATCCGGGTCTTCGGATGGATCGGCAGGAAGGGCGAATAGGTCGCGGCGCGCTCCTCGCGCAGGGTCGCCAGCATGATCGACATGACCTTGTCGAAGCGGGCCAGCATCTTGAGCAGGGTCGCGTCGAACTCGCCGGCGCGATAGGCGTCGGTCGAGGACTTGAACTCGTAGTCGAAGCCGAACTGATCGAGGAAGGCGCAGAGCCGGGCATTGTTGTGCCGGCCGAACGAGTCATGCGTGCCGAACGGGTCCGGCACCTCGGTCAGCGGCTTGCCGAGATGCTGCGCCAGCAGCTCCTTGTTCGGGACGTTGTCGGGCACCTTGCGCAGCCCGTCCATGTCGTCCGAGAAGGCGATCAGCCGGGTCGGGATGGCGCCATCGGTCAGTACCTGAAAGGCGTGACGCACCATCGAGGTGCGCGCGACCTCGCCGAAAGTGCCGATATGCGGCAGGCCCGACGGGCCATAGCCGGTCTCGAACACAGCCTCCTGCTTGCCCGATTTCTGCAGCCGCGCCACGAGCTTCTTGGCTTCCTCGAACGGCCAGGCGGCCGAGACGCGGGCGGCTTCGATCAGCGCGGGTTCGAAAGCGGGCATTTTGGCTTCAGGTCTCGCAGGATAGGACAGGGAAGGGCGCGGTTTCGCAGATATGCGGGGGCTGCGTCAATGAGGCCGACGGTCTGGCGACCGCGCGTCGGGCTCATGTTTCGCTCTCGGCTGCTGCCGCTCGCCGGGGATCGGTCTATGCTCGGAACCGGGACGGGGCAGCTCGCGAGGGTTTGCCATGTCGGAGGTCATCGTCAAAACCGATCGCCTGAGCGTGTTCCATAGCGTGAACGGCAAGCATGCCGGCACATTGGAGGTCCACGAAACGATCGAGCCCAACAAGGCTCCGGCCTACACCTGGAACTGGCGGGGTGGGCCGATCGGGCCCAAGAACGGCGTTTGCCACTGGGACAAGGAGAACCCGGCGCTGCTGCTCGAGGAGACTCTGTCGCGCGACGTGCTCTTCCTCGGCAACGATGCCTGGATCGGCCGGCCGCGGCCGCCGCAGTTCCGCCCGTGGTTCAAGCCGCAGGACAAGCTCGATCTGGTCGACTACGGCTTCATGACCAGGCCGAACCGGCCGCATGTCTTCAAGCTGAAGATCATCAGCGCGAGCCCGCCTTGAGCAGGAAGGTGTCGCCCTGCCTGCGGCACGAATGAGCGCGCCCAAAAAAGCGGCAGACAACCCCGGCCACTCGATTGACTCCGAACCGGGCCCCGCTAGCGTCGTCGTACAACATAAGCAGGGGTCGGCTTCGATGGTTCGTGAGGTGAAGTGGGGGCAGTCCGGCTCGCAGCCGGCCGGCGAAGGTTTGGCGTGGGCATTCACCCGCCGTATCGCCTTGGCGGGCGCAGCGGCACTGGCGCTGGGCGCGATGTCGCCGGCTCAGGCGCAGACCGCAGTCAAGTTCACGCTCGACTGGGTGTTCCAGGGACCGACCTCACCCTTCCTGGTGGCGCTGGAGAAGGGCTATTACAAGGCCGAAGGGCTCGACGTGACCATGGACCCCGGCCAGGGCTCGGCGGGCGCGGTCCAGCGTGTCGCCACCGGCGCCTATGACATCGGCTTCTCCGATGTGAACTCGCTGATCGAGTACAACGCCAAGAATGCCGGCAAGGAGATCCTCTGCGTCTTCATGGCCTATGACTTCCCGCCCTTCGGCGTGCACACGCTGAAGAAGACAGGGATCAGCAAGCCGGCCGACCTCGCCGGCAAGAAGCTTGGCGCGCCGGTGTTCGATGCGTCGTTCCGGCTCTTTCCCGCTTTCGCCAAGAAGGTCGGCATCGACGCCAAGAGCGTCAATCACGTCAACCTGACGCCACAATTGCGCGAGCAGTCGATGGTGCAGGGCACGGTCGACTTCATCAGCGGCCACTATTTCTCGTCGGTGCTCGACCTGAAGGCACGCGGCGTGAAGCAGGAGGACATCGTCTCCTTCAACTACTCCGACTACAAGATGGACGTGTACGGCAACGGCATCATCGTCTCGCCGGCCTTCGCCGAGAAGCCGGAGGTGGTGAAGGGCTTCCTGCGCGCCACCGCCAAGGCCTGGAAGGAAGTCGCCGCCAATCCGGCCGTCGGTCTCGCCGCGGTGAAGAAGCGCGATCCGCTGATCGACGAGAAGCTGGAGGCCGAGCGCCTCGATTTGTCGCTGAAGATGAACGTGCTGACGCCGTTCGTGAAGGAGAACGGCATGGGCGATGTCGATCCGGCCCGCTTCGCCCGCTCGGTCACCGACGTCGCGGACGCCTTCGGCCTGCCGGCCGCGCCGGCGCCCGACAAGGTGTTCTCGAACAAGTTCCTGCCGCCCAAGGCGGAGCGCATGGTCGCGCCGTAGCCGACGTGACAATCCACTCCAGCCCTCATCCTGAGGAGCCGTCCCGTCAGGGGCGGCGTCTCGAAGGATGCTTCAGGAGGCTCCCGTGACATCTGGACCATCCTTCGAGACGCAGCCTGCGGCTGCTCCTCAGGATGAGGGCTCGCGGGTGCGGGCCGGAACCCCCCTCGTCGAATTGCGCAAGGTCAGCCTCGCTTATGGCAGCGGCCCCTCGCGCATGCTGGCGCTGGAGGATGCGACGCTCGACATCGCCAAGGGCGAGTTCATCGCCGTGGTTGGCCCGTCCGGCTGCGGCAAGTCCACGCTGATGAAGCTGGTCACCGGGCTGCTGCCGCCGAGCGGTGGCGAGGTCCGGGTCCATGGCCAGCCGGTCAAGGGCCCGATCCGCGGCGTCGGCATGGCCTTCCAGGCGCCGACGCTGATGCCCTGGCGCACGACGCGCGACAACATCCTGCTGCCGCTCGAAGTGGTCGAGCCGCACAAGCGTCGGTTCCGGGCCAATAAAGCCGAGTACATCGAGCGGGTCGAGACGCTGCTCGCCTCGGTCGGCCTGGGTGGTTTCGGCGACAAGTTCCCGTGGCAGCTTTCCGGCGGCATGCAGCAGCGCTCGAGCCTGTGCCGGGCGCTGGTGCACGAGCCCGAGATCCTGATGCTCGACGAGCCCTTCGGCGCGCTCGACGCCTTCACGCGCGAGGAGCTCTGGGGCGTGATGCAGGCGCTCTGGCTGGAGAAGCGCTTCACCGCCGTGCTGGTGACGCATGACCTGCGCGAAGCGGTCTACCTCGCCGACACCGTCTATGTGATGAGCCGGCGGCCCGGGAAGATCGTCAAGATCAGCAAGATCGATCTGCCGCGGCCGCGCACGCTGGAGACGACCTTCACCGCCGAATTCGTCGACATCGTCCACGACCTGCGCGAGCGCATCCATATGGAGCATGCGTGATGCGACCCCGGCAGGACCAAGATCATGACTGACCGCCAGAGACAGGTCCTGCTCGTCGCCATGCCCTGGCTCGCCATGGCCGGGCTGCTGCTGCTCTGGGAGCTCGCCTGCATCATTTTTGATGTGCCGGAAATCCTGGCGCCGCGGCCGACGCGTATCTTCGAGGTGATGGTCCAGCGCTGGGACATCCTGCTGAGATACTGCCTGGAGACCTTGTGGACGACGGCGATCGGCTTCGTGCTGGCGATCGGTTTCGGCGTGCTGCTCGGCCTTGCCGTCGGCGCCTCGCCCTTCGTCTATTCCGGGCTCTACCCGCTGCTGATCGCTTTCAACGCCGTGCCCAAGGTCGCGATCGTGCCGATCCTGATGATCTGGCTCGGCGTCGGGGCGCTGCCGGCGATCATCACCGCCTTCGTCATCTCCTTCTTCCCGATCGTGGTGAACGTCGCGACCGGCCTCGCCACGATCGAGCCCGAAATGCGCGACGTGATGCGCTCGCTCGGCGCCAGCCAATGGGAGATCCTGACCAAGGTCGGCGTCCCTCGCGCCATGCCCTATCTCTTCGCCAGCCTGAAAGTCGCGGTGACGCTCGCCTTCATCGGCTCGGTGATCTCCGAGACGGTCGGCGGCAATCGCGGCATCGGCTTCCTGATGCTCTCGGCCGGCGCACGAAACGACTCAGCCACGACCTTCGCCGGCCTCTTCGCCATCGCGATCATGGGCATCCTGATGTACGCCGCCTGCGCGCTGGTCGAGCGCCGGATGACGCGCTGGGCCTTCAGGGGCGAGATCGTCACATAAAGCGCCGAATCGGCGGCAAATTTCAGATCCTGCAAGGGATAGGAGCCGCCATGACCGAGATCACGCTGACATCTTATCTCGTCGCCGGGACGCTCGCGATCTCCGGGGCCTTCGGCTCGCAGGATGCCGCGCTGAAGCAGGAGGTGCTGACGCGCACCGCCAGGCAGATCGCGCAGTTCGGCGGAAACCAGGGGCGCGATCGCGTCGCCGACGGGCTCGACCGCATCCTCGCGAGCAGGGAGATCGAGCGCTATCACTGGCATGTCGCACTCGCGACCGAGATGCTGTTCGCGACCTTCGGCAGGCCTCCGGCGAAGGGCACAACGCTGACGCTGGCCGGCTTCACCGAGGATTTCATCGCGCCATTGGAAGCGTTGAGGCTCGTCGGCCTCGCGCGGGCGATGACCGCGCTGGCCTATGGGCAGGAGGTTGCGCTGCCGGTGCCGATCCGGAAATGGGACGATGTCACCGGCCAGTATTTCTTCGACGGGGCGAAGAGACAGGCGGCGCTGACCGAACTCGATGCGATCGGCGACATCAAGGCGGCCGTCGCGGCGCTGGAGACGCGCCAGCCCGACGCCTTCAAGGATGGCGACCCGGAGGATCTGGTATCGTTGTTGACGCGGCTGCGCGAGGTCCTGGCCGAGGCGGAGGCGGAGGATGCCGAGGTCGCGATCTTCCGGCATGGTGGCGTCTGACGCCTACTCCAGCAGGTGCGCGCGCAGCCGCGTCGCCATCATGTCGTAAGCGGTCAGGCCGGGCAGGCGCGAGTAGAAGATGTTGGCGTCGGCGGATGCGGGCCAGGGTAACCACAGGCTGACGGCATAGAGCCTGTTCTTGTGCCAGAGCAGGATGGCGAGGATGTCGCCGGCATCCTTGCCGGCCTTGTCCTTGAGCGAGAAGCGGAAGCTTCGGGCCGCGATCCCGGCATTGCCGAAGAGCGGGTCTTCGGCCGCGACCAGAAGCACCGGAGCCTGCGCATCCTTGCTCTGCTGAGCGAAATAGTCGGCGATCAACGCTGGACCGAGCTTGTCGAGGTCCGGCTGCTCGGCCCGCTCCTGAGCCGCCAGCCAAAGCGCTCCGCGGCTCTTGTCGCCGCTGGTGCGCGTCAGGTGAAGCTCGGCTGGCAGGTGGCCGGTGAAATCGTTGATCGCAACCTGCCAGCTCTTCGGAAAGGCGAGGACGAGATCGCGGCCAAGGTCACGCAACTTGGCTTCGCCCAGCCCGTCGCGGAAACCGCTCGGCTGCTCGTCCGCGAAGGCGAGATTGGCGACGATCGGGCTCGCGAGGTCGCGGGCGCGGTTGAGAATCGTTCTGGCTGCGTCGTTGTCCTTGGCGTCGCGCAGGTCGATCAGGACATAGACCGAGAGGAGGCGATCGCCCCGCGCGTAGCATTGGCCGAAAGCGCCCTGCATGCGCCTTCCGTCACGTGTGGCGAAGGCCAGGACCTGCGCCTGCGCCAGATCGCTCGTCGTCGCGCTCGCCGCGACCGAATAGCCGATCTGCTCCGCCTGATGCGCGCAGATACGGGCGGGATTGGCGACGGAGGCGAGCTGGAAAGCGGTGATCGTCGCTTCGACCTGCGGCGTATCCGGGAAGGCGATCTTGCCGACGATCCTGATGCGACCGATCCCGGTCAGCGGCTCCGAGGTGTCGATCGTCGCGGTCTCGATCTTGGCGGCGGCAGGAAGGTAGCTGGTGAAGCTCAGCGCCTTGTCGCCGAAGTTGAACTCGCGACGCTCAAGGCCGCGTTCCCGTGCCGCCGCAGGGTCGAGCGGCGTCATCGACAGCAGCGGTTTCGGCAGAAGATTTCCGGTAGCAGGGCGGGTTTCGGCGCTCGCCCTCTGCGCGCCGGCTGCAAGCAGGAGCGCCATCGCCAGCGCAAGGCTTTGGGCCTTGGAGTTGAACATCGTGCGGGTTCCCTGCTCGGTCGGCCTCAGTGGTTCCCTTCTGGCAAGGGAGGCTGGCGAGAATGGGGCTGCCGGTCACGCCCATGATGTCCGGGGCAGGTGACAGAACGACTTTGCAACAATATACAGTCAATCCATTCAGTGTTGCGCTTTGACGGATCGCATCGATGGATTGGCTCCCGGACCTGACCCAAAGCGACAGGCCGCGCTATCTCGCCATCGCGGACCGCATCGCCGCGGATGTCGCGGCGGGCTTGCTGGCGGCTGGGGAGCGACTGCCGCCGCAACGCAAGTTGGCCGAGGCGCTTGCGGTCGATTTCACCACCGTGGCGCGCGGCTATGTCGAGGCGCAGCGCCGCGGCCTGGTCGAGTCGCGGGTCGGGCAAGGGACCTTCGTCAAGGCTGTGCCGGTCAAGGTGCCGGACAGAGGCTCCATCCCGCGAGTGCCCGCGCCGGAGCTTGTCGACCTTTCCATGACTTTGCCGCCGGAGCCTGATGATCCGGCATTGGTCGTCCGATTGGGCCAAGGCATGGCCGAGGTCGGTGAGCGGCTGGTCAGCCTGCTACGTTACCAGCCGCTCGGCGGCGCCCCGGCCGACAAGGCGGCGGCCGGGCTCTGGCTCAGCCGGCGTGGGCTTTCGCCGGCACCCGAGCAGCTCTTCGTGGTGCCGGGCGCGAATGCGGCTCTGCTGGCGATCCTGAGCAGTCTTGCGAAGCCGGGCGATAGCGTGCTGTGCGAGGCGCTGACCTATCCCGGTATCCGCTCGATCTGTGCGCAGCTCGGCCTGTCGCTGACTGGACTGGCGATGGATGGCGATGGGCTCGACCCCGAGGATTTCGCCGAGGCCTGCGCAAGGCTGAAGCCGAAAGCCCTCTATCTCAATCCCGTCCTGCAGAACCCGACGACGATCACCATGCCGGAGCGGCGGCGCGAGGAGATCGCGGGAATCGCCCGCCGGCATGGCGTCGCGATCATCGAGGACGATGCCTATGGCTTCGTGCCGATGACAGCGCCCGTTCCGTTCGCTGTGCTCGCGCCTGAGCTGACATGGCATATTGCCGGCCTGTCGAAATGCCTTGGCGCCGGCCTGCGGCTCGCTTTTGTGCTGGTGCCGGATCTCCGTTCCGGCTGGCCTTTCGCTGCGGCCCTGCGCGCCAGCAGCATCATGGCTTCGCCCTTGACCGCGGCGCTGGCGACGGCCTGGATCGAGGATGGCAGCGCCGACGCGCTGCTTGCCTTCATCAGGGCAGAGACGGCGGCGCGGCAGCGTCTCGCTGCCGAGATCCTGCCTGCGGGCCTCCACCGCACCGATCCGCTGAGCTTCAATCTCTGGCTGGAACTGCCCCAGCCCTGGACCCGCGCTGCCTTCGTCGCGCAGATGCAGGCGACCGGGATCGGTATCGTCGCCAGCGATGCCTTCGCCGCCAAGGGACCGGCGCCGGAGGCCGCCCGCATCTGCCTGGGCGGGCCGATCAGCCGCAAGGCGCTCGGCGATGCACTCGCCTTCATGGCGCATGCGCTGGAACAGGCGCCGGAGGTGAGTGCTCGGGCGCTGTAGAGTGTGGTGACTTCGGACGGAGCCGCCCTCGTCATCCTGGGCGAGCGAAGCTCGTCCCGGGCCGCTTCGCGGCTTGACCAGGATGACGATGGGGGTTCCGAGGCGAGTCGGCGCGCGCTGGCCGCTGGGGTCGCTGGCCAAGCGCATGGCCTGCGACAGTGTTGCATGTCGCCAAATATTGACTGCAATCAATATCGGCGCTATGTAGCTTTCAATCTCAGGTGAATGCAGTCAATCATGTTGCATCCGCCGATTGGAGGACGACATGGCACATCAACATTGGCCGGCGCTGTCTCCGCTCAAGACCGGCCTGCGCGGCCGCTGCCCGCGTTGCGGAGAGGGCCAGCTCTTCGACGGCTTCCTGACGCTGAAGCCGCGCTGCGAGGCTTGCGGGCTGGATTATTCCTTCGCCGATCCGGCGGACGGCCCGGCCTTCTTCGTGATGATGTTCGTCTGCGTGCCGGCGGTCGCCTTCCCGCTCTGGCTGGAGCTCACCTACAGCCCGCCGACCTGGGTGCATCTGGTCACGACGTTGCCGCTGGTGCTGCTGACCTGCATTCCGCCCTTGCGGCCACTCAAGGGCTGGCTCGTCGCCTCGCAGTTCTTCTACAAGGCCGAGGAAGGGCGGCTGGCGAAGCCGAGCCAGCCTGCCAGGGATGAGGCTCAGAACGGGCTGACCGGGAAGAACCGGATGAACAGCCTGGCATAGGTGCCATCGTCCCACAGGCCCTGCAGCGCGTAATCGATCGCCCGCTTCAAGGCGAGATCGTCCTTGCGCAGCAGGAAGCCGACGCCTTCGCCGAAATAGCGCGCTTCGAGATAAGGGCCGCCGGCGAAGGCGAATTCACTGCCGCCGCGCCCGGCGATGGTCAGCGAAAGTGCGACCCCGTCCCCGAAGACATATTCGGCATCGCCGCTGCGCAGCAGGGCAAGGGCCGCCTGGAGGTCTGGCGCTGTGCGGCGCTGGATGAACGGCGCGAGGCGTTCGAGGAAAGCCTCATGCGCGGTGCCTGCGACCACGGCGACACGCGTGCCGCGCAAGCCGACCAGCTCGAGATCGGTGCGGGCATTGCCGCGCGTCGTCAGCAGCCGAGCCGGCGAGCGATGGTAGATTTGGCTGGCGGTGAAGCGTGAGCGCAATTCGCTCGTGACGGGAATGGCGGCGGCGAGGACATCGCCGCGCCCCTCGGCGAGCGAATCAAGCAAGGTGTCGAAGCGGCGCGCCTGGATGGTGCAGCTCAGCACCAGCTTTTCGCAGACTGCGCGGGCGAGCTCGACCGAAAAGCCGGTGACGCCGCCTTCGGGCGTGGCGAAATGCATCGGCGGGAAGTCATCGTCGGTCAGGAAGCGGATCACCCGCGGCGGGCCGGGATCCGGCCGCTCGATCCTGACATTCGGGTCCCAGTAGTTTGGCACGACATAGGTCGCGGCCGGCTGCGCCTGGGCCTTCGCTCCACCTGAGGGCAGGAGCAGCAGCGCGGCGAGGGCGCTGGTCGTCAGGGCTTTCGCGATGAGGGCGAACATCGCCTGTATCTGGCGCCAGGGCGGGGCAGGGATCAAGAGTTCTTCGCCACTGTCGTCTTGCCGCGGGATCCCCTCTCCTGGAAGGAGAGGGGTAGGGGTGAGGTGTTCGAAGCGGAAACGTTGGCCGCAACGCAGCCGCGGTCAGCGCTCGCGGAACTGGTCCAACCGTCTACACCTCACCCTGCCCTCTCCTTCCAGGAGAGGGTTCCCCGCGCTTGGCGAGGCAGCGTTGAGTATTTCAACCCAACGCCGCGGCCGTCGCCTTCGCACCCTTCTGGAACAAGCTGTCGAGATGCCCGGCCACCGCCTGCGTGAAGCGCCGCTCGCGCGGCAGGTCGTCGCCGAAGATCGCGCCGATGCCGAACAGAGCCTCGCTCAGCGCCCCGGCATTGCGGCCGGCAGTCTTGGCGCGGGTCGCGAATTCGGCCGCCAAAGGATCGCGCACGTCGATTGCGGCGCCCGTCTCGTCGGTGCCGGTGACATAGGCCATCCAGGCGGCGACGCCGAGGGCGAGATGATCGATCGGCGCGCCGGCCTTCAATCGCTCACGGATTGTGCCGAGCAGGCGCTGCGGCAGCTTCTGCGAGCCGTCCATGGCGATCTGCCAGGTCCGATGCTTGATCGCCGGGTTTTGGAAGCGGGCGAGCAGGTCGCCGGCATAGGTCTTGAGGTCGACGCCCTGCGGGGCCGGCACGGTTGGGATGATCTCGCTCCAGAGGCCTTGCAGGAAGCGGGCGAAGACGGGATCGCCGCTCGCCGCCGCGACCGTCTCGTGCCCGGCGAGATAGCCGAGATAGGCCAAGGAGGAGTGGGCGCCGTTGAGCATGCGCAGCTTCATGAACTCGAAGGGCGCGACCTCCGAGACCATCTGCGCGCCGACCGCGTCCCAGCGCGGGCGGCCGGCGGCGAAGACATCCTCGACCGCCCATTGCCGGAAAGGCTCGCCGATCACCGGGGCGGCATCGTCGAGGCCGAGCAGGCCGGCGACCTCGGCGATATCGGCTTCGGTCGTGGCGGGCACGATCCGGTCGACCATGGTCGAGGGGAAGGCGCCGTTGGCTTCGATCCAGGCCGCGAGCTGATCGTCGCGCAGCGCGACGAAGTCGCGGACGAGACCGGCGAGGACATGGCCGTTGGACGGTAGGTTGTCGCAGCAGAGGGCGGTGAAGGGGCCGAGCCCGGCGGCCTTGCGCGCGGCGAGGCTAGCGACGATCAGGCCGACGGCCGAGCGCGGCGCATCGGGATTGGCGAGATCGTGGACGATGTCGGGATGGTCGGCCTTGAGCCTGCCGGTCGCGGGATCGTGGCAATAGCCCTTCTCGGTGACGGTGAGCGAGACGATCCTCGTCTCCGGCGCCGCGAGCTTCGCGACCAGCGCCTGCGGGCTCTCGGGCGCGACGAGGATGTCGAGCACCGAACCGATGACGCGCAGTTCCGGGCCGGCGGGCGCGCGCTTCAGAAAAGTGTAGAGCCCGTCCTGGGGTTTGAGCCGGTCGCGCTGGTCGGGCCGCTGCAGGCTGGCGCCGGTGATGCCCCAGGCGCCGAATTCGGCTTCCAGCGCGTCGTCGGTGAACTCGCTTAGATGGGCGCGGGTGAAGGCGCCGAGGCCGAGATGGACGATGCCGGGCTTGAGCTTGCCGCGGTCATAGCCCGGCCGCCTTACGGTGGCCGGAAGCGAGGCAAGGGTGGCGGAGGACAGACGGGTCAATGGAACAGCCTCGGCAGCCAGAGGGAGATGCCGGGCACATAGGTCACGAGCAGGAGCACGGCAACAGAGGCGCCGTAGAACGGCCAGATCGTGCGCATGGATTCGCCGATCGAGATGCGTCCGATGGCGCAGGCGACGAACTGCACCGAGCCAACCGGCGGGGTGTTGAGGCCGATGCCGGCATTCAGGATCAGGATCACGCCGAAATGGATCGGGTCGACGCCGAAGGCCTTGACCACCGGCAGGAAGATCGGCGTGCAGATGATGATCATCGGCGCCATGTCCATGAAGGTGCCGAGCACCAGCAGGATGATGTTGACCATCAGCAGGATGACGATCGGATTGTCCGAGACCGCCTTCATCGCCGCGATCGTCGCCTGCGGCACCTGCAGGAAGGCCATGAGCCAGCCGAAGGAGCCGGCCGCGCCGATCACCAGCAGCACCATGGCGGTGGTGCGCACGGCTCCGAGCGTCGCCTCGACGAAGGCCGTCCAGGTCAGCTGGCGATAGACCAGGATGGTGACGAGGACGGCGTAGACGACGGCGACGCAGGAGGATTCGGTCGCGGTGAAGACGCCGGAGCGGACGCCGCCGAAGATGATGCCGATCAGCAGAATGCCGGGCAGGGCCAGCACGACATAGCGGCCGACGGCGGCAAGGCCGGGGAAGGGCTCGCGCGGATAGCCGCGCTTCACCGCCACCGCCCAGGCGGCGAACATCAGCGCGGCACAGAGCAGCAGGCCGGGGATGACGCCCGCGGTGAAGAGGTCGGCGATGGAGAGGTTTCCGCCCGCCGAGAGCGAATAGATGATCATGTTGTGCGAGGGCGGGATCAGCAGCGCGATGATCGCCGCATTCGCGGTGACGTTGACGGCGTAGTCGGCGTCGTAGCCGCGCTTCTTCATCTGCGGGATCATCAGGCCGCCGACGGCCGAAGCATCGGCGACGGCCGAGCCCGAGATGCCGCCGAAGAGCGTGCAGGTGACGACATTGACCTGGCCGAGGCCGCCGCGCAGATGGCCGACCAGGCTCGCCGCCATCTGGATCAGCCGCTCGGCGATGCCGCCGCGGATCATCAGGTCGCCGGCATAGATGAAGAACGGGATCGCCATCATGGCGAAGGCGTTCATGCCGGAATTCATCTGCTGGAAGACGACGACGGGCGGCAGGCCCATATAGACGACGGTCGCGACCGAGGCGATGCCGAGGCAGAAGGCAACGGGCACGCCGATCAGCAGAAGCAGCGAGAAGGTGCCGAAGAGAACCCAGAGTTCCATGGTTCAGACCTCCTGCTCGGAGCCGAAATGGCCGAAGCCGAGCGGGGCCTGCTTCTCGCCGGTGACGAAGAGCAGCATCTTCTCGAGCGCGAACAGCGCGATCAGCGCGCCGCCGGCGGCGATCGGGACATAGTCCCAGCCGCGCGAGATGCCGATGATCGGCATGCGGTCGCTCCAGGTGCCGGCGGCGAGCTGGGTGCCGTAGACCAGCATGGCGATCCCGAAGGCGCAGACGAGGCCCTCGCCGATCAGGATCAGCGCGGCGCGCACCGGCGGCGGCGACATCACGAGGCCGACTTCGAAGCCGAGATGGTCGCTCTCGCGCACGCCGACGGCGGCGCCGAGCAGGATGAACCAGGACATCAGGAAGAGCGAGCCGGCCTCGACCCAGATCGGCGTATCGTTGAGGACATAGCGGCCGAACACGCCCCAGGCGACCATGATCGTCATCAGGACGAGGCCGGCGCCGGCGGTGAACAGGGCGTAGAGGCTGAGCTTGGCGCCGAGGCGCGTCAGAAGCGCGGTGAAGGCGTGCATGGGATGTCCGAAAATGATGTCGGTTGCTTGTGCTCAGCCCTCATCCTGAGGAGCCGCTGAGCGGCGTCTCGAAGGATGCTCCAGGAGGCGATTGGAGCATCCTTCGAGACGCGATCTGCGATCGCTCCTCAGGATGAGGGCTTTGAAAAACGGGGCGACTTAAAAAAGCCGCCCCGGTCGTCAGCTCACTTTACCGCCTGGATGGCGGCGACCATTTCCTTGAGCTTCGCGTCGGTGACGAACTTGTCGTAGACCGGCTTCATCGCGTCGATGAAGGGCTGCTTCTCGACCGCGTTCACCTGCGCGCCGCCGGCCTTGACCTTGGCCTCGGAGGCCTTCTCGCGGGCGTCCCAGAGCTCGCGCATCTTGGCGACCGATTCCTTGGCGGCGGCCTTGATCAGCGCCTGGTCGGCGGCGTTGAATTTCTCGAAGCTCTTCTTCGACATCACCAGCACTTCCGGCGAGAGCGAGTGCTCGGTCACCGAATAGAATTTCGAGACCTCGAAATGGCGGGTCGATTCATAGGAGGGCCAGTTGTTCTCGGCGCCGTCGATGACGCCGGTCTGCAGAGCCGAATAGACCTCGCCGAACGGCATCGGCGTGGCGTTGGCACCGAGCGCCGAGACCAGCGCGACGAACATGTCGGACTGCTGCACGCGGATCTTCATGCCCTTCATGTCGGCGGGCGTGTTGATGGCGCGCTTGGAATTATAGAACGAGCGTGAGCCGGAATCGTAGAAGGCGAGGCCGATCAGGTCGTGCTTCTCGAACTCCTTGAGCAGATCGTCGCCGATCTTGCCGTCCATGACCTTCCGCATGTGCTCGACCGAGCGGAAGATGAAGGGCAGCGAGGGCACATTGGTCGCCGGGATCAGGTTGTTGAACGGCGCCATGTTGATGCGGTTGATGTCGATGACGCCGAAGCGCGTCTGGTCGATCGTGTCCTTCTCCTGGCCGAGCTGGGCCGAGTGGAAGACGTTGATCTTGATCCGCCCCTGGGTGCGCTCATCGAGCAGCTTGCCCATGTGGCGGACGGCCTCGACCGTCGGATAGTCGGTCGGGTGGATGTCGGTCGAGCGCAGGGTGACGTTCTGCGCCTGAGCCGAAGTCGCGAGCAGCGCGGCGAAGGCGACGCCGGCGAGTGCTGAGAAACTGCGTCGATTGAACATGGTCTTGTCCTCTCCCCAAAAAGATAGCCGGCTTATTCCGGTCGTTCTTGTCCCCAGGCGGGAGCCGCGCCGGCACGGCCGGCGCGGCGATCTCTCACAAAAATTCCGTCCGCATCGGCGTGAAGGAATCGATCAACTGCCCGGCCTCGATGTTGACGACGCCGTGGACGAGATTCTCGGGCACGAAGAAGCTGTCGCCCGCCGAAAGCCGGCTGGTTTTTCCATCGATGGTGACGTCGAAAACGCCGCTTTCGACATAGGAAGCCTGGCGGTGCGGATGCTGATGCGCCTTGCCGACGGCGCCCTGCTCGAAGGCAACGCGCACCACCATCAGGTCCGGCCCATAGGCCATGATCTTGCGCTTCACGCCGGGCTCGGTCGGCTCCCAGGCGATCTCGGCATCATGCTGGAAGAAGGAGTTGAGACGGTCGCTCATCGGGCCAGCCAGCCTCCGTCGACGGGAAGGATCGCACCATGGATGTAGGCTGCGGCATCGCTCGCCAGGAACACCGCCGCGCCGCCGATATCGGATGGCTTGCCCCAGCGCCCGGCCGGGATGCGGGCGAGGATCGCGGCGTTGCGGTCGGGGTCGGCGCGCAGGGCCTCGGTATTGTTGCTCTCGACATAGCCGGGCGCGATGGCGTTGACGTTTATGCCCTTGCCCGCCCATTCGCAGGCGAGCAGCCGCGTCAGGCCGGCGAGCCCGCTCTTGCTCGCCGTATAGGAGGCGACGCGGATGCCGCCCTGGAAGGAGAGCAGAGAGGCGATGTTGACGATCCGGCCGCCGCGGCCGGCGGTGAGCGCCGCCTTGGCGAAGGCCTGGGCCAGGAAGAAATTGGCCTTGAGGTTGAGGTTCATCACCTCGTCCCAGTCGCTCTCGCTGAAATCGAGCGCGTCGGCGCGGCGAATGATGCCGGCATTGTTGACGAGGATGTCGAGCGGGCCGGCGAGCGCCTCAGCCTGCTCGATCACCCGCGCTGCGATGCCCTCCTGCTGGAGATCGGCCTGAAGCGAAAGGCAGGTGCCGCCGGCATCCGCGATTAGCTTCTCCGTCTCCGCCATGCTGGAGCGCCCTAAGGCAACGACCTTGGCGCCGGCCTCGGCCAATGCCAGCGCGATGCCCTGGCCGATGCCGGTATTGGCGCCGGTGACCAGCGCCGTGCGGCCGTCCAGCGAGAAGGGCGAGGCCGTCGCCATCAGCGCAGGGTCTCCACCGGGGCGGCGTCCATGTCGGTGAATTCGACATTGTCGCCGGCCATGGCCCAGACGAACGCGTAGTTCGAGGTGCCGCAGCCGCAATGGATCGACCAGTTCGGCGAGATCACCGCCTGCTCGTTGGCGACGAGGAGATGGCGGGTCTGCTGCGGCTCGCCCATGAAGTGGAAGACGCGGTGGGCCGGGTCGAGGTTGAAATAGAGATAGGCCTCCATCCGCCGCGTATGGGTGTGGCAGGGCATGGAGTTCCAGACCGAGCCCGGCTCCAGCGCCGTCATGCCCATCACCAGCTGGTTGGTGCCGGTCGAGTTCGGCATGATGTATTGCCGGATGGTGCGCTTGTTCGAGGTCTCGCTCGCGCCGAGATGGATGGTGTTGGCGTCGTCCTTGCGGATGAGCTGGTGCTTGGCCTCGCGATGCGCCGGCGCGCTGGTCAGGTAGAACTTGGCCGGATTGGCCGGATCGGCGCTGGCAAAGGAAACCTCCTTCGCGCCGAGCCCGACATAGAGCGCGTCGAGATTGGGCAGGTCGAAACGCTCGCCGTCGACGGTGACCGAGCCGGCGCCGCCGAGATTGATCACCCCGAGTTCGCGGCGCGCCAGGAAGAAGGGCGTGCCGGTCGGCGGGAACGGATCGAGCGTCAGCGGCTTGGCCGCCGGCATCGCGCCGCCGACGATCATGCGGTCGTAATGGCTGTAGGTCAGCGCGATCTTGCCGGGCACGAAGATGCGCTCGATCAGGAAGTCCTGGCGCAGCGCCTCGGTGTCGTAGCTGCGCACATCGCGCGGGTGGGCAGCCTGGCGTTCGTCGATGGTCTTGGTAGCGCTGGTCACAGCCGGTAGGCCTCCTTGGCCAGGCGATAGGCGAGATCGTGGGCGACTTCGGCAGCCTCGTCCTCGTCGAGACGGTGCTCGGCGACGAGCCTGGCGAGGTAGTGGCAGTCCATCCGGCGGGCGACGTCGTGGCGCGCCGGGATCGAGAGATAGGCGCGCGTGTCGTCGTTGAAGCCGACGGTATTGTAGAAGCCGGCGGTCTCAGTGGTGAGCTCGCGGAAGCGCAGCATCGCCTCGGGCGCATCGAGGAACCACCAGCCCGGCCCGAGCTTCAGCGCCGGATAGTGGCCGGCGAGCGGGGCGAGCTCGCGCGAATAGCTGGTCTCGTCGAGGGTAAAGGCGATGACGGTGAGGTTGCGCTCATTGCCGACCGCGTCGAGTAAGGGTTTCAGCGCCGAGACATAGTCCAGGCCGCGCGGGATGTCGGAGCCCATGTCGCGGCCGAACTGCTCGAACAGATGCGGGTTGTGGTTGCGGTAGGAGCCGGGATGGATCTGCAGGACGAGCCCGTCATCGAGGCTCATCTTCGCCATCTCGGTCAGCATCTGGCCGCGGAAGAGATCGGCATCCTCGGCCGAGTACTTGCCCTTCAGGATCTTGGCGAAGAGCTTCTCGCACTCGGCCGGAGTCAGGTTGGCGGTGCGGGCCGTGGCATGGCCATGGTCGGAGGAGGTCGCGCCACGTTCGATGAAATAGCCGCGGCGCTTGCGATGGGCTTCAAGATAGCCGTTCCAGCTGGTGACATCCTCGCCGGTCAGCTCGCCGAACTGCTCGAGATTGCTCTTGAAGCCCTCGAACTCGGGGTCGACGACGCTGTCGGGGCGATAGGCGGTGACGACCTTACCGCCCCAGCCAGACTCCCGGATCATGTCGTGCCAATTCAGCGGATCGAGCGCGCCTTCTGTGGTGGCGATCGCCTCGATCTTGAAGCGCTCGAACAGGGCGCGCGGACGCATCGCGTCCTGCTCCAGCTGCTCGGCGATGCGGTCATAGATGCGGTCGGCGCTCTCGGCCGAGAGGCGCTCGGTGATGCCGAAGATCGAGAAGGCGGCGTGCTCGAACCAGAGCCTCGTCGGCGTGCCCCGGAACAGGTGCCAGTTGCTGGCGAAGAGCTGCCAGATCTTGCGCGGATCGCTCTCGACCTCGCCGCCATCCTTGCGGGCGATGCCGAGCTGCTCGAGCCTGATGCCCTGCGAATAGAGCATGCGGAAGATGTAGTGGTCCGGCTTGACGAACAGCGTCGCCGGATCGGGAAACGGCTTGTCCTCGGCGAACCAGCGCGGATCGGTGTGGCCGTGCGGCGAGATGATCGGCAGGTCGCGGACGCCGGCATAGAGGCGGCGCGCAATGCCGCGCGTCACCGGTTCGGCAGGCAGAAGACGATCGTCGTGCAGCAGCATCGCTGGCGTTTCCTCTATCGGGCCGGACCATAGGGCCGGCGCTGGTGATGTCAATATACTAATATACTAGTATGCGCTGCCCGACCGTGGTACGCCCTGGTTGGCCGCGGAGCGCGCATCGTGGTCCAATAAGGGAGTGATCATGGCCGGGATAGGACGATGTCGGAGGCGTTAGGGATAGGCGAGGCTGGTGCCTCGCGCCGCGAGCGCAAGCCGCAGCGTCTGGCCGGGGCGTCGGCAGGGCGCGCCACGGCCGCCTCCGTCGTGCAGGACGAGCTTCGTCGCGAAATCCTCGACATGGTGCTGCGGCCCGGCGTGCCGCTCTCGGAGAAGGATCTCACCGCCCGTTTCGGCATGAGCCGAACGCCGGTGCGCGAGGCGCTGATTCGGCTGAAGGAAGAGGGGCTGGTCGAGATCTTCCCGCAGGCCGGCACCTTCGTCGCCCGCATCCCGACGGGCGCGATCCCCGAGGCGGTGTTCATCCGCCAGGCGCTGGAATGCGCCACGGTCGAGGTACTGGCGCGAACGGCGAGTGCGGATGATATCGCAAGGCTCGATGCGACGATCGCCGTGCTGCACGAATCGCATGAGGCTGGTGACCAGGAGCACTTCCACCTCGCCGACGAGGAATTCCACGAGGCGCTCGCCGACATCGCCGGCTATCCCGGGGTCTGGAAGCTCGCCCAGGCAGCCAAAAGCCAGATCGATCGCTGCCGGCGGATGACGCTGCCGGTGCCGGGGCGGATGGCGATGGTGATCCGCGAGCACCTCGCCATCGTCGACGAGATCAGGCGGCACGATGCTCCCGCCGCGGTGGTCGCGATGCGCCAGCATCTCGGCACGCTGCTACCCGACCTCGTGCATCTCAAGGCGAGCTATCCGGATTATTTTGTTTGATTTCCAGCGTTGGCAATTTGAGGCGCAGGGAACCCTTCTCCCGTGTGGGAGAAGGGCAGGGATGAGGGCCTGCCCTGTCCGCAGAAGGCGCAACGTCGCCGCTTCGCCCTATTAATCAACGGCGGTCCCTCACCCCTACCCCTCTCCCATCCGGGAGAGGGGATCCCGCGCCCTTCACTGCACTTGCCTCGCTCCCATCTCCCGCGCCATCTTGCGCCGCAACGACATGGAGGCGGGACGATGACGACGCGGCGCGATCTTCTGGCGGGAGCGGGCCTTGCCGCGCTCGCAACCCAGCTTCCGCTCGCCGCGCTCGCGCAGGCCAGGGACAGCGTCACCATCGGCATGACGCTGGAGCCGCCGACGCTCGATCCGACCTCGGGCGCGGCGCAGGCGATCCGCGAAGTCACGCTGCAGAACATCTTCGAGGGGCTGGTGGCGATGGAGCGCACCGGCAAGCTTGTACCGGCGCTGGCCGAGAGCTGGACGCTCGCGCCCGACAATCTCACCTACACCTTCAAGCTCCGGCCGAATGCGCGCTTCCATGACGGCACGCCGTTCTCGTCGCGCGACGTGAAGTTCTCCTTCGAGCGCGCGGTCGCGCCCGATTCGACCAATGCCCAGCGCTGGATCTTCACGCCGATCGAGAGCATCGAGGCGCCCGATCCTGTCACCGTCATCATCAAGCTGAAGCAGCTGACGGCGAATTTCATCTACGGGCTCAGTTGGGGCGATGCGATCATCGTCTCCCCGGCGACGGCGGCGAACAACAAGACGAATCCGGTCGGCACCGGCCCGTTCAAGTTCGCGCGCTGGAATCGCGGCGACCGGCTCGAACTGGCGCGCAACGACGAGTATTGGGGCACCAAGCCCGCGCTCGCCAAGGCGGTCTTCCGGTTCATCTCCGATCCGCAGGCGCAGGTCGCAGCGCTGCGCGCCGGCGACATCGACGTCTTCACCAATCTCTCGGCGCCGGAAGCGATCCCGCAGCTCAAGGCCGATCCCAAGCTCAAGGTCACGCTCGGCAAGACCGAGGGCGAGACCATCCTCGCCATCAACAACGCCAAGGCGCCGTTCAGCGATGTCCGGGTGCGCCAGGCGATCTCGCATGTGCTCGACCGCAAGACGATCGCGCTCGGCATCTACGGCTTCGATCTCGACTATATCGGCAGCCACTTCTCGCCGCTGCACCCGGCCTATGTCGACCTGACCGGCACTTACCCGGTCGATCTCGCCAAGGCTAAGGCCCTGCTGGCGGCTGCCGGCTTCCCGAAGGGCTTCGAATGCACGCTGCGTTTGCCGCCGCCGGCCTATGCCAGGCGCGGCGGCGAGATCGTCGCGGCGCTGCTCGCGCAGGTCGGCATCACCGCGAAGATCGAGCCGCTCGAATTCCCGCAATGGCTGGAGCGGGTATTCAAGAACAGGGATTTCGACCTGACGATCATCTCGCATACCGAGCCGCTCGACATCGCCAACTACGCCCGCGACGACTACTACTTCCAGTACAGGAATCCCGAGTTCAAGGCGCTGATCGAGACGATCGACCGCACCGTCGACGAGGCGCAGCGCAACAAGCTCTATGGCGACGCCCAGCGCATGCTGGCGCGCGATGCGGTGAACGGTTTCCTCTTCATCTTGCCGAAGATCACCGTGACCAAAGCCGATCTGGAGGGCATGTGGACCGACTGGCCGCTGCCGCTGACGCCGCTGGCGGAGGTGGGCTGGCGCTGAGGCTGCCGCGATGACGGGCTATCTCCTGCGCCGATTGCTGTCGTTCGCCCTGACGCTGCTCGGCGCGGCGATCGTCATCTTCCTCGTGCTGGAGATCCTGCCGGGCGATCCGGCGGCGGTGACGCTCGGGCTCAATGCGGCGCCGGAAGCGCTTGCGGCATTGCGGGCCGAGATGGGCTTGGACCAGCCGGCCTTGCTGCGGTTCTTCTCCTGGATCGGCGGGCTCGTGACCGGCGATCTCGGCCTCAGCTACACCTATCGAGTGCCGGTGACGCAATTGATCGGCGAGCGCATGGTGGTGACGCTGCCGTTGGCGTCGATGGCGATCCTGCTCGCCTCCGCCATTGGCATCCCGCTCGGGGCGCTCGCTGCGGCCAACCACAACCGGGCCGGCGATGCCGCGGTGATGGTCTTCGCCCAGGCCGGGCTCGCCATCCCGAATTTCTGGTTCGGCCTGCTGCTGGTGCTGGTCTTCGCCGTTGGGGCCGGCTGGCTGCCGGCCGGCGGCTTTCCGGGCTGGCAGGCCGGGTTCTGGCCGGCGCTACGCTCGCTCTTGCTGCCGGCCGTTGCGCTCGCTTTGCCGCAGGCGGCGATCCTCGCCCGCGTCACCCGCTCGGCCATGCTGGAGACGATGCAGGAGGATTATGTCCGCACCGCGCGCGCCAAGGGCGTCAGCCGGCGGCGGACCATGCTGCGCCATGTCCTGCGCAACGCGCTGATCCCGGTCGTCACCGTGCTGGGCCTGCAATTCTCGGTGCTGCTGGCGGGTGCGATCATCATCGAGAACGTCTTCGCCTTGCCTGGACTCGGGCGCCTCGTCTTCCAGTCGATCGCCCAGCATGACCTGATTGTGGTCAAGGACCTCGTCATGCTGTTCTCCGCGCTGGTCGTGTTCATCAACTTCGCGATCGAGCTGCTTTACGGGCTGATCGATCCGCGGCTGAGGCAGGCTTCATGAGCGCGGTCGCGCCGCGTTCCCGCCCACGGCGCTGGTGGGCCTCGCCTTCCTTCCTGGGCGGCCTGCTGCTCGGCGGGCTCGTCGTCGCGATGGCGCTGATCTCCTATCTCTGGACGCCCTATGAGCCGACGCAGATGGCGATCCTCAAGCGCCTGCGGCCGCCCTCGGCCGAGCACTGGTTCGGTACCGACCAGTTCGGCCGCGACGTGTTCTCGATGATCATGGTCGGCGCGCGTAATTCGCTGGCGGTGGGTCTCGGCGCGGTCGGGCTCGGCCTGACCATCGGTAGCGCGCTCGGGCTGATCGCCGCGATCCGTCGCGACGGGCTCCTCGACAATCTGATCATGCGCATGGCCGATTTCAGCCACGCTTTCCCGGCGGTGCTCTCGGCGATCATGATCAGCGCGGTCTGGGGACCCGGCATGATGAATGCCGTGATCGCGATCGCGATCTTCAGCCTGCCCTATTTCGCCAGGTTGGCCCGGGGAGCGGCGCTGCAATGCTGGGCGCTCGACTATGTGCTGGCGGCGCGCGCGGCCGGGCTGACCGAGATGGCGATCACGCGCCAACACGTCCTGCCCAATATCGCCGGTGTCTTGGTGGTGCAGGCGACGATCCAGTTCGCACTCGCCATCCTGGCCGAAGCCGGCCTGTCCTATCTCGGCCTCGGCACGCAGCCGCCGGCGCCGTCCTGGGGCCGGATGCTCAACGAGGCCCAGACCTTCATGGCGGCGCAGCCCTGGCTCGCCATCTTCCCCGGTGCGGCGATCGCGCTTTCGGTGCTGGCCTTCAATTTGCTCGGCGACGGCCTGCGCGACGCGGTTGATCCGCGGATGCGCCGTTCTCGCGATTGATCTTACTATGCATGCGGAGTTCCACTCATGATCGAGTTCGCCGATCTCAGCGCCGTCGACATGCTCCGGGCCTTCCGCTCGCGTGAGCTCTCGCCGGTCGAGGTCACTGAAGCGGTGATCCAGCGCATCGAGGTCTGGGAGCCGTCGCTGAAGGCGCTCTACGCGTACGATCCCGATGGCGCCCGCGCCGCCGCCAAGGAAAGCGAGGGCCGCTGGCGCCGCGGCGAGGCGCTGCCGCTCGACGGCGTGCCCTGCACGATCAAGGAGAACATCGCGACCAAGGGCACGCCGGTGCCGCTCGGCACGGCGGCGATGGAGCTTGCCCCGGCAGCCGTCGATGCACCGCCGGCGCAGCGCCTGCGCGAGGCCGGCTGCGTCATCCTCGGCAAGACGACGATGCCCGATTACGGCATGCTCTCCTCCGGCCTGTCGAGCTTCCACGAGCTGGCGCGCAACCCGTTCGACCTCTCGAAGAATCCGGGCGGCTCCTCGGCCGGTGCGGCTGCGGCCGGCGCGGCCGGCTACGGTCCTTTCCATGTCGGCACCGATATCGGCGGTTCGATCCGCCTGCCGGCCGGCTGGTGCGGGCTCGTCGGCCTCAAGCCCAGTTTCGGGCGCGTGCCGATCGATCCGACCTATTACGGCCGTGTCGCCGGGCCGATGACCCGGACCGTCGCTGACGCCGCGCTGATGATGCGCGAACTCTCCAAGCCGGACGAGCGCGACCCGATGAGCCTGCCGCCGCAGGAGATCGCCTGGGCCGAGCTCGAGCGCGAGCCGCGTGGGCTGAAGGTTGGGCTCCAGCTCGAAGCAGGCATCGGCCTGCCGGTCGAGCCGGAGGTGAGGGCGGCGATCGCCAAGGCGGCCGATGCCTTTCGGAGAGTGGGAGCGATCGTCGAACTGGCGCCGCCCTTCCTGACGCAGGACATGCTCGACGGGCTCGACGATTTCTGGCGCCAGCGCGCCTGGGCCGAGATCGGTGCGCTGCCGCGCGAGCGACAGGACAAGGTGCTGCCCTATATCTACGCTTGGGCCGAGCGCGGACGCTCGCTCACCGGCGCGCAGGTGCATCGCGGCATGAGCCAGATGCTGGCGATCCGCCATGCGGCGCTGAAGGCGGCTCAGCCCTTCGACTATGTGCTCTCGCCGGTCTCGCCGGTGCCGAGCTTCGCGGCCGAGCTGGCCTCGCCGATCCATGATCCCGAGCGGCCCTTCGAGCACATCGTCTTCACAGTGGCGGCCAACATGTCGGACCAGCCGGCGATCTCGGTCCATGCCGGCATGGCCGCATCCGGCCTGCCGATCGGCCTGCAGATCACCGGAAAACGCTTCGACGATCTCGGCGTGCTGCAAATGGCGCGGGCCTGGGAGCGGCTGCGCGGGCAGGGGCCGGAATGGCCACGGGTGCCGCCGGCTCTGGCGTCATTGCGAGCGTAGCGAAGCAATCCAGCGGCGGCCAAGCGCCAAGTGTCATGGAATTGCGTCGTCTAGATTGCTGGGCATGAGCAGCGTTATGTCATCGGACTACATCAGGCACCTGCGCTCGAAGATCGGACAGCAGCTCATACTGCTTCCATCGGTGGCTGCTGTCATAAGGGATGATGAGGGACGGCTTCTCTTGCAGGAGAAAGCATCCGGGGAAGGATGGAGCCTGCCCGCTGGAGGCATCGAACCCGGAGAAACGCCCGAGCAGGCGATTGGCCGAGAAGTTCTCGAAGAGACAGGACTTTCCGTGCAAACCGCCAGGCTGCTTGGTGTTTTTGGCGGCAAGGATTTTCGCCATACCTATCCGAATGGCGATCAGGTTGAGTATGTTGTTGCTCTGTTCAGTTGTCGCGCGGTCGGCGAGCTTGGTTCCCACACCGACATCGAGACGCGTCGCCTGAAATTCACCGCCCGCGACGATATGCCGATGCTCGCATTGCCATATCCGATGGACTTGCTCTTTTCAGGCTGAGCGGCGCGAATTCCCCGCAATGACGGCGCCGCCTATTTCTTCTTCCCGGCCGTGTTCAGCGCAACAGCGGCGCGGATCAGCGCCGTCAGCGCCGCCTCATTGATCGCAGCACCCTCATGGATGTCGATGGCGCGCCTCGTGTTGCCGTCGAGGCTGGAATTGAACAGGCCGGCGGGGTCGGGGAGCGAGGCGCCCTTGGCGAAGGTGAGCTTGACCGCGCCCTTATAGGTCTCGCCGGTGCAGATGATGCCGGCATGCTCCCAGACCGGGACGCCGCGCCACTTCCAGGTTTCCTCGACCTCGGGATCGGCCTGCCTGATGACGGCGCGGACCTTGGCGAGCGCCTCACCGCGCCAGTCGGTCAGTTCCGCGATCCGGGCATCGATTTGCTCGGAGGCCGAGGCTGCATAGCCGGTCTTGTCGTTCACCTGCTTCATGTTGCCGATATCCTCGTAGTCGTCGTCACATCTTCTCGCCTGGCAAGGCGGCGGCCTGCTTCACCCAGGCGGTGAACTGCGCCTCGTCGAGTTCGTCATCCTCATGGATGTCGAGATAGCGCACCTCCTTCTGCTTGGAGGTGCCGGGCGGGAGCGGATCGAGCCCGGCGCCGCGGAAGAAGGCGACCTTCACATACTTGGTGAAGACATGGATGCCGAGGAACCAGTAATTGTCCTCCATGCCGTAAAGCGGCGAGTTCCACTTCACCGCTTTCCTGACGCCGGGGATGGCCTCGCTGATCAGCGCATCGAGGCGAGTGCCGAGAGCGCTCTTCCAGTCCGGCATCGCGGCGATATAGGCCTGCACCGGTTCTTCGCCATAGCCCTTGGCGATCTGCGGATTGCCGCCCGAGAGCAGGACGGGCTGCCCACCTTCGGCTTTCGGCTTCGCTGCCGTCTTCGAGGTCTTGCCGCCCATTGTACTCCTCCTAGCTGCCAGTTCCCCGTGCGCCGCGCGTGCCAGCGATGTAGGGCAGCGCGAACATGTAGAGGCCAGAGAACATCAGCATGAAGAGCGGCGGCAGCGGCGAATAGACGATCCAGGCCGGCGGCGGCCCCAGCGCCATGGCGACGAAATTGGCGATGACGGTCGCGGTGAAGATGAGGGCAAGCCAGCGATGGCCCTGCCGGATGACGTCGTTCCAGATCAACGGAACCTCCTTATTGAGATGAGGGCAGGGGCGAGCGTTCACGCTTCGCGGGCCAGCAGCTCTTCCAGCTTGCCCAGGAATTCCTGCCAGCCGGCTTTGGCGCCGCCGAAGGCCTGCTTCTGCTCGGGCCGGAAGCCGGCCTGCTCCATGCGCAGCAGCGTGCCCGTGGGCGTCGGGGTCAGCGTGAAGGTCACCGTGCTCTTCAGGTTGAAGGCGGGATCGTCATGGGCGAAGTCCCAGCTATAGGACAGCATCCGGTTCGGCTCGATATCGAGAACCTCGCAATCGAGCACGCCGCCCCACTCGCCGCGCAGGTTGAAGTGGTGGCCGACGGTCGGTGCGAAGTCGTTCTTCATCAGCCACTCCGCGATCAGGTGCGGCTGCGTCAGGGCGCGCCAGAGCTTTTCCGGCGGGTGGGACATCTCGCGCTCGACGATGACGGAGCGGGTCTGCGTGGCGGTGGTCATTGATCCATCCTTGCGAGCAAATTTTCGAGGTCGTCGAACCGCGCCTCCCAGAAGCCGGCCATCTGGCTGGTCCAGTCGATCAGCGGGCTGAGCGCGCCGAGCTGGGCGCTGTAATGGGTCTGCCGGCCGGCCTGGCGATCACGCACCAGCCCGGCCTGCTTCAGCACGCCAAGATGCTTGGAGACGGCGGGCTGCGAGACACCGGCCTGCGCGGTCAGCGCGCCGACCGTCAGCTCCCCGTCGCGGCACAGGCGCTCGAAGATGGCGCGCCGCGTCGGGTCGGCGAGCGTCCTGAACAGCATGTCGTGGGCGTCTGCCATCACAATCGATAACCCGTTGGCTATGAGTTAATTCATAACCACAGGGATATGAGTTGGTCAAGCACCCTCGCAAACGAGGCGGGGCAGGGGTGTGACAGGCGCGCTGGACCGGGCCGCGCGGCTCCCGCAGGATGCGCCCGAAACCGCGGGGGCCGTCGCAACTGCGTGCCCCGCCATCCTGCCTTAGAGGACTTCACCATGGATCTGATGCTGACCGGCAAGCGCGCTCTCGTTACGGGCGGCAGCAAGGGGATCGGCCGCGCCATCGCGCGGCAATTGGCGCTGGAGGGCGTCGACGTCGTCATCGCCGCGCGCAACCAGGCGGAACTCGACGCTGCTGCGGCCGAGCTGGCGCAGGAGACCGGTCGCAGGATCGTCGGGCTCACCGTTGACACGCAGGACGATGCCTCGGTGAAGGCGGTCGTCGCCGGCACCGTCGCGGCTTTGGGCGGGCTCGATATACTTGTGAACGCCGCCGCCAAGCCGGGCGGGCAGGCGACGCCGCCCAAGCTCGCCGAGATCACCGACGCGCTGTTCTTCGACGACGTCAACGTCAAGGTGATGGGCTATCTCAGGATGGCCCGCGAGGCGGCGCCGGTGATGGCCGCCAATGGCTGGGGCCGGATCATCAACATCAGCGGGCTGGCGGCGCGGCTGACGGGCTCGACGATCGGCTCGATCCGCAATGTCGCGGTGGCGGCGCTGACCAAGAACCTCGCCGACGAGCTCGGCCCGCAAGGCATCAACGTCACCGTGGTGCATCCCGGCACGACGCGGACCGAGAAGACGCCGGGCGTGGTCGCGGCCCGGGTGGCGGCGTCAGGGCTGGCGCCGGAAGAGGTCGAGCGCCGCATGGCGGCAAACGTCACGATCGGCCGGCTGGTCGACATGGCCGAGGTCGCCGACATCGTCGCCTTCCTCGCTTCGCCGCGCAGCGTCGCGATCAATGGCGACGCCATCGCCTGCGGCGGCGGTTCGAAGGGCGCGATCCACTACTGAGCGGTCGCGCGCCCTGTGCGACTAGAACAGCGCGGTCGGCGCGACTTCGGCAATCACCATCAGCGCGAGCCCGAGCGCGCCCAAGCCGACGCCGGTCCAGGCGAGCAGGGTAACGCCGGTGATGATCGCGGCGGAGGAGACGACGATCGCGATCTGCAGCAGGCCCGAGACGATGTCGTATTTGTCGTCGCGGGCGCTGGAGATGTCGCGCCGGGCTTCGGCGGCCTTGGCGCGGGCGATCAACTCCTTGCGGCCCTCATTGGTCTCGGGCTCGGAGTCGTAGCGGGCGATCGTCGCCTTCCAGCCGTCGATGCGCTTCTGCAGGCGCTCGCGCACAGCCGGGTCGGTCGCGCCGGCGAGCTCGACCTCCATCGCGTCGGCGGCGGTGCGCAGCGTCGTGCCGCGGATCGTCTTGGCCTGGAAGAAGGCCCAGAGATTGGAGGCCTCGATGTTCCTGGAGAGCGCGTCCTGCTCGGCGTTCTTGCCGAGGATTTCGGAGAAGGCGAGCAGGAGCGCGAGCACGCCGATCAAAAGGGCTATGCGCTTGTTGGTCTTGCTGGTCGGCTGGTTGTCTTCGGTGACGTCTGGTGCGGCTGAGGCCATATGTGATTCCCTCGGGAAGGCCGGGCCTGATGGCCGGTCCGTGCGACGGAATCAAGACGATTTTACCAAAGGTAAGGGGCTTATCCCCGAGCCCGGGGATGAGCGGAATCATAGGCCGCGAGCAGGCGGGCGGAATCGATGCGGGTATAGATCTGCGTGGTCGAGAGCGAGGCGTGGCCGAGCAGTTCCTGGATGGCGCGCAGGTCCCCGCCGCGGCCGAGCAGATGGGTGGCGAAGGAATGGCGTAGCGCATGCGGCGTCGCGCTGCCGGGCAGGCCGAGCGAGCCGCGCAGGCCCTCGACCGCGAGCTGGATGATGCGGGGCGAGAGCGGGCCGCCCTTGACGCCGACGAAGAGCGGTCCCTCGGGCGCCAGCCGCCACGGACATTGTGCGAGATAACCCGCAATCGATTCGACGACGACCGGCAGCACCGGCACCATCCGGGTCTTCCCGCCCTTGCCGAGCACGGTCAGCGCATCGGCGGTACTGACCGGCGCCTGCGAGCGCTTGAGGCCGAGCGCCTCGGAAATACGCAAGCCGCTGCCATAGAGCAGGGAGAGTACCGCGGCGTCGCGAGCGAGAACCCAATCGGGCCGCTCCTCGCCGGCGCGGCTGTCGGCCTTGGTGACAGCGGCGGCGGCCTTGGCGTCGAGCGGGCGTGGCAGGCCCTTGCCCAGGCGCGGTCCGCGCGTCGCGGCGAAGGCGGCGGCGGTCAGCCGGCCGCTGCGTTCGCCGAAGCGGGCGAGCGAGCGCAGTGCCGCGAGCTGGCGCATCAGCGTGCGGTTCCCGACGCCGTCGCGGCGGCGATAGCCGAGGAAGGCGCGCAAATCCGCCGGCTTCAGGGCCGCCACGGTCTTCAGCGACGGCGGGGCATCGAGATGATGGGTGAGGAAGGTGGCAAACTGGTCGATGTCGCGGCCATAAGCCTCCAGCGTCTTCGGCGAGAGCCGGCGCTCATGGCCGAGATGGGCAAGCCAGTCGCGCCGGAGGGTGTCGAAATCGCTCATCATGCAATCTTGCCGCGCGAGGCTTAACAACCGTTGTCTGGCGCGATCCCCGCCTGCTATGAACCCTGCAGATATTGTTCATGGCTGACCAAATTGCACGCTCCCGATCCGCACGGCCTGATCTTTCCGTTCCCCGAGCCGCCGGCGCCCGGCCAGCTGATCGAGGTCGCGCCCGGCATCTTCTGGGCGAGGATCGCGCTTCCGTTCCGGCTCGACCACGTCAACATCTACCTGATCGAGGATGGCGACGGCTTCGCGGTGATCGACACCGGCATCGGCGACGAACCGACCAAGCAGGCCTGGCTCGCGCTGACGGCCGGGGCGCTGGCGGGCAAGCGCCTGACCCGGCTCTTCGTCACGCATTTCCATCCCGATCATATCGGCCTCGCCGGATGGCTGCATGAACGCTTCGGCACGCCGCTTCTGACCAGTCAGACCAGCTATCTCGGCTGCCTCAACATCTCGCTCAGCCCGGGTGCGGCGGAGGCGCCGGTCTACAAGGATTTCTATCTGCGCCACGGGCTCTCGGCCGAGGTGACGCAGGTCGTCTCGACTTTGGGGCACGGCTATCTCAGGCAGGTGACGCCGCTGCCGCCGACCTTCACCCGCATCGTCGCCGGCGATGTGCTCAAGATCGGCGGACGCGACTTCTTCGTGCTGGCTGGCGACGGCCATGCGCCGGAGCAATTGATGTTCCACTGCCCCGAGGCGAATGTCTTCCTGGCGGCGGATCAGGTGCTGGCCAAGATCACGCCGAACATCAGCGTCTGGGCCGTCGATCCCGAAGGCGACCCCCTGGGACTCTATCTGCGCTCGCTCGCGACGCTGCCGCGGGCGATACCACCGGGGACGCTGGTGCTGCCAGGGCACCAGTTGCCGTTCTATGGCCTTGGCGAGCGCTGCGCCGCGCTCGCCGCCCATCACGCCGAACGCTGCCGGCTGATCGCAGGTGCTGTCGCCAAGGGGCCGCATTCGGTCGCCGAACTGGTGCCGGTGATGTTCACGCGGCCGCTCGACCCGCACCAGCTCTCCTTCGCCTTCAGCGAGGTCTTCGCCCATGTGAACGCGATGCTGCGGCTGGGTGAATTGCGCTGGGCCGAGCCGCAGGCGGGGATCATGCGGGTGATGGCCGCTGGCTGACGCGGGCATTTAAAAATTAAGTATGATCCGAGAAGGCTGGTGTCGCAGATTTGCGGTCGACGCGGAATTAGGATTCCCGTTGCATTAATGCACGCCATGAGCGCGGGCGGCCCGGAACAATCCGGGCCGTCTCATGTCATGTGTTCGGCTGGCGACGAAAACGGGGACGATGGCTCTACCGGCGATGCTTCGGGCGATGCGGCCGCATCATTGGGCGAAGAACGGGCTCGTCTTCGTGCCGATCCTGCTCAACCACGACGTCTTTGCCTCGAACGCGCTGCTTTATGGCTTCGTCGCCTTCGTTTCCTTCTCGCTGATGGCGTCGTCGATCTATCTGCTCAATGACATCATCGACGTCGAGGCCGATCGGCGCCACCCGACCAAGTGCAAGCGCCCGCTCGCGGCCGGCGAGATCAGCAAGGGCCAAGCCTACGCGATGGTCCCGGGCCTGCTGATCGCCTCCGGCGCGCTGACGGCGCTGCTGCCCCGGCCGGATCTCTATCTGATGGCATGGGGCTCCTATCTCGTCCTGGCGCTGGCCTATCTGTTCGTGCTGAAGCGCAAGCTGCTGGTCGACGTGCTCGGCCTCGCCGCCCTGCACACGCTGCGCATCATCGCCGGCAATGCCGCGGCGGCGATCCCGGTGTCGTCCTGGCTGCTTGCCTTCTCGATGTTCCTGTTCCTGAGCCTTGCCTTGATGAAGCGCTATGCCGAGCTGCGCATCACCCATGACCAGTCCGGGCTGAAGAAGGCCGGCCGTGGCTATCAGGCCGAGGATATCGAGGCGCTCTCGCAACTCGGCATGGCGTCGGGTTGCACCTGCGCGCTGATCATGGCGCTCTATGTCGACAGCGCCGCGGTCAAGCAGCTCTACCGCCATCCCGAGGTGATCTGGCTGGTCTGCCCGGTCATTCTCTACCAGATGGCGCGTATGTGGTTCCTGGCCCGGCGCGGCAACATGCCGGACGATCCACTGATGTTCATGATCCGGGATTGGCGCAGCCAGCTGATGGGCTTGGTCGTCGTGCTGATCATGGTCGGAGCGAAGGTCTTGCCGTGAGCGACGCGCGCGCCGCGCTGCGCTCCTGGGGCGGGCTGGACGCCAGGAATACCACCCTGATCGAGCCAGCGGACTGGCTCGCCGGGCGTGAGCGCAACCAGCCGGTTCTCGCCTATGGCAATGGCCGTTCCTATGGCGATTCCTGCCTGAACGATGGCGGCGGGCTGATCGTGGCACGCCGCCTCGATCGCATCCTCTCCTTCGATACGCAGAGCGGGGTCGTCCTCTGCGAGGCCGGCGTGCTGCTCGACGAGCTTTTGCAGCTCTGCGTCCCTGCCGGCTGGTTCCCGCCGGTGACGCCCGGCACCAGCCTCGTCACCATCGGCGGGGCGCTCGCCAACGACGTCCATGGCAAGAACCATCATCGCGCCGGCACCTTCGGCCGGCATGTGCGCAGCTTCGAGCTTGCCCGGTCCGATGGATCGCTCCTGACCTGCACGCCGACGCAGAATGCCGATCTCTTCGCCGCCACGATCGGCGGGATGGGGCTGACCGGGCTGATCACCCGCGTCGAGCTGCAGTTGATGCCGATCGCTTCCGCCGAGATGCTGCAGGAGGCGATTCATTTCGATGGGCTGGACCGCTTCTTCGAGATCGCAGCGGCCTCGGACGCGACCCATGACTACACCGTCGCCTGGGTGGATTCGCTCGCAAGCGGCGGGCATTTCGGACGCGGCGTGTTCTTCCGCGCCAACCACGCACCGGCGTCCGACGCGCCGCCGGCGAAGTCCGGGCCGACCCTGCCGTTCCCGCTGAAGCCGCCATTCCCGCTGATCAACCGGCTGAGCCTGCACGCCTTCAACGCGCTCTATCGCGCCGCCCAGCCGCGGACGCCCGAGCCGAGGCGCATTGCCTATCGCCCGTTCTTCTATCCGCTCGACCGCGTCCGCGACTGGAATCGCGCCTATGGGCCAAGGGGACTGCGCCAGTTCCAGTGTGCCGTGCCGATGGCGAGCGCGCGCGAAGCAGTCGAGGCGATGTTGCGGCTGACGCTGAGGGCAGGG
Organism: Allobosea sp. NPDC003192; assembly: GCF_050275675.1. Lineage (NCBI taxonomy): Bacteria > Pseudomonadati > Pseudomonadota > Alphaproteobacteria > Hyphomicrobiales > Alloboseaceae > Allobosea > Allobosea sp. NPDC003192. The sequence goes on from NZ_JBNNPK010000013.1 coordinate 131,410, forward strand.
GAGAGCTCTTTCCTGACCGTACTGAAGCTGTTCGGCGACGTGCCGTCGCCGGGAATGATGTCCTTCCCGATCCCCGGCGCGACGTTGACGCTCGATTTCCCGCATCGCGGCGAGCGGACGCTGAAGCTGTTCGCTGACCTCGACGGCATCGCGATCGAGGCTGGCGGGCGGGTCAATCCTTACAAGGACGCGCGGATGTCGGCTGCGACCTTCGAGGCCTCGTTCCCGCATTGGCGCGACTTTGCGCGCCATGTCGATCCGGCCTTCTCGTCGAGCTTCTGGCGGCGGGTCACCGCCGCCTGAGCAGGCTTACGAGGCCGTGAGCGCGGGCTCCGGCTGCTCGACCGCCGTCACCGTCAGCACGTGCTTCTTGCCGTCGCGGGCGGTCCAGGCGATCGACTGGCCGGCGGCAAGGCCGATCAGTGCCGCGCCGATCGGCGTCAGCACGGAAATGCGGCCCTGCTCGATATCCGCCTCGCCCGGATAGACGAGCTGGACGCGGCGATGCTGGGCGCTGTCGGAATCGAAAGTGACGAAGGAGCCCATGCGCACGACATCGGCCGGCAGCTTGCCGGGCGCGACGACCTTGGCGCGGTCCATCTCGGCGAGCAGCTCTTCGGCGACCTCCGGGATGCGCTCGAGCGCGGTGGTGGCGAGGCCGGTCAGGCGCTCATGGTCGATCTCGCCGACGACGATCTTCGGCTTGCGATGGGTCTTCTGGGACAACTGGGTCATGGTTCGTATCCTGCGATGACGCGCACGACGGCGGCGCCAGAGCGCGACCGGCAAGTTCAGGAGGTTCTTCGGGGGGAGACGCCTTGGATGTCGTGCTGCGGTGACGAAAGACAGCATCGACGGCACCCCTGGACTCGGGGCGCGCTCGGGCCGAGTCCGGGGCTAGGATTCCGCGATCGGGGCGACCCGGAAAACGAGGCGATGCTTCGTCGTCATGTTCATAGAGTTGGGGGTTGGGGGCCCACTGTCAAGGCTGGCCGGACATGCAGCCCAAAGCAAAAGGGCCGGCATGAGCCGGCCCTTCGGCAAGTGGTATGGTCGACCCGCTCAGCCCTTGGCGACGGCGACCTTGCGCAGATAGTCGGTGACGATGCGGGTGATGCCGCGCGAGAGCAGGTCGTCGAGCGCGTCGATGAACTGATCGCACTGCTCGCGGGTGACGATCAGCGGCGGCTCCAGCCGGATGACGTTGCGGTTGTACTCGGTGAAAGCGACGAGCACGTCGTAATCCTTCAGCAGCAGCGCGCCGATGAAGCCGCAGAGCGAGCCCTTGAGCTTGTCGTCGAGCAGCGCGACCATGTGCTTGACGCCGAAGGGCATGGTCTCGCTGATGTCCTGGAATTCAACGCCGATCATCAGGCCGCGGCCGCGGATTTCCTTGAGCAGGGTCGGGTGCTTGGCGCGCAGTTCGTTGAGGCGCGCGATCAGATGGTCGCCCTGGTGCTTGGCGTTGCCCATCAGGTCCTCGTCATAGAGGACATTGAGGGCCTCGATCGCCGAGACGCAGGCCTCGCCCATGCCGCCGAAGGTGGCCTGGGCGTGGATCAGCGCCGTCTTCGGCTTGCCATAGGCCTTCATGTAGAGATCGCGCCGGGCGATCATCGCGCCCATCGCCGCCTTGGAGCCGCCGAGCGCCTTGGCGAGGGCGGTCACGTCCGGGACGACGCCGTCGCGCTCGAAGGCGAAGAACTGGCCGGTGCGGCCGAGCCCGCATTGCACCTCGTCTGCGACCCAGAGCACGCCGTGCTTGTCGCAGAGTGCGCGCAATTGCCGCCAGAAGCCCTCGGGCGCCTCGACGATGCCGCCGCCGCCCTGGATCGTCTCCATCACGACGATGCCGATGGCAGGATCGCTTTCCAGCGCCTGCCGCACCGCTTCGACGTCGCCGAAGGGCACCTTCACCCGGTTCTCGACCAGCTTGAACCCGGACTGGTAGAGGCTGGAATCGGTGACCGAGAGCACGCCCTTGGTCTTGCCGTGGAAGGAGTTGGCAGCGTGCAGGATCTTCGACTTGGCCGGCCCCTGCGCCTGCTCGGCGACCTTCAGCGCCGCCTCCATCGCCTCCGAGCCGGTCGAGCCGAGGAAGACCATGTCGAGATCGCCGGGCGCGATGGTGGCGAGGTTCTTCGCCAACGCCGAGGCGTATTGCGACATGAACGCCATGCAGATCTCATGGCGGTTCTCGTCCTGGAATCTCTTCCGGGCCGCGACGATGCGCGGATGGTTGTGGCCGAAGGCGACCGAGCAGAAACCACCGAAGAAATCGAGGATCTCGCGGCCCTCGCGGGTGATGTAGTGCATGCCCTCGGCGCGATCGACGATGATCTTGTCGAAGCCGAGCAGCTTGAGAAAATGCAGCTGCCCCGGGTTGATATGGGCGGTGAAGAGCTCCTTCACCTGCTGGGCGTCGAGCTGCTTTGCGGCCTCGACGCTGAGCAGTTGCGGGCGCGCAGGCTGCTGAGCCGCTTCTTCCGTCTTGTAGGCGGGCATGCTCATGCGGCCTTCCTCCTCAGCTCATCCCTGGTCTTGCGGTATTCGGTGTAGGCCGCCAGCAGCATGTCCTCGTCGCGGTGTTGGGGCGCCCAGCGGAGCTCGCGCTTGGCCTTGGAGGTGTCGAGGATGCAGATCTCGTCGGCGATCTTGTATTGCTCGGGATCCATGATCGGCAGGTTGATCGCGTCGAGCGTATCCAGCGTCAGCTTGACCAGGGAGGCCGGTGTCGGGAGCAGGATCGACTTCGAGCCGGCATGCTTGATCAGGTCGCCGAGCAGCTTCTTCACCGGCGGCGGATCGTCCGAGCCGAGATTGTAGGCGCTGTTCGGGAAATCGGCCTTCCAGGCGGCGATGCAGGCGCTGGCGCAGTCGAAGACCGAGATGAACTGGTAGGGGTTGTTCCCCGAGCCGATCATCGGAACCGGCAGATTGAGATCGATCAGACGGAAGAGCTTGACCAGGATGCCGAGGCGGCCGGGGCCGATGATCAGGCGCGGCCGAAAGATCGGGATGTGGAAGCCCTTGTCGCGATAGCCTTGGCAGAGCGCCTCGGTGGCGAGTTTGCTCTCGCCGTATTCGCCCAGCGGCTTGGCCGGGTGCGTCTCATCCTGCGGGACGGTGACCGAATGGCCGTAGATCATGTCTGTGGTGAAGTGGACGAGCCGGGTGGCGCCGTTCTTTTCCATCCAGGCGAGGATGTTCTGGGTGCCGTGGTAGTTCACCGGCCAGAAGAAGTCGTGGCGCTCCTTCCGGGTCACGATCGGCGACAGCATCTTGGCCGAGAGGTTGTAGACAAGGTCCTGCGACGTCAAAGCGATGCTGTCGACGCTCGCCGGATCGGTGACGTCGACGTGCTGGAACGGCACCTTGGCATAGTGCGGATGAGCGCTCTTCTGGATGTCGCAGACGAGGACATCTTCGTCCATCCCGACAAGATCCGCGGCGAGATGCGAGCCGACGAAGCCGTCGCCGCCAATGATGATGTGCTTCATGGCTCAGCGTCGCTGGTCGGGTCGTCGGGCCGGGACCGGAATCGGCTTCAGCTGCGGCTGGGCCGCAGCGAAGAGGGCGCCGAGACGGAGAATGAAGCGGGCGAACAGGTCCATGACGTCCCTCAGCTCTGTGCGATGAAAATGGTGCCCAGGACGATGAAGCCGATGCCGGCGATGCGGGCCGGGCTCAGATCCTCCTGGAAGACGAAATAGGCGTAGACCGCGACCACGACGTAGGCGAGGCTCAGAAACGGGTAGGCGTAGCTGATCTGCACCTTCGATAGCACGATCAGATGCGAGGCCATGCTGACCACGAAGGTGCATAATCCGGCGAAGACGAAGGGGTTGAAGACGACGCGGAAGACGGTGGGAATCAGCCCGTCATTGCCGACATCGAGGTGCCCCACGCCGCCCATGCCACGCTTCAGCATCAACTGCGCCGCTGCGTTGGTCAGCACCGTGAACAGGATCAGAGGCAGGTAGGCGTTCATCGGCGCTGAATGCCCGCGTGGTGAATCGAGACCCTTGGATCGCGCTGAAACTACTTCAAATGCCTTACGCTACAGATGGTTATCGGCCTGTAACCTTAAAAGTGTGCTGCATCGAAAGCCGAAACCGACGAGTGATCGGAGGATGGGAGGGACATCGGGCAGCAAAGCAGCGATTGAACCATTTCGGCGGCTCGCTTATGGCTAATGAATCGTTAACTGGGGCCTCATCCGAATATGGCCAGCCTGTTCCGGCTCGTGCCCGATGCACGCGCCGAACTCCTGCAGCTCAATTCCTGGGCGCGGCCGCATCAGGCCGGCTTCGCCGCGGCGCAGCGCGCGGCGCGCTTCGGCGCGGCCGGGCCGGAGGCCTCCGCCTTCATGGCGGCGCGGCGTGAGGCGACGCTGGCGCGACTAAGCGAGGGCGCGGCGGCCTGGAACGACTGGGCCGGCGAGATGGCGCGGTTGCGCGGCCGCATCGGCGGGGACGGCGCGCTTCTCGCGCTCTGGCGCCTCTTTGCCGATGTCGCGCTGGTCGACGAGATCTTCGAGGGCGATTTCAATGTCGCTGGCATCATCTTTCCGGCGGCTGCCCGCTTTGCCGGCAGTGCCTTCTGCGGTGACGCCTGGTTCTCCGAGGCGCATTTTCACGGGCCTGTCAGCTTCCGCGACGCCAGCTTCCGGGCTGACGCCTTCTTCGACCGGGCGCATTTCGCCGGCGACGCCGATTTCGGAGCGGCGACGCTCCATGGCACGGCTGAATTTCGCGACATGCGCTGCGAGGGGGTAGCCTGCTTCGTCGAGGCGGAGTTCATCGGCGACGCCTGGTTCCGCGGCTCGCGCTTCGATGGCGTGACGCAGTTCCGTGGCGTGCGCCATGCCGGCGAGGCGGGGTTCGGCGATTGCATTTTCGCCGGGGCCGCCGATTTCGGCGAGGCGGAGTTCGCCGGCAATGCCGGTTTCGAGGAGAGTCGTTTCGGCCAGATGGCGAGCTTCGCCGGTGCCCGCTTCGACCGCGGCGCCTGGTTCAGCAACGCCGCCTTCGACGGCCGCTCGAATTTCGAACGCGCCCGCTTCCGCGGCCGCCGGCATTTCGAGGGGATTTCGCTGGCCGCCCAGGTTTCCCCTGTCGCGCAGCAGATCGCGGCGCTCGAGCAGTTCCGGTTCGGTCGGCGCTGAGCGCGTAGTCTCCTGGTCTTCCGGCTGCTCTGGCCCGTGCCTTGCTAGCCGTCAGCCGACCGCCGCCATGGGCGGCCGCGACTGGCGAGGACGAGATGAAGCGCGAAGAGCTCACCGAGAAGATTCTCGACATCAAGCGCGAGAAGGGCTGGAGCTGGAAACAGATCACCGACGAGATCGGCGGTATGTCGGAGGTGCTGGTGATCGGCGCCCTGCTCGGCCAGATGAAGCTGGTGAAGCCGCTCGCCGAGAAAGCCGCGACGCTGTTTGGCCTCTCGGAAGCCGAAAAGCGCATGCTCAACGAAGTGCCTTATCGGGGCACCGGCACGCCGATGCCGCCGACCGACCCGCTGATCTACCGCTTCTACGAGATGGTGATGGTCAACGGCCCCGCCTGGAAGGCACTGATCGAGGAGGAGTTCGGTGACGGCATCATGTCGGCGATCGATTTCAATATCGCCTTCGAGCGCGAGCCGAATCCCCGGGGTGACCGGGTCAGGATCACCATGTCGGGCAAGTTCCTGCCGTACAAATATTACGGCAATGAGCAGGGCATTCCCGACTATGGCTTCAAGGAAGACTGAACCGGCTCAGGGCAGCTTGTCTCAGGGCACCTGGCCGGGTTCGAGCGTGCCGTCCTTCTGCATGGTCCGCTGCAGGGCAGGGCGCTCGATCATCCGCTCCATATAGGCCTCGAACACCGGCAGGCGCGGCAGCACGCCGACGATGTTCATGCCGAAATGGATGCCGGCGCCGAGCTGGGTGTCGGCGGCGGTGAAGCGCTCGCCGGCGGCGTAGGGGTGCTCGCCGAGCTTCTTCGCGAGATTGGCGACGGTGTCGGCGTGCGAACCGAAGGAGAAGCCGCGGGCCTCGTATTTGAACTTGTGGATCGAGGTCGCGATGATCGGATCGAGGACGGCGTCGGTATAGACCAGCGAGGTCAGGAAGGCCGGGCGATCCTTGTCGCCGACTGCGGGAGCCAGCCCGGCCTCGGAGAACTGCTCGGTCAGATAGAGGCAGATCGCGGCGCGCTCGGTGACGGTGGTGCCGTCATGCACGATCGCCGGCACCTTCTTGTGCGGCTGGATGGCGCGATAGCTCTCCGGCGGGCCGCCTTCGGCGCGGATGTCGACGACCTCCATCTCATAGGGCTGGCCGAGCTCCTCGAGCAGCCAGAGGATCGAGAAGGAGCGCGACTGCGGCGAGTGATAGAAGGTCAGCATGGCAGTGTCCCTTTGGTGTTCCCCTAGGCGATGGCCGAGGCTGATAGGGCGCATGGATGTCAGGAGTTGTCAGGACTGACCCGCGCTCGACCTACCCATCTGGATCGAAACGCGAGTGGGCCGGGATTGCTCCCTTCGGTTCCGGCTGCGCCTATGTCCTACGCGCCACGATGAAGGGGCGGCTGTCCTTGCCCTTGCTCGCATGGCGTTCCGTGCTGACGACCTCGAAGCCCGCCGCGGCGATGAGACCGCTCAGCTCTTGCGCACTGAAGACGCCGGCATAGGGCGCCTTCCCGATCATTTGCATGAGGGGCAAAGCGAGCTTGATCAGCGGGTTCATGTCGCCGAGGCAGGGCGTCTTGGAGATGAACCGGCCGCCCGGCACGAGCAGGGCATGGATGCTGCGCAGCGTGCTGGGGAGGTCGCGGACCAGATGCAGATAGTTGAAGCCGAGAACGGTATCGAACCGCTCTGTTTCGGCGGCGAGCGTCTCTGCCGTCGCTGCACGGAAGGCGAGCCCCGGCATCGGGTTCGCGGCAAGCTTCTCCGCGGCGATGGCGATCATGCCGGCGGAGATGTCCGTCGCCAGATAGCTTTCGACCCGGCTCGCGAGCCGCAGGGCCGTCGTGCCGGTGCCGCAACCCAGCTCGAGCACCGCCCCATCTGGCTTCAACAGGGCGCGGGTCCGTTCCAGCGTGCGCTCATAGCCTGCCTGATCCGATATGCGTGACCTGGCATAGCTCTTCGATGACCGGTCCCAGAAGCGGGCATCGCTCGCGGTGCTCATTACGTCGTCCCCCTTTGGCGAGGCGGGCTTAGCATAAGCAATGCTACAGTTGGTTGCCCGCCGCGCGGGAAAGAGACCGGAGATCCGGGACGTCGATCTCAATGAAAACGATTTGTTATAACATAGCTATTTTGTCGAGGTCGCAGTAATCATAGTGTCATCTCGCGCGCTTAACGGACCGGCCACCGGATTCACTGGGGCGGAGAGGTATCATGCAGAAGCGAACCTGGCTGATGGCGGCGGCGATGCTCGCCAGCGCGGCGCCGGCGATGGCGCAAACCATCTATCCGCTCACCCGCGCCGAGATTCTCGAAGGCTCGCGCTTCGACTTCAAGGTCGAATTCCCGAACGCTCCTGCTTCCGCCGACGTCAAGGTCACGATCAACGGCAAGCCTGTCGCCGAAGCCTTCGGCCGCGAGGTCCAGTTCGTGCAGAACGAGGAAGGCCAGAAGCATTCGGCGCTGTGGCTGCGCGGCGCCCAGCTGCCGGCCGGCCAGTATGTCGTCGAGGCGACGCAGGGCAATGAGAAGGCCAGCGTCAACTGGACCGTCTACCCGACGGCTGAGCGCAAGGCCAAGAACGTCATCCTCTTCGTCGGCGACGGCCTCTCGGTCGGGCATCGCACTGCCGCCCGCATCCTGTCGAAGGGTTGGCAGGAAGGTCTCTATGGCGGCGAACTCGCCATCGACGACATGCCCAACATGGCGCTGATCTCGACCTCGGGCACCGACTCCGTCGTCACCGACAGCGCCAACTCCGCCAGCGCCTACACCACCGGCCACAAGTCCTGCGTCAACGCGCTCGGCATCTACTGCGCCAAGAACGCGCTGACCCTCGACCACCCCAAGGTCGAGACGATCTCCGAGGTGATCAAGCGCAAGCGTGCCGGCATGGCGATCGGCATCGTCACCAATGCCGAGATCGAGGATGCGACCCCGGCTGCGATGGTCGCCCATACCCGCCGCCGCTCGGACTACAACGACATCGTCAAGATGTTCTTCGACGTGCAGCCCGACGTGATCATGGGCGGCGGCTCGCCGAACTTCCTGCCGAAGTCGACCCCAGGCACCAAGCGCACCGACGATCTCGACTTCATCGCCAAGTTCAAGGAGGCGGGCTATGCGCTCGCCACCACCAAGACCGAGATGAACGCTGCGGTCGCCGGCGGCTCCAAGAAGCTGCTCGGCCTCTACAACACCTCGAACATCGACGGCGCCTTCGATCTGCGCCTCGCCAAGAAGGGCTCGATCTCGAAGTTCCCCGATCAGCCTGACGTGGTCGAGCAGACCAAGGCGGCGCTCGAGATGCTGAAGGGCGCGCAGGACGGCTTCTTCCTGATGGTGGAATCGGCCCGCATCGACAAGTACAGCCACTCGCTCGACTGGGAGCGCGCGGTGTTCGACACGATCATGCTCGACAACGCCGTCAAGGTCGCCAAGGATTTCGCCGGCGATCGCAACGACACGCTGATCATCGTCGTGCCCGACCACGCCCATCCGATCTCGGTCATCGGCACCTATGACGATGATCGCCCGGGCCAGCTGCTGCGCGACAAGCTCGGCACCTATGCCGACTCGCTGCCGCCGAATTACGGGCCGCGCGATGCCGACGGCTACCCGACCAAGGTCGATACCTCGCGCCGCCTCGCCGTCGCCTTCGGCAGCTATCCGGACACCTGCGATACCGGCAAGCCGTTCATGGATGGCGAGCGCGTCCCGGCCGTGAAGGGTCCGGATGGCAAGACCAATGTCGCCAATGAGAAGGACTGCACCGGTCCGCTCGCCACCCGCAAGCAGGGCAACCTGCCCTTCGACGCCAACTCCGGTGTCCATGCTGCCGACGACGTGCTGCTGACCGCCATGGGCCCGGGCGCCGAGCGCTTCCGCGGCCACAAGCCGAACACCTTCGTCTTCCGCGTCATGGCGGAAGCGCTGGCCCTCGGCGGCAAGTGAGCGACAACTCATCATCGCGGCCCCCGGAAGGGCGCCGTATATTTTCCCGCCGCGGGCTCCTCATGGGGCTCGCGGCGCTGCCCGTCTCGCTGCGCGCGCTCGCAGCCGAAGCAGAAACGCTGACCTTCGACGGGCTCTACAAATCCTTCGGCGTGCTCGGCTTCCAGTTCTCCGACCGGGCGACCTCGCTGCGCGGCAAGCCGGTCAGGATGACCGGCTACATGGCGCCGCCGCTGAAGCCGGAAAGCCATTTCTTCGTACTGACGCGCGAGCCGCTGGCGATCTGCCCGTTCTGCCAGTCCGATGCCGACTGGCCGGTCGACATCGTCGTGGTGTTCATGCGCGCGGCGACGCCGATGGTCAGCGCCGGCCAGAAGGTCGCGGTCAGCGGCCGGCTCGAGATCGGCTCCTCGACCGATGCCGAGACCGGATTCGTCAGCCAGATCAGGCTCGTCGATGCCGGCTTCCACAGTGTCTGAGCGGCCGGCCGGCGCGGCGCGGCCGCTGCACTTCTCCGGCATCCAAGTCGATCATCGCGATGGCGGCGGGCGGCCCTTCCGGGTGCTCGATATTCCCGGTTTCGTCGTGCCGCCCGGTGCGCTGATCGGCCTGCGCGGCCCCTCCGGCTCGGGCAAGACTTCGTTGCTGCATCTCGCCGCCGGGTTCTTCCTGCCCGATGCCGGGAGCATCAGCTGGGGGGACGTCGTCGTCTCCGCGCTACCTGGCGCGGCGCGCGATCGCTGGCGGCGCGAGACGGTCGGCTTCGTCTTCCAGGATTTTCATCTCGTGCCCGAGCTCGATGTGCTCGCCAACATCACCTTGCCGGCGAGCTTTTCGGGCTGGCGGCAGACGGAGAGCCAGGTCTCGCGCGCTAGCACGCTTGCCGGGCGTATGGGTCTCACCGATCTGCGCCGCCGTGCCGCCGTGCTTTCGCGCGGCGAGCAGCAGCGCGTTGCGATCGCGCGGGCCCTGTTCAACGCGCCGACCTTGATCCTCGCCGACGAGCCGACGGCGAGCCTCGATCCGGCGCACGCGGCTGAGGTCGGTGCGCTGCTGGTCGAGGTCGCCAAGGAAAGCGGCGCGACGCTGCTCTGCGCCTCGCATGACCAGGCGTTGCTGGTGCGGATGCAGCATGTCGCGGCGATCGGCGACGGGCCGCTCCAGCTGAAGGCGGCGGCGTGAACCCGCTGCCGATGGTCATCGCTGATCTCAGGGCGCTGCGCTGGACGGCGGCGGCGATCGTGACGCTGGTTGCGCTGGCGGTGGCGATCGGTGTCGCCATCGGCGCGCAGGAGCGGGCGCTGCGCCAGGCCTCGGCGAAGGCCGCCGATGATTTCGACCTCTTGATCGGTGCGCCCGGCAGCCAGACGCAGCTCTTGATGTCGGCGATCTACCTGCAGCCCGAAGCGCTGCCGCTGATCGACGGGCGCCTGCTCAACGAGCTCGCCCGCGATCCGCGCGTCGCCGCGGTCGCGCCGCTGGCCTTCGGCGACATCGCCCGCGGTCATCCGGTGATCGGCACCACGCTCGCTTTCGCCGGCCGCTGGGGCCGCCTGCAGCCGAGCGAAGGCCGGCTGTTCGCGCGCGAGGGCGAGGCGGTGCTCGGCGCCGATGTCACCTATAAGCTTGGCGACAAGATCGAGCCCTCGCATGCGATTGCCGGTCATTGGCCCAAGCGCGGCGTTGCCGATGCGGAAGAGGCGGGCCATCGCCATGAGGGCCATGCCTATGTCGCGGTCGGCCGCCTGCCGCGATTAGGTTCGCCCTTCGACCGGGCGATCCTGGTGCCGGTCGAGAGCGTCTGGGAGGTGCATGGGCTCGGCAATGGCCATGTTGGCGAGGATGCGGCGCTCGGCCCGCCCTTCGACGGCCAGCGCATTCCCGGCGTGCCGGCGCTGGTGGTGAAGCCGAAGGCGGTCGCCGACGCCTATGCGCTGCGGGCGCGCTACCGGCAGGGCGGCACCATGGCCTTCTTCCCGGCCGAGGTGCTGGTCGGGCTCTATCGGACGCTCGGCGATGTCGGGCAGGTGCTCAGCGTCGCATCCGTTCTCAACGCGGTGCTGATCCTGGCGGCGATCTTCCTGCTGCTTGTCGCGGTAACCGGGCTGAGGCGGCGGCGCTATGCCGTGCTGCGCGCGCTCGGCGCGCCGCCAGCCTATGTGCTGCTGGTGGTCTGGCTCGGCATGGCCGGGCTGGTCGCGGCCGGCTGCCTGCTCGGCCTCGGGCTCGGCGCTGCTGCGACGCTCGCGGTCTCCGGCCTGTTCGAGGCGCAGACGGGCCTGCGGCTCTCCTTCGCGCTGGGCTCGGCGGAGTTCGCCCAGGTCGGGCTCATCCTGCTGCTCGGCTCGCTGGCGGCGCTGATCCCGGCGGCTCTGTCCTATCGCCGCTCGATCACTGCCGGCCTGCGCGGTTGAGCCGGGGTTGACCCCGCTTTGCCTCTTCCGGTTAAATCCGGGCGGGGGGCGTTGCAGGGATCATCATGCTGCGCGCCATTGTTCTTATCGTCACGAGTCTCGCTTTCTGCGCACCCGCTTACGCTTATTCCAACGCGCTCAGCCGCGGGGTCGCGGACTTCCTCAACATCTTCAGCGAGCAGCCGGTGCCGCGCCAAATCGTGCCGTGGAGCGGCAAGCAAGCGCCCGGCACGGTCGTGGTCTCGACCAGCCAGAGGCGGCTCTACTACGTGCTCGGACAGGGGCAGGCGATCCGCTATGGCGTCGGCGTCGGCCGGCAAGGCTTCAGTTGGTCGGGTACCAAGACCGTCTCGCGCAAGCGCGAATGGCCGGATTGGCGCCCGCCCGCGGCGATGCTCAAGCGCCGGCCCGATCTGCCACGCTATATGGAGGGCGGGATGGAGAACCCGCTCGGCGCGCGGGCGATCTATCTGGGATCGAGCCTCTACCGCATCCATGGCTCGAACGAGCCCGACACGATCGGCGCTGCGGTTTCCTCGGGCTGCATCCGCATGACCAATCGCGACGTGACGGATCTCTACGATCGCGTCAGGCTTGGCACCAAGGTCATCGTGCAGCGCTAGCCATCACTATGGCCGCGCCGGATGCGGCGGACCATCAGCCAGACGCCGATGATCGCGACCGGCACGAACAGCGCGGTCGCGATGCCGACATCCACCGGCAGGTAACCGGCATCCTTGGCGCCCTTGGCGAGATAGCCGAACAGGCTGACGATGTAGTAGCCGATCGCCGCGACCGAGAGCCCCTCGACCGTCTGCTGCAGGCGCAGTTGCAATCGCGTGCGGTCGTTCATCGCGGAGAGCAGGTCGCGATTCTGCTGTTCGAGCGCGACGTCGACGCGGGTACGCAGGAGATTGGCGGCGCGGGCGAGCCGCCGCGAGAGGTCGAGCTGGCGCTGCTGCAGCATCTGGCAGGTGCGCATCGCCGGCGCCATGCGCCGCGACAGGAAGGCGGCGATGGTCGGCCAGCCGCCATAGGGCGCTTCGCCGATCGCTTCCAGCCGCTGGCCGACGATGCTGTCATAGGCGCGGCTGGCGCCGAAACGGTAATTCGACGAGGCGGCCTCGGACTCCATCGTCGCAGAGATCGCCGTCATCTCGTCGAGCAGGGCGTTGTCGGCGGCGAGCCCGTCGGTCTGCATCATCGTGCCGGCGATGCGGACCAGCATCTCTTCGGTGCGGCGCACGGAGGGGGCGAGGCGATGCGCCTCCGGCAGGCCGAGCAGCGCGAGCACGCGATAGGTCTCGACCTCGAGCAGGCGCTGCGCCAGCGCACCGGCTTTTGCGGGAGTCAGCGCCCGGTCGAGCACCAGGATGCGGACAAAACCATCGGCCCCGGCACGGAAATCGGTCGCGGCGATGGCCGCTTCGCCATCGACCAGCGAGGCGGCGAGGCTCGCCGCATCGAAGAGCGTCTCCAGATCGGGCCCGGTCTTCTCCGGCAGGAGATGCAGGTCGACCGCGACCAGATGCGGACCCGGTTGCGGCAAAGCGAGCATGCCGTGCGGCAGCACCGGGCTCGCGGGCAGGAAGGGGGCGGCACCAGGCGAGGGTAGCTCCCAGGTATAGGTGGTGAACTCGCTGTGCTGTTCCCAGCGCAGGCTGACGTCGCTGAGCCGGGCGCGGTGGTGCTTGGCGCCCTCGGCTGGGCCGGGCACCCCGCGCTCGACGCAGAAGCGGGCGAGCGCCTCGCGATCGGCGGCGGCCTGCGCCTGATCGGTCATGAAGGCGAAGTGAAGCAGCCGCTGCGGCGTCGACAGGGGCGCGAAGGGGCGGGCATGGATCTCGCCGAGGATGGCGCCGCGCGACGGGTGCGCGAGCAGCGGCGGTGCGCCGTTTTCGGTGGTCCGATCCATGCTGTCCTGCCCCTTTGCACGCGCCATTCGGCTTTCGCGCGATTGGAAGCTTGCCGGAAAGCGTCGCGAGCTGCGAGTCCGGCAAGGTGTCGCAAGGGTAGCGCGCTGGTGACATGATCCGGCGCTGCCGCTGCCTAGGCTCGTCTCATGCCACTGCCCAATCGCATCCGTCCCGATGGCTCGCTTTTCGCCGATCCGGCGCGGGGTCTGCTGTTCGGCAATCGCGGCGGCAAGTTTCATGACCCGGCGACCAAGGCGTTGCCGAGGCGGCTCTACGCAACGAACCAGTGGATCTGCTGCGTGCTCTCGTTCAAGGGCCGGCAGCGTGATGTCTGGGGCCGCTACTACACCGAGCTGTTCTTCTGCGACGAGGTGACGGCGCTCGCCGCCGGACACCGACCCTGCGTCGAATGCCGGCGCGCCGATGCCCATGCCTACCGGGCGGCACTGGTCAAAGGGCTCGGGCTTGCCGACCTGCCGCTCTTTCCCGCGATCGACGAGCGGCTCGATCGCGAGCGGCGCGACGGCAGGCGCAAGCGCTTGCACCGGATGCCGGCGGAGAGCCTGCCGGACGGCGCGATGATCGCCACCCCCGAGGGCGAGTTCCTGGCCTTGCGCGGCGACAAGGCTCTGCTCTGGTCGCCCTCTGGTTACGTCGCGAGCCGGCCGCAACCGTCCGGTCCCGTCGCCGTCGTCACGCCGCCGACGTCTCTGGCCGCGCTTGTGAACGGCTATCAACCTCTCTGGCATCCAAGCGCCGCCGAACCGGCCTGAAACGCGCCCTGCAGCCTTGTCATCGCCGCGGGCTGTGACACAGGTCATGCCAGCGGATCGCGGTGCGCGCAGGGGTGCGGAACCTGGCTGATCCCGGGGGGAATCTCATGTTGCGGAAGACTGTCCTCGCGCTCGCCTTTGCGCTCGCCGGTTTCAATGGCTTGCCGGCCATGGCCGGTGCGCTCCAGATCACCGAAACCGATCCGGTCGCGGTCGTCACCGTGCCGGATGCCTGGACGACCGCGAAGATCAAGCGCGGCGTCGAGATCAGAACGCCGGACGAGGAGATCTATCTCTGGTTCGAGCTGATCGCGCCCGCCGAACTCGACACGCTCCAGAAGGAACACAACGTCTACTTCGAGAAGGAAGGCGTGACGATCACCGGTGCCTCCGGCACGGTGAAGCAGGAGGTCAAGGGCAAGGCCTGGTCGTTCACCGAGCTCAAGGCCAAGAGCAAGGACGGCGAGTCGCTGATCCGCTACATCGCGATCAATCCGAACGTTGCGAGCGGCAAGATCATCATGATGACCTATTGGGCCTCGCTCGAGGGCCACAAGACGCATGATGCGGCGATGTCGGCGATCATCGACAGCATCGCCTATAAATGAGATCGGCGCCGGGCGGCGGAACCGCCGGCCCTCCCGCGACGTTGTCCCGTCATCTACATCCGATGACAATCAAGGGGTTAGCGTCGATGCGTTCGATCATTCTGTGGCTTGTGGGCGTTCCGATCCCGATCATCATCCTGCTCTGGTTCTTCATGCGCTGACAGGATCTGGTAGAAGGACTTGCTATGGCCGGGCTCGCCCGGCCATTCTTGTTTCGCGGGATGTCGTGCCGGCAGGGCGAAACGGCACCATCCCGCTTCATCCCTTTGCCGTGCTGCGAGTATAGCCTTCGCCCATGCAACCGATCATCCAGATATCCGGCCTGTCGAAGACCTATGCTTCGGGCTTCCAGGCGCTGAAGACAGTCGACCTCGACATCAGGCGCGGCGAGATCTTCGCCCTGCTCGGGCCGAACGGCGCCGGCAAGACGACGCTGATCAGCATCGTCTGCGGCATCGTCAATCCGAGCACGGGCACGGTCCTCGCCGACGGCCACGACATCATCCGCGACTATCGCGCCGCGCGCAGCCGGATCGGGCTGGTGCCGCAGGAGCTGACCACCGACGCCTTCGAGACAGTCTGGGCGACGGTCTCGTTCAGCCGCGGCCTGTTCGGCAAGCCGAAGAATCCGGCCATCGTCGAGCAGGTGCTGCGCGACCTCTCGCTCTGGGACAAGCGCGACAGCAAGATCATGACGCTCTCAGGCGGCATGAAGCGGCGCGTGCTGATCGCCAAGGCGCTGGCGCACGAGCCGCAGATCCTCTTCCTCGACGAGCCGACCGCCGGCGTCGACGTCGAGCTGCGCCAGGACATGTGGAAGCTTGTGCGGCGCCTGCGCGACGATGGCGTCACCATCATCCTGACGACCCATTATATCGAGGAGGCCGAGGAGATGGCCGACCGGGTCGGGGTGATCAGCAAGGGCGAGATCATCCTAGTCGAGGAGAAGGCCGAGCTGATGCGCAAGCTCGGCCAGAAGCAGCTCACCTTGCATCTCCAGACGCGGCTGGGTGCGATCCCCGAAGCCCTCGCCCGCTACAGCCTGACGCTTCAGGCCGAGGGCGAGGAGCTCGTCTACACCTACGACACCAAGGCCGAACGCACGGGCATCACCGCGCTGATGAAGGATCTCGCCGACGCCGGCATCCGCTTCAGCGACCTGCGCACCAGCCAGTCCTCGCTTGAGGACATCTTCGTCGGCCTGCTGAGGGCGAACGCATGAATCTCCACGCAATCAAGGCGATCTACCGCTTCGAGATGGCTCGCACCTGGCGCACGCCGCTGCAGAGCATCCTCTCGCCGGTGATCTCGACCTCGCTCTATTTCATCGTCTTCGGCGCGGCGATCGGCTCGCATATGCAGGCGATCGACGGGGTGCCCTATGGCGCCTTCATCGTGCCCGGCCTGATCATGCTCTCGCTCTTGACGCAGAGCATCGCCAACGCCTCCTTCGCGATCTATTTCCCGAAATTCGTCGGCACGATCTTCGAGCTGCTCTCGGCGCCGGTCGCCTGGTGGGAGGCGGTCTTCGCCTATGTCGCAGCAGCCGCGACGAAGTCGGTGATCCTCGGGCTGATCATCCTGGCCACCGCCTTCCTGTTCGTGCCCTTGAAGATCGAACACCCGATCTGGATGCTGCTCTTCCTGATCCTGACGGCGGCGACGTTCAGCCTGTTCGGCTTCATCATCGGCGTCTGGGCCGATGGTTTCGAGAAGCTACAGGCGATCCCGTTGCTGATCATCACGCCGCTGACCTTCCTCGGCGGCTCGTTCTACTCGATCGACATGCTGCCGCCGTTCTGGCGGGCGGTGACGCTGGTCAATCCGGTCGTCTACCTGATCAGCGGCTTCCGCTGGAGCTTCAACGGCGTCGCCGATGTCGGCATCGCGGTCAGCCTTTCGATGACGCTGGTCTTCCTCGCCGCCTGCATCGCGGTGATCGCCTGGATCTTCAAGACCGGCTACCGGCTGAAGAACTGAGACGTCAGGCGGCCTTGATCTGGCTGAAGAAGGTGGCGACGGCGCCGCGCAGCGCCTCTGCCTCTCGCGCCAGATTCTCGGCAGTGCGCAGCGTGTCGGCGGCGGCGCCGGTCGCCTCGCCGGAGGCGGCGGCGAGGCTGTCGAGCGCCATGGCGGCGGTCGCGGCGCCATCGGCCGTCGCCTGGGCGTTGCGGGCGATCTCGGAGGTCGTGCTCTTCTGCTGGTCGGTTGCGGCGGCGATGGCGCTGGTGTGCTGAGAGACGTCGGTGATCGTCGCGGCGATGGCCCCGATCGCGGCGACGGCGCCGGAAGCCTCGCCGCGAAAAGCCTCGATCTGATTGGCGATGCCGTTCGTCGCTTCGGCGGTGCGACTTGCCAGGGTCTTGACCTCGGCGGCGACGACCGCAAACCCGCGTCCGGCCTCGCCGGCGCGCGCGGCTTCGATCGTCGCGTTGAGCGCCAGCAGATTGGTTTGCTCGGCGATGTCGCGGATCAGGTCGATGACGCTGACAATGCGTTCGGAAGCTCGCGCCAGGCCTTCGACGCGCTGGCTCACACCTTGCGCATCGTTTGCGGCACTTTTGACCATCGCACTCGCCCGCGTCACGCGCTCGGCGATCTCGGCGATCGAACTGGACAGTTCTTCGGCAGCGGCCGCGACGTGCTGGACTTTGCCGGATGCATCCTGCGAGGCGTTCTGTGCTCCGTCGATCTGCACGGTGCGAGCGCTGGCGATCTCGCTTACTGCCCGCGCTGCGCCTTCGAGCGTATGGGCGCCGGTCTCGACGGTTTCCAGCGCGTCGGCGAGCCTTGCATCGAAGGCGGCGACGACCTCGGCGATCCGCTGCTGACGCGCCGCGCGGCCGGCATCCTCCCGCGCCGCGGCGGCCTCCAGCGCTTGCCGCGCCTGAGCGTTGTCGCGGAACACCTCGACCGCTCGCGCCATGTCACCGATCTCGTCCTGACGACGCACGAGCGGAATGGTCGTGACGGTTTCGGCCGCCGCCAGACTGCGCATGGTCTTCGCGAGCCGGCGCAGCGGGCGCGAGACGCGGCGGTGTACGACCATGACCGAGAGGCCGAGACCGGTCAGGATCGAGAGGATACCGAGGCCGATCTGCAGATTGACGCTGTCGCGCTGCATGGCTTCGAGCCGGGCGTCGAGCGCGGCGCTGCGTCCGTCATAGCTGCCCGCAATGCGCTTCAGCGTCTCGTTGAGAGCCTTGCGATTGTCGCGATTGGCGTCGTCGTTGCCGGCTGCGCGCGCCGCCTGGGTGGCACCTTGCCGACCGAGACGGACGATGTCGCGCCGGAAGTGGAGAAATTCCTGGACGCGCGCTTGCAGGCTTTCGAAATCGGCCCGTTCCTGCTCCTCGACCAGTGGCCGCCATTCGGCCATCAGCAACTCGATCTCGACGAGGTTCTGCAGCAGCGGCGGCGCGAAGCGCTCTGCTCCGATGGCGCCCTCGCTCATGTAGATGCCACGCGATTCCATCACGACGGCGTTGACCAGCCCGTTGATCCGCTCGGCGAGGGCGGAGCGATGCGTGATCGACTGCATCTCGTTCGTCATCGTCGCATAGCGGCTGAGGCTGTAGACGCCGAGGCTGATAGCAATCGCGGCAGCTATGACGAGAAGCGAGATCGCAGCGAGGATCTGGCTCGAGATGGTGCGCAGCGTGGCCATCTGTGTCGCGAAACGGCAGGCCGCGGCTTGGTCACGGGGCGCAGCTGGGAACCCACCGCCCACAGAAGCATGGTTTGGTTAAATTTGCGTTGGAATGCCGCTCAGGCCGCGCTGATCGGGATGTCGCGATGACGCTTCGCCCGATTGACTCGGGCGGCCGCATCCTGTCTTGACCACGCCATGACCGATCTTTCGACCATCGACAGCGCGACGGCCGCTGCGGCGCCCCATGCGCGCCGGCGGACCTTCGCCATCATCTCGCACCCGGACGCGGGCAAGACCACGCTGACCGAGAAGCTGCTCTATTTCGGCGGCGCCATCCAGCTCGCCGGCGAAGTGCGTGCCAAGGCCGGCCGGCGCCAGACTTCCTCCGACTGGATGAAGATCGAGCGCCAGCGCGGCATTTCGGTCGTCACCTCGGTGATGACCTTCGAATATGACGGGCACGTCTTCAACCTGCTCGACACACCCGGCCACGAGGACTTCTCGGAGGATACCTACCGGACTCTGACCGCGGTCGACTCGGCTGTCATGGTGATCGACGCCGCCAAGGGCATCGAGGCGCGTACCAAGAAGCTGTTCGAGGTCTGCCGCCTGCGCGATATCCCGATCGTCACCTTCATCAACAAGGTCGACCGCGAGACGCGCGATCCCTTCGACCTGCTGAACGAGATCGAGACCACGCTGGCGCTCGACGTCGCGCCGATGACCTGGCCGGTCGGGCGCGGGCGCGAGTTCGTCGGCACGCTCGATCTCGCCTCCAACACGCTGCGCCGCAACCAGAAGGGCGACGAGAGCGATGCCGGCCAGAAGGTCGCCGGCGAGGACGACAAGCTGTTCGACGAGCTCCTGCCCCATGGTGCCGCCGACACCTTCCGCGAGGAGGTCTTCCTGGCGCGCGAGGGCTGCAAGCCCTTCGATCTGGAGGCGTTCCGCGAGGGCCACCTGACACCGGTATACTTCGGCGCGGCGCTGCGCGACTACGGCGTGCGCGACCTGATCGATGCGCTCGGACGCCTCGCGCCGAGCCCGCGTGCGCAGCAGGCCGACAAACGGCCGATCGAGGCGGGCGAGCCGAAGATGACCGGCTTCGTCTTCAAGATCCAGGCGAACATGGATCCGAACCACCGCGACCGCATCGCCTTCATGCGGGTGTGCTCGGGCAAGCTCTCGCGCGGGATGAAGGCGAAGCTGGTGCGCACCGGCAAGCCGCTGCCGCTGAATGCGCCGCAATTCTTCTTCGCCCGCGATCGCTCGATCGCAGAAGAAGCCTATGCCGGCGACATCGTCGGCCTGCCGAACCATGGCACGCTGCGCATCGGCGACACGCTGACCGAGGGCGAGGATATCGTCTTCCGTGGGGTGCCGAGCTTCGCGCCGGAAATCCTGCGGCGCGTCAAGCTCAAGGACGCGATGAAGGCCAAGAAGCTGCGCGAAGCCTTGCAGCAGATGGCGGAGGAGGGCGTGGTCCAGCTCTTCCTGCCGCATGATGGCGCGCCCGCCATCGTCGGCGTCGTCGGCGCGCTGCAGCTCGACGTGCTCAAGGAGCGGATGGAGGCGGAATATTCGCTGCCCGTCGATTTCGAGCCCTGCCAGTTCGCGATCGCGCGCTGGATCTCCAGTGACGACAAGGCGGCGCTGCAGAAGTTCACGGCGGCCAAGCCGTCCTCGATGGCTGACGACCTCGACGGCGATCCGGTCTTCATGGCGTCGTCGCAATTCACCCTGAAATACGACGCCGAGCGCGCGCCGGAGATCAATTTCTCCGATGTGAAGGACTATCAGAAGGTCTCGGGGGGCTGAGGCTCCGGGCGGCAGCGCTGTTGCGTGCTGCCGCCATCTGTCCCGATCGATGATAAGCGTGGCGCCATTCGGTGGAGACCGGTCAGGCCCATGCAACAAGACGGCGAGGTTCCCAGGCGCTCGTGGCGCCGGCGCGGGCTCAGGCTGCTCGCGGCTGTGGCGGCCTTGCTCGCCCTCGTCGCGATACCGCTCGCCATCATCCTCTATCCGACACTGAAGCCGTACCCGAAGGCGGACTTCCCTGCGGCCACTTCGCGGCGCGACAGGAACCTGCAGGACCTTGCGCATCTGCGCCGTCTGCCGGAGGTCGAGCGCAGCTTCACGGCGCAAAGCCGCGCGGCGTTCGATCTGGCGGTCGCCGCGCTCGAGCTACGGGGGGGCGATTTCGACCGGGCCGGCCTGGCGATGGCGGCAGCGAAGGCCGTGGCGCTGGCCGACAATGGCCACACCAACGTGCTCGGCCTCGCCGGCGACCAGGGCTTCAACGCTGTACCGATCCGTCTCGGCTGGTTCGGCGACGGGTTGTTCGTGATCGCTGCCGATGAGGAGCGACGCGATCTCCTCGGCGGACAGGTCCTCGGTGTGAACGGGCGCCCGACCGCCGCTTTGGTCGAGGCGCTGCGCCCCTATGTTGGGGGGCCCGCCAATCTCGCCCGGGAATTCGTGCCGAATTTTCTGGTCTCGCCGGAGTTGCTGCATGCCGCCGGTCTCGCCGCGGCGGCGAATGGCGGCAGCTTCGAGATCCGGTTCACCGATGGCCGCGTGGCTCTTGTCGAGCTCACCGCCAGGGCCGCCACGCGCGCGCCGGCGACCCGCTTTTCGTGGCCGAAGGGTAATCTGGCTCCGAGCCAGCCGAATGGTTGGCGGCATCTGCTCGACGGTGTTGCCTTGCCGGCATATCTGACGCGGCTCGACGCCAATTACTGGCACGACTATCCCGCGCCCGACCTGCTTCATGTGCAGATCAACCGAGTGGCTGACCAGGGTCCGGTCGGCGTGGCCAAGTACCTCTTCGGCGTGCTTGACGAGGCAGCGCGCAAACCCGTCCGCAATGCGATCGTCGACTTGCGCTTCAATTCGGGAGGCGACTATACGCTGACCGCCGATTTCGCGCGGCGCTTGCCGGAGATCCTGCCGCCCAACGGCAAGCTCTTCATCCTGACCAGCGCCAACACCTTCTCGGCGGCGATCAGCACCGCCGCGCGGCTGAAACACTTCGCCGGGTCGCGTGCCGTCATCGTCGGCGAGGCGATGGGCGATCGCTCGCAGTTCTGGGGCGAGGGCGGGCTCACCGTGCTGCCGCATTCGAAGCTCGCGGTCCGCTACACGACAGCCTTCCATGACTGGGAGCATGGCTGCGGCCTGGCGCAGATCACGACCTGTTTCCTGCTAAACTATGTCTATGGCGTGCCGGCCGGCGACCTTCGGCCGAGCATTACGATCATGCCGAGCTTCGCCGACTACGCCGCCGGCAAGGACGTCGTGATGTCGGAGGCCATGCGGCAGTCGGCGTCGGGCCAGGGGCGCTGAGGCGGGGGATCGTCTCAGCCCTGCCAGCGGCTCAGCGCCTCGGCGATGGTCTGGTTGCCGGCGCCGCCCTTCTCGAAGGTGAGGATGCCGCGCCGGCCGGAATTGAAGCGCACCGGCAGGTCGATCCAGTTGCGATTGCGCAGCAGGTCGAGATTGCGCTCGGCCTCGACCGGGACGTTCGACAGGGCTGCGACGAACAGGTTCTCGCCCAGCGCCGAGGAGATCGCCGAGAGCGGCGCGCCGCGCTCGCCTTCCTCCAGCTTGAACTGCGGCACGCCGACCTCGCGGATCGCATCGTTCGCAGCCTCGCCCGTGGTGGTGAAGCGCATGCCGATGATGTGCGAGGCCGGGAACGCCGGATCTGTGTTGCGCCGGACGGTGAAGTCGAGCGAGAGCCCGGCATCGGCGACCTCGATGGTGCCGCGCACGATCGTCTCGACCGGCCGGCCGGGGCCCGCGGTGTCGCTGTCGAGCCGCCAGAGGACGCGGCCCTGCACGGTGCGCGGCTGCTGCGGCGTCTCCGGCACCTCGATATAGAGGATGGCGCGCTGGGCGACGGTGAGGTCGCTGCCGGGCTGGGCGCTGGCCTGCTGGTTGGGGCGCTGGCCGGAAGGCTGGTTCGGCGTCGGGGCGGGCTCGCCGCCGGCGCGCTCGCTGATCTTGCCGGCCTGGTCCTGCTGAGCCGGCGGCGCCTGCGTCTCGACGCGCGGCGGCCTGACCTGCTGGTCCTGCGGGGCGATCTTGTTGACGTAATAGGCGGCGCCGGCGATCACCGCGACGGCGAGCGCGACACCGGCACCGACGATGGCGGTGCGGACATGGCCGGGGTCGACGCTGCGCTTGCGCGGTGGCGCGACGCGGGGGCGGATCGGCTGAGGCTCGTCGCGGGCCGCGGGCTCGTCGAAGCGCGGCATCTCCTGCGACAGCGCCGGGCGCGGCTTCGGCTCCGGGCGCGCCGGAGGTGCAGCCGGAGCGGGCGGTGGCTCGTCGACAGGCAAAGGCGGCAGGCTCGGCTCGATCGCCTCGGCGAGCGCGATCTCGGCCTCGATCCGCGACACCGCCTCGTCGAGCGAGAGCCGCTCGCGGGTGATGTCGGCTTCCGAGAGCGGCGGGTCGAGGCTGCGCAGCTGCGCGAGCAGTGCCGTGCGCGCCCGGTCATAGACGGCGCGGCGCGCTTCCGGCGACTTGTCGGTCAGTCCGGCGATCGCACGCGCCAGAATGGGGTGGAAATCGGCCATTGGCCTCACATGTCCGCGTTGGCCCGGCCCGTCAACCCTCGAAGGGGTTCTGGACCAGGATCGTATCGTCGCGCTCCGGGCTGGTCGACAGCACCGAGACGGAGGCGCCGATCAGCTCCTCGATGCGGCGCACATATTTGATCGCCTGGGCCGGCAATTCGGCCCAGGAGCGGGCGCCCGCCGTCGAGCCTTCCCAGCCTTCGATGACCTCGTAGATCGGCTCGACCCGGGCCTGGTCGCGCTGGCCGGCCGGCAGGTGCTCGATGATCTCGCCATCGAGCTTGTAGCCCGTGCAGACCTTGATCTCCTTGAAGCCGTCGAGGATGTCGAGCTTGGTCAGCGCGATGCCGTCGATGCCGGAGGTCTTGACCGTCTGGCGCACTAGGCAGGCGTCGAACCAGCCGCAGCGGCGCTTACGGCCGGTGACGACGCCGAATTCCTTGCCCTTCTGGCCGATCAGCTCGCCGATCTCGTCGAAGAGCTCGGTCGGGAAGGGGCCTTCGCCGACGCGGGTGGTGTAGGCCTTGGCGATGCCCAGCACATAGCCGACGGCGGAGGGGCCGAGGCCGGAGCCGGTCGCGGCCTGGCCGGCGACGATGTTGGAGGAGGTCACGAAGGGATAGGTGCCGTGGTCGACGTCGAGCAGGGCGCCCTGCGCGCCCTCGAACAGGATGCGCTTGCCGGCGCGGCGCTGCGCGTCGAGCAGGGCCCAGACCGTATCGGCGTAGGGCAGAACCTCGCCGGAAACCTCTTTCAGCTGCTTCAGAAGTTCGACGCCGTCGATCTCGGCGATGCCGAGGCCGCGGCGGAGCGCATTGTGATGGGCGAGCAGGCGCTCGATCTTGGCCTTGAGGACCGTTTCATCCTTGAGGTCGATGACGCGGATGGCACGCCGGCCGGCCTTGTCCTCATAGGCCGGGCCGATGCCGCGCTTGGTGGTACCGATCTTCAGCGCCGAATTCGAGGTCTCGCGGAAATGGTCGAGCTCGCGGTGCAGCGGCAGGATCAGGGTCGCATTGTCGGCGATGCGCAGGTTCTCGGGCGAGATCGCGACGCCCTGGGCGCGCAGCCTGGCGATCTCCTCGACCAGGTGCCAGGGATCGACGACGACGCCGTTGCCGATCACCGAGAGCTTGCCCGGGCGCACGATGCCCGAGGGCAGCAGCGAGAGCTTGTAGACGGTGCCGTCGATGACGAGGGTATGCCCGGCATTGTGGCCGCCCTGGAAGCGCACCACGACATCGGCCTGGCTCGACAGCCAGTCGACGATCTTGCCCTTGCCCTCGTCACCCCACTGGGCGCCGACCACGACCACGTTCGCCATGGGGATGATTCCCTCTTTGCTGACCTACCGGGTCAACGTGAATTCCGATCGCTCGACGGGAGCCGACGATCGGAAGGCACGCTGTCGCAAGCGGCCGCACAAACAAAAACCCCGGCGCAAGGCCGGGGTTTCGGGTGAGGTCCTTGCAAGCCCTCTTCGTCCAAGAGAATGGCAAGGTCAAGGCTGACGACGGCAAAGCCGGGGAAAGAATTTTTCGGCGGCGCTGTCGATTTCGCCGTTCCTGCTTCGACGACAGGGCAGAAGGAGCAGCGCAGCGCTGCCCGGCGGATCGCAGGAGAAGCAGCATGCGCAAGCTCGTCGTCACCCAGTACATCTCGCTCGACGGCGTCATCGAGGACCCGGTCGGCATGGAGAATTCCGGCCTCGGCGACTGGACCGGGCCGTTCACACGCGGGCCGGAAGGCGAGCGGCTGAAGCAGGAAGAACTCGATGCCGCGGGTTCGCTGCTGTTTGGCCGCCGGACCTATGACGCCTTCGCCGCGGTCTGGCCGCATGTGACCGACAGCCCCTTCGCCGACCAGATCAACGCCTTGCCGAAGCATGTCGCTTCGACCACGCTGACGAGCGCCGAATGGCAGGGCACCTCGATCCTGGCTGGCGATGCGCTCGCCGCGATCGCAGCGCTGAAGGAAGAGCCTGGTCGCGACATCCTGGTCTATGGCAGCCTGAAGCTCGTCCATGGCCTGCAGCGTGCCGGGCTGGTGGATGCCTACAACCTGATGGTCTATCCGGTCGCGCTCGGCGCCGGCGGGCGGCTCTTCGCCGATGGCGTCCGCAGCAACCTTGCGCTCACCGGCGCGACGACCCTCGGCGAAGGCGTTCAGTGGCTGCGCTACGAGGTCCGGTGCTGAACGGCAGGGCAGCCTTGCGGCGATGGCGGTTGCAGCGGGGGGCAGGGCGGATTAACCCGACGCCTTCGGGATCAGGGACAAACGCCGATGCTGCCCATCGCCATTTCGACGCTCACCATTTGCGGGATCGAGGAACTGCCGGCGCAGAGCACGCGCAAGGTCAGCCATGTGCTGTCGCTGCTCGATCCCGACTTGCCGGAGCTGCAATCCTTCGTCGCCTATGAAGCGCATGAGCGGACGACCCTGCGCTTCCACGACATCATCACGCCGCAGGAAGGCCGCGTGCATCCGACCGACGCCCATGTCGCCGAGATTCTCGACTTCGGCGCGAAACTGCGCGAGTCCGCGCTGAAGCGGCAGGAGGGACACCTGCTCGTCCATTGCCATATGGGCATCTCGCGTTCGACGGCGGCGATGCTGTCGCTGATGGCGCAGGTGGAGCCCGAGGAAGGCGAGGACGCCCTGTTCGCCCGCCTGCGCGCGATCCGGCCGCAGGCCTGGCCGAACTCGGTGATGATCGGCTTTGCCGACGCGCAGCTGAAGCGCGGCGGTCGGCTCACCGACGCCCTGCGTCGGCACTATGCTCACCAACTCGAGGCGCAGCCGCGCTATCGCCAGTGGATGGCCGATCTCGGGCGCGGTGCCGAAGTCGCGATGGCGGGCTGAGCGCTCAGCGCTGGCCACCCGCTCAATACCCTGCAACGCGCCGTCAGTCTTCTGGAGCATGGCTGTTTTGCCGTGTTCGCAGAATGACTTGGCGGCGTTCGGCCGTATGAGAAGGAGGGGGCGGCGGCGGGCATGGCATGAGCCATGCTTGCAAAAAAGGAGCGCCGCGGCTGGGGAACACCGATCATGACGAAGCTCGACGACTGGCTCGGCGCGCATCACGCCGAGTTCACGGCGATCCGCCGCGACATCCACGCGCATCCCGAACTCGGCCTGGAAGAGTATCGCACGGCCAGGCTCGTCGCCGACAGGCTGCGCGAATGGGGCGTCGAGGTCACCGAGACGATCGGCAAGACCGGCGTCGTCGGCGTCATTCGCGGCAACCAGCCCGGCCAGCGCGCCATCGGCCTGCGCGCCGACATGGACTGCCTTGCCCTGGAAGAGCTGACTGGGCTGCCGCACGCCTCGAAGTTTCCCGGCCGAATGCATGCCTGCGGCCATGACGGCCACACCACCATGCTGCTCGCCGCCGCGCGCTATCTCGCCGAGAACCGGGATTTCGGCGGCACGGTCAACCTGATCTTCCAGCCGGCCGAGGAAGGCCGCGGCGGTGCCAACGCCATGCTCGCCGACGGGCTGTTCGAGCGCTTCCCCTGCGACGCGATCTACGGCCTGCACAATACGCCGGGCCTGCCCGCATCGCATTTTGGCACGGCGGTCGGCCCCTTCCTCGCCGCGGCCGATTCCTGGCGGGTGACCTTCCGCGGCGTCGGTGGCCATGGCGGTTCGCAGCCGCACCGCTCGACCGACATCACCTATGCGCAGGCGCATTTCGTGCTCGGGCTGCAAGGCATCATCGGCCGCAATGTCGCGCCGCTCGATACCGCCGTGATCAGTGTCGGCTTCATCCATGGCGGCGACGAGAACGCCTCGAACGTCATACCCTCCGAGCTCGTCATCGGCGGCACGGCGCGGACCTATTCGCAGGAGGTGCGCAATCTGGTGGAGCGGCGCATCGGCGAGCTTGCCGCGGCGACGGCGCAGGCCTGGGGCTGTGAAGCCGAGGCTTACTATCATCGCGGCACCAGCCCGCTGGTCAATGCCGCCGAGCAGGTCGGTGTCGCAGTCGCCGCAGCCTCGGGCGCAGTCGGGTCCGAGCATGTCAACGGCCAGATGCTGCGCGGCACGGGCGGCGAGGACTTCGCCGAGATGATGCTGGTCTGCCCCGGCGCCTTCATGCGCATCGGCAACGGCGTGGCGGCGGACGGCTCCTTCGCCGGCCTGCACACCCCGCTTTACGACTTCAACGACGAGATCATCCCGGCCGGCGTGCGCTACTGGGTCGGGCTGGTCGAGCAGGAGCTCGGCCAAGGCTGGCAGGCGATCGCGGCGGAGTAGAGGCGCGACGCGAAACCCCTCCCCCTTGTGGGGAGGGGCAGGGGTGGGGTCGCAAAACCGGCGCGGTCGGTTGGAATTGACGCGCAGTCGCGAGCGCCAGCCATCTTCTGAAGCCAATCGCCAAGCGGCACCACCCCCATCCCCAACCCTTCCCCACAAGGGGGAAGGGAGGAGTCTGGGCAATCAGCCTTGCGCGGAGGAATTCCGAGGCGGCCACCTACCGCCGTGGCTGGTCGAAGATCACCTCGCGGTCGCCGGGATATTTGATCCGGTAGGCGAGGCGGATCTCCTTCTGCGCCCCGGGGGCGAGCTCGAAGCTCCAGGCCGAGACGCCGCGCTTGTCGCCGACCTGCTTCTCGGTCGGCGGCGTGCTTTGCGACAGCAATTCGATCGTGATCGCGCTGTTCTCCGAGAAGGGGATGCGCTCGGTCACGGTGAGCTTCACCGGCTGGGCGTGCAGGCTCTTGATCACCGTCTTGAACTCGCGCTGGTCGGTACGGGTCGAACCGAGCCAACCGGAATCGTTTTCGCGCCGGCGTATCGGGACGCGCGTCACCTTGAGGCGGTCGTCGGCGCCGAAGCCGAGCTCGACCTTGTCGCCGGGCGCGACCTGTCCGAGCCGGCCCTTGCCGATATAGGCGCCGTCGCGGTGGAGATAGACCTCGCCGGCGAGCAGCGGCGCCTCGTCCTCATGGCTGAAGCTGGCCTCCAGATAGGCCTTCTCCTCCAGTTCCGGCGTGGCGCGGGCGGAGAGCTCCGGCTTGACCTTGCCCTGTGTCAGGACCACCGCCTTGCTGGAGCCGTCCTGCGGGACGGTGACCCGGCCGGGCACCTTGAAGCTCGCCTGATAGGCGCCAGCGCTGACGCTGGCGGTCTGCACCTCCGCCTGCTTCGGCGCAGCGGCGCCGAGCGCCTGGTCGGGCGCGGCGGGCGCCGGTGCGATCGCCAAAGCAGGCGGCCTCGCGGCGCGTTCGGAATCCTGTCGCTGCAGGCGGGCCCGCTCTTCATAGACCACCGGTGGCTCGTAGAAGGCGATGCGCAGCGGATTGAGTTCCGGCGCACGCGTGCCTTGCGCCGAGCGTGTCGTCGAGAGCTCGACCGCGACCTCGCTCCAGTCCTCGCCGGTGCGCTGGCGCAGTTCGGCGCGGCGGGTGAAGGCAATCTCGGCGCCGCCATTGGTATTGCCTGTCGTCAGCCTCGCCTCGTAGACCGGGAGCCAGCTCGCGCCGGCGACGCGGTAGCTGACCGCAATATCGGCCGCGACCGGCGCCTTCGCCTCGACGGCGATGGCGACGTCGCGCCTGGGCTGGCTGGCGCGCGGCGCCAACGGCCTTGCCTTCTCCAGAGCGGCGATCTCCGCATCGAGATCCGAGATGCGGTTGCGCAGGGTCAGCAACTCGCCCTGGACCTTGACCAGCGCGGTGCCGATCGCGTCGAACACTGCCGGCCAATCGCTGACGGGCAGGACCTTGCCGTCGGGACCGAGCTTGTCGGGGCCGATCTTGCCGAAATTCTCGATGGTGGCGCGCTTGGCCTCGATCGCGCTGACCTCGCCGGCGAGCTTGGCCTTTTCGCCCTGGAGCGCCCGGATCTTGCCTTCCAGCACCTGGTCGAGGGCGGGGCGGGCCTCGCCCGGGACCTGGCGGACATCGACCGCGCCGATCGAGAAGGCGCCCGTCCCTTGCGCCTCGACCCGGATCGAAGCGGGGTCGACGCTTGCGGGCAGGCCGCGCAGCACGATCTGCGAGACGCCCTCAAGCAGCGAGGCCTTGCCGAGGCGAGTCACTACCGCGCCGTCTGGGTAGACGGTGACGCGGTCGATCTTCGAGGCAAGTTCGATCTCGGCAGCGCCGGCGAGGCTCGGCACGAACATCAAGGCTGCGGCCAGTCCGGTCTTCATCATTTTAGTCCCCCGACAAATCAGGCAGCCGCGATTTGTCCGGTGGATTTCGGCGCGGCGAGGGCAGAATTGGGCCGGAACGCGGGACAGCGCCGCGAGAGCCGGATCCGATCAGGTTGAACCAACCGATCGGTGAATCCGTCTCTCACTTTTGGTTAGAGACCGTATTTTTTGCCGATCAGCTTGCAGTGCAAGCTGATCGGAACGGGCTCTAGGCGCCATCACCGCCCGGCGACGATGGCAGGCCCTTGCCGGCGCCAGCGCGGTTTTCGCTACGTCAGGGGATGCCTCGGCGCGTTCAGCGCCTCACCCCCTCAGCCCCGGCGCCTCCTGGCCGGTGCTGGCGACGTATTCGGTGTAGCCGCCGCCATAGAGGTGGACGCCCTCGGGCGTCAGCTCCAGCACGCGATTGGAGAGCGCCGCCAGGAAATGGCGGTCGTGGCTGACGAAGAGCATGGTGCCCTCGTATTGCGCCAGCGCCGTGATCAGCATCTCCTTGGTGGCGATGTCCAAATGGTTGGTCGGCTCGTCGAGCACCAGGAAATTCGGCGGGTCGTAGAGCATCTTGGCCATGACGAGGCGCGCCTTCTCGCCGCCGGAAAGGAAGCGGCAGCGCTTCTCGACATCGTCGCCGGAGAAGCCGAAGCAGCCGGCGAGCGCGCGCAGTGAGCCTTGCCCGGCCTGCGGGAACGAGCCTTCGAGCGACTGGAAGATGGTGGCGTCGCCGTCGAGCAGCTCCATGGCGTGCTGGGCGAAGTAGCCCATCTTGACGCTGGCTCCGATCGCGACCGAGCCGCTATCCGGCTGCGAGGCCCCCGCGATGAGCTTCAGCAGCGTCGACTTGCCGGCGCCGTTGACGCCCATCACGCACCAGCGCTCCTTGCGCCGGACGTTGAAGTCGAGCCCGTCATAGATGGTCTTGGCGCCATAGCGGACATGCACGCCCTTCAGCATGGCGACATCGTCGCCCGAGCGCGGCGCCGGCTGGAACTCGAACTGCACGGTCTGGCGGCGCTTG
The DNA here is from genome assembly GCF_050275675.1 of Allobosea sp. NPDC003192. NCBI lineage: Bacteria > Pseudomonadati > Pseudomonadota > Alphaproteobacteria > Hyphomicrobiales > Alloboseaceae > Allobosea > Allobosea sp. NPDC003192. The sequence continues at coordinate 161,666 of NZ_JBNNPK010000013.1, forward strand.
GGCGGCTCGACGCGTTCGATCTTGTCGAGCTTCTTGACGCGGCTCTGGACCTGCGCCGCATGCGAGGCGCGGGCCTTGAAGCGCTCGATGAAGGCGACCTCCTTGGCGAGCATCGCCTGCTGGCGCTCGAACTGCGCCTGCTGCTGCTTTTCGGCGAGCGCACGCTGCTGCTGGTAGAACTCGTAGTCGCCGGAATAGCTGGTCAGCGTGCCGCCATCGATCTCGACGATCTTGCCGACGATGCGGTTCATGAACTCGCGATCGTGCGAGGTCATCAGCAGGGCGCCATCATAGCCCTTGAGGAAGCTCTCCAGCCAGATCAGACTCTCGATGTCGAGATGGTTGCTCGGCTCGTCGAGCAGCATGGCGTCGGGCCGCATCAGGAGGATGCGGGCGAGGGCGACACGCATCTTCCAGCCGCCGGAGAGGGCGCCGACATCGCCCTCCATCATCTCCTGGCTGAAGCCGAGGCCACCCAGCACCTCGCGGGCGCGGCCGTCGAGCGCATAGCCGTCGAGTTCCTCGAAGCGCCCCTGCACCTCGCCATAGCGCGTGATCAGCTCCTCCATCTCGTCGGCGCGGTCGGGGTCGCCCAGTGCCGTCTCGAGCTCCTTGAGCTCGGCAGCGATGGCGCTGACGGGACCTGCACCATCCATCACCTCGGAGACGGCGCTGCGGCCCTTCATGTCGCCGACATCCTGGCTGAAATAGCCGATGGTGGTGCCGCGATCGACGCTGACCTGGCCCTCGTCCGGCAGGTCCTCGCCGGTGATCAGCCGGAAGAGGGTAGTCTTGCCGGCGCCGTTGGGGCCGACGAGGCCGACCTTCTCGCCCTTCTGCAGCGCCGCCGAGGCCTCGATGAAGATGATCTGCTGGCCGTTCTGCTTGCCGATGCTTTCGAGGCGAATCATGATGTCCGGGACGCTGGAAACTGGAGTTGCCGCGCCTTTACAGGGCTCCCGGCGTATGGGGAACCCCGAAGCGTGGATCAGCCCCGCGCGCTACGCGCGACCATGGCGGTGATCGTCTCGAACAGCTCCCGCTTGGCCTCGTCGGCGCCGATCTCGTCCGTCGCTGCGGCATGCGACAAAGCCTCGGCGGCGCCGAGCATGGCGCGCAAGCCCGCGGTCGGGATCGTCCGGCCCCCGGCGAAAGGCGCGAGCAGGTTGCGGCAGCGCTCGAGGAAGATCAGGTCGCAGTCGCGCTTGACCGCGGCAAGCTCGGGCGAGCCCGCCAGGGCTGCGACGACACCGGGAATCTCGCGGCCCTGGGTCAGGACGCAGTCGACGTAAGAAGAGGCGATCGCCCCGGCCTTGCCGGCCAGGTTGGCTTCGCTGCCGTCGATCGCGGCGTTCATGACTGCATATTCGCGCGCGTCGAAATCTCGATAGAGCGCGATCAGCAGGCCGCTGCGGGTGACGAAGTGGCTGTAGACCACCGGCTTGGTGACGCCGGCCCGCTCGGCGAGGCGGCCGAGCGTTAGCGCATCCGTTCCTTCCTCGCCGACGATCCGCCAGGCGGTCTCGATCAGCTGGCGCTGGCGATCCTCGCGCGTCAGGCGCTGACGGCGCGGGCGTTCGATTTCGAGGCTTGACATATCTTATGTACCAAAAGTAACTTACTAAAAGTATATAACGGCCCCTGGCCGATCGCAATCAGCGCAGGAGAGATTCCATGCACGCCCTCGTCGTTGTCGCCCATCCCGATCCCAATTCGCTCAGCCATGCCGTGGCGCAGGCACTGGCTGATGGCGTCACCGGCGCTGGGCATACCGTCGAGATCGCCGATCTCGCCAAGGAAGGCTTCGACCCGCGCTTTTCGCTGAACGATCTCGCCGTACACCGCCGCGAGATCGCGCAGCCAGCCGACATCGCCTTCGAGCAGGCGCGGGTCGACCGGGCCGATGCGCTGATGCTGGTCTACCCGATCTACTGGTGGTCGATGCCGGCGCTGATGAAGGGCTGGATCGATCGCGTCTTCGCCAATGGCTGGGCCTATGAGGAGCTGGAGGACATGAAGACGGTCAAGAAGCTCCAGCATCTGCCGGTACACCTCGTTGCCCTCGCCGGCGCCGACATGCGCACCTTCGCCCGCCACGGCTATTACGGCGCGATGAAGACCCAGATCGACCACGGTATCTTCGGCTATTGCGGCGCGCCGGTCGTGACCTCGGAGTTCCTGGTGCCGGTGGCGGACATGTCCGAGCATCTCGCCACGGCGCGGGCGCTCGGCGGCAAGGTGTTCGGGACAGCAGCAACCCGAGTGGCCGACGCGGCTTGAGAGCAAAGGGCGCGGGGAACCCTTCTCCCGTGTGGGAGAAGGGCAGGGATGAGGGCCTGCGCTATCCGCAGAAGACGCGACGGCGCCGCCTTGCCAATATGATCAGCGGCGGCCCTCTCCCATCCGGGAGAGGGGATCCCGCGCTTGCCTCGCCTACCTGTCTGGGTGATCGACAATCTCTCTCGTCTCAAGCCCGCCCGCGCACGCTCGCCTGCGGCTTCACCCGTATCTCCAGGAAGTTGCGCAGCTCGGTCACGCGCTTGACCGGATCGAGCACCTCGTCGTCGAGGCCATGCGCCCAGGCGAGGTCGCGGCGGGCGGGATCGGCGTCGAGCGCGTCGAGGTCGGCGAGCCAGGCCTGTGTATCGGTCTCGTCCTTGCGGAAGCCGCGCTCGATCAGGATCTTGCTGTGGCGCCGCAGGATCGTGGCGATCAGGCGCAGCGAGAATTCCGGGTGGTACTGTACGCCCCAGAAGCTGCCGCCATCCTGGCGGAACTCGGCGGCCTGGATGGGACTCATCGCGTTCGAGGCGAGGATGGTGGCGTCGGCCGGCGGGGCGACGATGCTGTCGAAATGGATCGCCGGAGCGTCGAAGGCAGCCGGGCGGCCGGCGAGTAGCGGGTGCCGTGCGCCGGCCTCGTTGACGGCGATGCGGCGGGCGAAACCGATCTCCAGGCCGTTGGGATTGAGCCCGACGGTGCCGCCGGCGGCGACCGCGCCGATCTGGATGCCCCAGCAGGAGCCGAAGCAGGGCGTGCCGCTCCGGTAGATCGCCCGCATCAGTTCGATCTGCCTCGTCACCGCCGGCTCCGGGCTGTGGATGTGGAGCGAGGAGCCGGTCAGGGCGATGCCGTCATAGGAGGCAAGGCCGGCGCCGTCGGGCAGGTTGGCGCCCTCGTCGGCGGGCAGGCAGATATCGGTGATTAGCGACGGCTCGATCCGGCGCAGCTCCGCGGCATAGGCCTCCGAAGGTGTCGCGCCGGCGTCGCGGATGTATTCCTCGCGCCCTTCGCGCTTGTAGCCGTCGACGACGAGGACGCGGAGCGGCTTGGGGCTGAACACGTTCATGGCTTTCTCGGCACGTTGCGCGAGGCGATGGGCTGCATTGCGCCTCCTCTCATAGGACAAGCGCCACGCGCAAGGCTATGCAAGCGCTCCGCAGACATGAGGATCATGCGTCTTGCAGCCGGCCGCCTCCCTTCCGCAGCGTGTCTGGGCCAATGCCTATCTGCTGCTGACGTTGACGACGCTGATGTGGGCCGGCAATGCCGTGGCGAGCCGGCTCGCCGTCGGCGAGATCGCGCCGATGACGCTGACCGCGCTGCGCTGGGTCTTCGTCTGCACGATCATGCCCTATCTGTTCCGCCGGGGCCTGCGCCAGCACTGGCCGGCACTCAAGGCGAACTGGCTCAAGGTGGCGCTGCTCGGCGCCTTCGGCTTCACCGCCTTCAACACGCTGATGTATATCGCGGCCTATTCGACCACCGCGATCAATATCGGCATCCTGCAAGGCTCGATTCCGGTTTTCGTGCTGCTGGGCGCCTTCCTCGTTCTCCGAACGCCGATCGGCGGCCTGCAGGCGCTCGGCGTCGCCGTGACCATCCTCGGCGTGCTGGTGACGGCGAGCCGCGGCGACTGGCACGTCCTCTCGCAGCTCAGCTTCGTGCCAGGCGATCTGTGGATGATGATCGCCTGCGTGCTCTATGCCGGCTACACCGTCGGCATCCGCACGCGCCCGGCCATGCCGGGACTGATCTTCTTCACCGCGATGGCGATGGTCGCCTGTATCGTCTCGCTGCCGCTGCTCGGGGTCGAGATTGCTACCGGCAAGGCCTATTGGCCGACGACGAAGGGCTGGCTGATCCTGATCTTCGTCGCGATCGGCCCGTCGATCCTGTCGCAGCTCTTCTTCATGCGGGCGATCGAGCTGATCGGCCCGGGCCGGGCCGGCGTCTTCGTCAATCTCGTGCCGGTGTTCGCGCCGCTGCTCGCCGTGGCGATCCTCGGCGAGCAGCTTGCGCTCTATCACGGGCTGGCGCTGGCATTGGTGCTCGGTGGTATCTGGATCGCCGAACGCAAGCGTTGAAGCGGCCGGCGGAAGGGCGGAGTTATTTGGCGCGCTTGGTTCGCGTCGCCTTGGCCGGCTGAGTCTTCGCCGCTTCGGCGGCGGCTTCCGCATCCGCTGCCTCCTTGGCGAGCCGCAGCGCCCTGAGCCTGGCCGTCTTTTCGGCAACGGCCTGCTGCTCGGCGCGCACGGCTTCGATCGCGCTCTCCGCTTCCTGACGACGCTGCTCGCCCTTGGCGAAGTTACGCTCGGCGCGGAGCTTGGCCTGCTCTGCCGTGAGCCCTTTGGTCGCCATGACTGCAACTCCTGTGGTCAGGGTCAGGACGCGGCGAGCGCCGGACGCGGTGGCCGGACCGGACGGGGTTTCGGCTTGGGCGCTGCGATCAGGCCTTCGCGCTGTGCCTGCTTGCGGGCGAGCTTGCGGGCACGGCGGATGGCGTCGGCCTTCTCGCGGACGCGCTTCTCCGAAGGCTTCTCATAAGCCGAGCGCCGCTTCATCTCGCGAAACACGCCTTCACGCTGCATCTTCTTCTTCAGGACGCGCAGCGCCTGCTCGACATTGTTGTCGCGGACGAGAACCTGCATTCGGACTTCCTTCTCTTGAAAACAAAAAAGGGCCGGGCTGATCCCGACCCTTCCTGAGCTATCCCGCTCGAAGCGAGACTGGCGCCGGTACATCCGTGGTCGCCCGCCCCTGATCCTCTATGCCGGACAGCCTATCGGCTCACTCGGCGCGGAGATTGTCGGCCGACATCTTGCCCGAGCGCTTGTCCTGGACGAGCTCATACGAGATCTTCTGACCGTCGCGGAGATCGCGCAGGCCAGCGCGCTCGACGGCGCTGATGTGGACGAACACGTCCTGGCCGCCATCATCCGGCTGGATGAAGCCGAAGCCTTTGGTGCCGTTGAACCATTTGACGGTGCCGTTGGCCATGCCATGCCCCTTTGTCGCAAGTGATCGTTCACGCATGACGACCGCCATGCGTGTTTCGATGAGGAGAATGTCGTCAGCAAAGCGCACAAAGGCGCGGGCCAATTCGTTCGGCCTAGATCGAATACTACAAATGGGGGTTTGTCCCCCATTTGTCAACGCAACTTTACCGTGTGCCGGCTTGGCAAGGCGCTCAGCTCAAACCCGCTCGCGCTGCTATCGCAAGCTCTCGACCGCCAGCTTCGCCACCGCGGCATGGGCCGCCTCGCGCTCCTTCTCGCCGACCTGCGCGCCGGCGAGATAGACGGCGATGGCGAAGCGCCGGCCGTCCGGCAAGGTGACGATGCCGATGTCGTTGGTGGCGTGGTTGAGCCCGTCGGCGCTCGGTCCGAGGCCGGTCTTGTGGGCGAAGCGCGCGCCTTTCGGCAAGCCGGTCTTGATCCGGTTCGGGCCGGTCTTGGCCTCCAGCATGATCTTGTCGAGCAGCGCGGCATTTGCAGGGTCGCGCAGCCAGTTGCCCTTGGCGAGGCCTTCGAGAAAGGCGATCGAAGCCTCCGGCGAGGCGGCGTCGCGCTTGTCGGTCAGCGTCGCCTGCAGGCGCTTCTTGCGCTCGGCAGCGGGGATCGCCTTGATGGCGGCGTAGAACTTGGCGGTGTCGATCGCCTCGTTCCAGCCATAGCCGGGCAGGCCGAGGATCTCCGGCTGGAAGACCCGCTCATAGCGATCGACCGAGATGCCGGTGACGCCGCCATCCTTGAGGATGGCCGTCAGCGCCTGCGGCCCGCCGATCAGGCGCAGCAGCAGGTCGGCGGCGGTGTTGTCGCTCTCGGCGGTCGAGCGGGTCAGGAGCTCGCGCAGCGGATAATCGTTGCGCTCGCCCTTGAAGGCCTTGGCGAGCGGGCTGTGATAGAGTGAGAGGTCGTTGCGGGTGACGGTGATCTTCTGGTCGAGCTTGAACTTGCCCGCCTCGACCGCCTGCAGCACGCCGATCGCGAGCGGCAACTTGAACACGCTCTGCAGCGGGAAGGGCTCGGTGCCGCGATAGGACCAGCTCTTGCGGTCCTTGAGGTCGATCAGGCCGACGCCGATGCGGCCCTTCGTGCTCTGCTCGATCGTCCTGATGCCGCTGTCGAGCTTGGCCTTGTCCCAATCGGCAAAGGCGGGGGAGGCGGCGAGGACAGCGAAAGCGGTGGAGCAGGCGTAGGCGAAGGCGCGGCGGGTCGGCATGAAAAATCCCCTGTGGCGGGCCGCCACAGGGGAGAAAGATTGCGGCGCGGGTAGGGCACCACCGTCATGCTCGCCCTTGTGGCGAGCATCCACGTCTGGAACACCGAACGAGATCAGCGAAGCGAAGACGTGGATGGTCGGGACAAGCCCGACCATGACGAGTTGATGCCAGGAAAAACCGTCAGAACTTCAGCCTTCTCGCCCGCTTGACCATCGGGATCTCGTGGATCTTGGCCAGCAGTTCGTCCGAGACCGGCTCGTCGACGGCGACATAGCAGATCGCATCGCCGCCCGGCTTGTCGCGGCCGAGATTGAAGGTCGCGACGTTGACGCCGGCGGCGCCGAGCAGCGAGCCGAAGGCGCCGATGAAGCCGGGCTTGTCGGCATTGCGGACATAGAGCATGTGCGGCGCGAACTCGGCGTCGACCTGGATGTCGCGGATCTCGATGATGCGCGGCTTGCCGTCATGGAAGACCGTGCCCGAAGCATGGCGCGGCATGTCCTCGGCCTCGACCACGATGCGAATGACGCTTTCGAGATTGCCGGCGACCTCGCGGGTCAATTCCTCGACGACGATGCCCTTCTCCTTCGCCACCATGGCCGAGTTGACCATGTTGATCTCTGGCAGAAAGGGCCTGAGAACGCCGGTGATCGCCGCCGCCGAGATCGCCTTGAGGTTCAGGCTCGCGACCGCGCCCTCATACTCGATGCGGATGCCCTTGACCGGCGCCTCGGTGAGCTGGCCGAGGAAGGAGCCGAGCTTTTCGGCGAGATCGACGAAGGGCTTGATCCGCGGCGCTTCCTCGGCCGAGATCGACGGGAAGTTCACCGCATTGGTGATCGCGCCCTTCAGGAGATAGTCGCTCATCTGCTCGGCGACCTGCAGCGCGACGTTCTCCTGCGCCTCATTGGTCGAGGCGCCGAGATGCGGCGTGCAGACGACGTTGTCGAGGCCGAACAGCGGGTTCTGCTCCGCCGGCTCGACCGAGAACACGTCGAAGGCGGCGCCGGCGACATGGCCGGACTTGATCAGCTCGGCGAGGGCCGCCTCGTCGACCAGCCCGCCGCGGGCGCAGTTGACGATGCGCACGCCCTTCTTGGTCTTGGCGAGATTCTCGGCCGAGAGGATGTTCTTGGTCTTCTCGGTCATCGGCACGTGCAGCGTGATGAAGTCGGCGCGCTTCAGGAGCTCGTCGAGCTCGACCTTCTCGACGCCCAGCTGCAGCGCCCGTTCCGGCGAGAGATAGGGGTCGAAGGCGATGACGCGCATCCTGAGGCCGATGGCGCGCTCTGCGACGATCGAGCCGATATTGCCGCAGCCGATCAGGCCGAGCGTCTTGGCCGTGATCTCGACGCCCATGAAGCGGTTCTTCTCCCACTTGCCGGCCTGGGTCGAGGCGTCCGCAGACGGGATCTGGCGGGCGAGCGCGAACATCATCGCGATGGCGTGCTCGGCGGTGGTGATCGAGTTGCCGAAGGGCGTGTTCATCACGATCACGCCGCGGCTGGTGGCGGCCGGGATCTCGACATTGTCGACGCCGATGCCGGCGCGGCCGATCACCTTCAGCTTCGTCGCCTGCTCCAGCAGCTTGGCGGTGGCCTTGGTCGCCGAGCGGATGGCGAGGCCGTCATAGTCGCCGATGATCGCGGCGAGCTTGTCCTTGTCCTTGCCGAGATTGGGATCGAAGGTCACGTCGATGCCGCGATCTTTGAAGATCTGGACGGCGGCGGGGGAGAGGGCGTCGGAGATGAGGACTTTCGGTGCGGGCATGGGGATGGCTCCAGCTGCGCCGCGCTGCACGAGGAGCGTGTCGGCGCTGAGAATAAGGAAAGGCGCGATCCTTCTCCCCTCGGGGGAGAAGGTGGCTCGGCGAAGCCGAGACGGATGAGGGCCGGCGGGCAAGGGCGCTAACGAGAAATGTCGCGCTGCCCTCACCCCAACCCTCTCCCCCGAGGGGAGAGGGGGCGCGTTGCGGTTACGCCGCCTTCTTGCCGAGCCCCGCCTTCGCCTCGGCAAAGGCGTACGCGATCCACGGCAGCAGCGCCTTGAGATCGCGGCTCTGAACCGTCGCGCCGCACCAGATGCGCAGGCCGGGAGGGGCGTCGCGGTAATGGCCGAGATCGTAGCCGGCGCCGGCCTTCTCGATGATCTGGACGACCTGCTTGGCGAACGCCGCCTGCGCGTCGGCTGAGAGCGCCGTCACCGCCGGGTCGGTGAACTTCAGGCACACCGAGGTGTTCGAGCGCGTCTTCGGCTTGACCGCGAGGAAGTCGATCCAGTCGTTCTCGCGCACGAACTTGGCGATCACGCGGGCATTGCCGTCGGCGCGCTTCACCAGCCCGTCGAGCCCGCCGACCTTCTTGGCCCAGGCCAGCGCATCGAGATAATCCTCGACCGCGAGCATGGACGGTGTGTTGATCGTCTCGCCGGCGAAGATGCCCTCGGAGAGCTTGCCGCCCGAGGTCATGCGGAAGATCTTCGGCAGCGGCCAGGCCGGCTTGTAGGTCGTGAGCCGCTCGACCGCGCGGGGCGAGAGCACGATCATGCCATGCGCGGCCTCGCCGCCGAGCACCTTCTGCCAGGAGAAGGTGACGACATCGAGCTTTTGCCAATCGAGGCGCTGGGCGAAGGCGGCCGAGGTGGCGTCGCAGATCGTCAGGCCCTCGCGGTCATCGGCGATCCAGCTGGCATCGGCGACGCGCACGCCCGAGGTGGTGCCGTTCCAGGTGAAGACGACGTCACGGGTCTTCGTGTCGACCTTCTTCAGGTTCGGCAATTCGCCATAGGGGGCGGTGAAGGTGCGCACATCCGCCAGCTTGAGCTGCTTGGCGACATCGGTGACCCAGCCCTCGCCAAAGCTCTCCCAGGCGACCATGTCGACGCCGCGGGCGCCCAACAATGACCACATCGCCATCTCCATGGCGCCGGTGTCGGAGGCCGGCACGATGCCGATGCGGTAATCGGCCGGGACCTGCAGCACCTCGCGCGTCAGGTCGATCGCGAGTTTCAGCTTGTCCTTGCCGATCTTGGCGCGGTGCGAGCGGCCGAGCGCTGCGTCACTGAGGGCTTTGAGGTTCCAGCCGGGGCGCTTGGCGCAGGGGCCGGACGAGAAATGCGGCACGCGCGGACGCGCGGCCGGAATCGTATTCGCCATCGATGTCTCCATCCTTGCAGATGGGCGCGCCGCGTTGGGGCGGCGTGTCCCGTCGATGGGCGTAGGATGGAGGGGTGGGGGGAGTCAAGGTGGCCCTATTGTGGTAGGCTCCCAATTGTTGCTTACTCGCTTTCAGCTACATGGCGAGGTGGGGCGGGGAAGATGGGAAGTCTTAAAGGAGCCGCGTCAATTAGCGCGGTGATTTTGGCTCTGATTGCGTCTGCTGTTTGGGATTTTGCGTTCAAGCCAATAATTCTTGTTGTATACGAAGCTATTGTTTCGCTTGGGACTCTAGGAATATCTTCTCTTAGAGATGGTATTTATGAAGAGATCGGATTTCAAAGAACTCAATCCATAGGTATATACCTATTATTGCTTTTTACCGGGTTATTTATGTCTTTGTCTTCAGCTCCTGTTTTTGCGTATTTCGGTTTAAATCGCCGGGTTAAGCCAGATAGAGTGCCTTCGCGTAAATCTTTGGTTTGGCGAAATTCTTTTATGTATTTTAGCATTTTCTTTTCATCGCTGATATTTATGCTTACTTTTAGAGCAATATATGTTTCTCAGACTACCGATATGTTGAGAAATTATCAAGTTATCATTGCGCCATATATTTCTTTGGAGGAGAGGCTAAATTTAGCTTCGCGGGCCGCTAGAATTAGCAGTAAAGATGATTTTATGAGTATTATTGTAACCATAAATGATGTTATGAGAAAACATAATATAAAGATGCGAGAGATTATTATAATATAAATTGCGAATATGGCTCTTCTATATTTATGCGCGTCGCCGTTCTTAGGCAGTGTTTGTGCCGCTGCCGAAGTAAGGGCAGTGTGTCCCGCAGGAGCCTCGCTTCGGGTTGGGAGAAGGTGGGCGGCTCCCCTCCGTGGAAACTTATCCCCGCCCTCCAAACCTCCCGTATAATGCCGCGCATCCCATCCCCGAGGGGCGGCCAGCCGGAGGCATGTCGTTTGGCGGGATGGGTGCGGCGCCTGCGGGCGAGGGTTGCGCCTCGCTCCCGGGAGGCTTCGGGAACCGCGACCTGAACCCCTCTCCCGGATGGGAGAGGGGCAGGGGTGAGGGCCCGCCGCTGATTGTCTGAGCGTAACGGAGCCGCTGCGGCTTTCTGCGGCGAGGGCAGGCCCTCATCCGGCGCTCCGCGCCACCTTCTCCCATCCGGGAGAAGGTTGGGCCGAGGTTCCGGTTCTCTCCCGTCATGGTCGCCCTTGTGGCGACCATCCACGTCTTTGCGGCGCTTTGACTAGGCGCCCGAAATTGCTTGCATCGATTCGCCGGCTATCCGTGCCGCAAGACGTGGTCGGGACAAGCCCGACCATGACGGACGAGCGCGGGGAACCCTCTCCTGGAAGGAGAGGGCAGGGTGAGGTGTTCGGACTGGAAACACTAGCCTGAACCCATCCGCGCGGTCAGCGCTCGCGGAACTGGTCCAGCGGCCTACACCTCACCCCTACCCCTCTCCTTACAGGAGAGGGGTTCTGCGTTGCGGTTCCAGCCCCCTGCGGGGACAGACCGCAAACTTATCCCCGCCCTCCCAACCTCCCGTATAATGCCGCGCATCCCATCCCCGAGGGGCGGCCGACCGGAAGCATGTCGATTGGCGGGTGGCGCCTGCGGGCGAGGGTTGCGCCTTGCTCCCGGGAGGCTTCGGGAACCGCGACCTGAACCCCTCTCCCGGATGGGAGAGGGGCAGGGGTGAGGGACCGCCGCTGACAAGCAGGGCGCAACTGGGCCGCTGCGGCTTTCTGCGGCGAGGGCAGGCCCTCATCCGGCGCTCCGCGCCACCTTCTCCCATCCGGGAGAAGGTTGGGCCGAGGTTCCGGTTC
>NZ_JBNNPK010000014.1:0-166060 GCF_050275675.1 Allobosea sp. NPDC003192
CGCGGCGCGGCAAGCGGGCTCTATCTGGCGAGCTATTTCCTCGGCGGCCTCGTCGGCAGCGTCGTCCTGGGCCAGGCCTTCCAGCACTTCGGCTGTCATTTCAGCGATGCTGCGCGGTCAGTTCAACGCCACCCCCGCCGGCCGGCTCTCGCTCGCGGCGGTGAACTCGCCGAGCATCAGCCCGGCGGGGCCGACCGTGACCGGCACGGTCTCGCCGTCGCGGATCGCGCCGGAGAGCAGCAACTCCGCCAGCGGGTCCTGCACCGACTTCTGGATCACGCGCTTCAGCGGGCGCGCGCCATAGGCGGGGTCGTAGCCCTTCTCCGCCAGCCAGTCGCGTGCCTCCTGCGAGAGGTCGAGCGCGATCTTGCGATCGACCAGGAGCTTGCCGAGCCGGGCCAGCTGGATGTCGACGATCGCGCCCATGTCCGACCGCCGCAGGCGGTGGAACAGGATGATGTCGTCGATCCGGTTCAGGAACTCAGGCCGGAAGGCGTGGCGCACCACGCCCATCACCTCGTCGCGCACGGCATCGCTGTCCTGGCCTTCCGGCTGGTTCACCAAGAACTCCGAACCGAGGTTCGAGGTCATGATGATCAGCACGTTGCGGAAGTCGACCGTGCGGCCCTGGCCGTCGGTGAGACGCCCGTCGTCGAGCACCTGTAGCAGGACGTTGAACACGTCCGGATGCGCCTTCTCGACCTCGTCGAACAGCACGACCTGATAGGGCCGGCGCCGGACCGCTTCGGTCAGCGCGCCGCCCTCCTCATAGCCGACATAGCCGGGAGGCGCGCCGATCAGCCGGCTGACCGAGTGCTTCTCCATGTACTCGGACATGTCGAGCCGGACCATCGCCGTCTCGTCGTCGAACAGGAACGACGCCAGGGCCTTGGTCAGCTCGGTCTTGCCGACGCCGGTGGGCCCGAGGAACATGAACGAGCCGATCGGCCGGTTCGGGTCCTGGAGGCCGGCGCGAGCGCGCCTGACCGCCTTGGAGACGGCCTCGACCGCTTCCGCCTGGCCGATGACACGGGTGCCGAGACTCTGCTCCATGTGCAGGAGCTTCTCCTTCTCGCCTTCCAGCATCCTGTCGACGGGGACACCGGTCCAACGGCTGACCACCTGCGCGACATGGTCCGGCGTCACGGCTTCCTCGACCATGCCCGAGCTATCGCCCTTGGCCTCGATCTCGGCGAGCGTCTTCTCGAGCTGTGGGATCTCACCATAGGCGAGTTCGCCGGCACGCTGGTACTCGCCCTTGCGCTGGGCCTGGGCGAGCTCGTTGCGGGCATTGTCGAGCTTCGTCTTGATCTCCGCCGCCTGGCCGAGCTTGTCCTTCTCGGCCTTCCAGGTCGCGGTGATCGCGGCCGAGCGCGCCTCGAGATCGGTGAGCTCGGATTCGAGCCGCTTCAAGCGCTCCTTCGAGCCGGCATCGCTTTCCTTCTTCAGCGCCTCCTGCTCGATCTTCAGCCGGACGATCTCGCGGTCGATCGAGTCGAGCTCCTCGGGCTTGGAGTCGACCTGCATGCGCAGGCGCGCCGAGGCCTCGTCGACGAGGTCGATCGCCTTGTCGGGCAGGAAGCGGTCGGTGATGTAGCGGTTCGACAGCGTCGCTGCCGAGACCAGCGCTGAGTCGGTGATGCGCACGCGGTGGTGCTGCTCGTACTTCTCCTTCAGGCCGCGCAGGATCGAGATGGTGTCCTCGACCGTCGGCTCGTCGACGAAGACGGGCTGGAAGCGCCGCGCCAGCGCCGCGTCCTTCTCGACATATTTGCGGTACTCGTCGAGCGTGGTTGCGCCGACGCAGTGCAGCTCGCCGCGGGACAGGGCAGGCTTCAGCAGGTTCGACGCATCCATCGCGCCATCTGTCTTGCCGGCGCCGACCAGCGTGTGCATCTCGTCGATGAACAGGATGACGCCGCCCGCCGCGGCCGAGACCTCGGAGAGCACGGCCTTCAGCCGCTCCTCGAATTCGCCGCGATACTTCGCGCCGGCGATCAGCGCACCCATGTCGAGGGCGAGCAGCTCCTTGTCCTTCAGGCTCTCGGGCACGTCGCCATTGACGATGCGCAGTGCGAGGCCCTCGGCGATCGCAGTCTTGCCGACGCCCGGTTCGCCGATCAGCACGGGATTGTTCTTGGTCCGGCGGCTCAGCACCTGGATGGTGCGGCGAATCTCCTCGTCGCGGCCGATCACCGGGTCGAGCTTGCCCTCGCGCGCCGCGGCGGTCAGATCGCGCGCATATTTCTTCAGCGCATCATAACCCTGCTCGGCGCTCGCCGAGTCGGCGGTGCGGCCCTTGCGGATTGCCTCGATCGCGGCATTGAGGCCCTGCGGCGTGACGCCGGCCTTGGCCAGGATCTTGCCGGCCTCATTGTCCTTCTCGATCGCCAGCGCGAGCAGGAGCCGCTCAACCGTGACGAAGCTGTCGCCGGCCTTCTCCGCCGCCTTCTCGGCCGTGTCGAAGACGCGCGCCAGCGGCGGCGTCAGGTGCAGGCCGCCCGCGCCGGCGCCGCTCACCTTGGGGAGTTTGGCGAGGGCCGCGTCTACCAGCTGTTTGGCCTGCTTCGCCTGCCCGCCGGATCGGTCGATCAGCCCGGCCGCCATGCCTTCGCTATCGTCGAGCAGCGCCTTCAGCACATGCTCGGGTGTGAACTGCTGATGGCCTTCGCGCATCGCGATCGTCTGAGCGGCCTGCAGGAAACCCTTCGCCCGGTCCGTATATTTCTCGATGTTCATTCAGTCACCTCCGCCCGCCGGTCGCGCCCCGAAGCGGCGGAGCCGGCTGCCTTTCAAAGGGATAGGGTCCCCTGATGGGCGACCCTTCGCCAAGTAGATAGTGTTGCTTTCGCGCAACGGAAGGGGGCGAGAGCAGCTTTGGCGTTGACCTTTGCCAAAGCCTGCGCCCAGCCTGCGGGCATGGTCGGCACCAAGCGGCAACAGGCGATTCGCAAGGCACTGCGGGCGCTCGCTCCCGGCATCCCGCTGGCCGATGCCGAGACTGTGCTGGCGCTGGCCGGCCGGGTGCAGATGAAGGCGCTGCCACCGTCGACAGCGCTCTGGCTCGCGCTCGGCAGCCATGTACGGCACGCCCATACCGACTATGACCGTCTGCTCGCCGAGGGCTATGAGCGCGACGCTGCCCGCTTCTTCGTCGCCGATGCGATCGACGATGTGCTCTCCGGCTGGGGCTGCCAGCGCTCGATCCTGGACGAGGAAGAGGAAGAAGGGGCGGAGCAGCCGCATTGATCGGATCGATGCAATCCTTTCATCGGCCGGGGCAGCGCTCGCGGTAGCATCCTGCCGCCCGTCATGGCAGTTTCCGCCGCCTCGCAATCGGAAGGGCAGGGCCCATGCGTATCGCTTCGCTGTATCGCTATCCGGTCAAGGGCCTGTCGCCGGAGCGGTTGAGCCGGGCGGAGCTGCCGGCCGGCGGCTATTTCCCTGGCGATCGGCTTTTCGCCATCGAGAACGGCCCCTCCGGCTTCGATCCGGCCGAGCCGGTGCACCAGCCGAAGATCAAATACCTGATGCTGATGCGCAACGAATCGCTGGCGCGCCTGCGCACCCGCTATGAGGATGCCAGCGGCGATCTCGTCATCGGCCACGACGGCAAGGAGATCCGGATCGCGACCGGAGCGGCGGAGGGCCGTGAGCGGCTCAGCGCCTTCTTCAAGGCCTTCATGCCGGATGAGTTGCGTGGCGAGCCGCGCCTGCTGGAGGCCCCCAAAGGCTATCGCTTCACCGATTCACGTTCGGGTTTCGTCTCGATCATCAACCTTGCCAGCGTCGCCGATCTCGAAACCCGGCTCGGCGTTCCCGTCGATCCGCTGCGCTTCCGCGGCAATGTCATGGTCGAGGACCTGCCAGCCTGGACGGAACTCGACCTGGTCGATCGCGAACTCGTCGCACCGTCCGGCCTGCGGCTCCAGGTGATCAAGCGGATCGAACGCTGCGCCGCCACCAATGTCGACCCGACGACCGGCCTTCGGGACCTGCAGGTCCCGAAGGCGCTGATGCAGGGCTATGGCCATGTCGATTGCGGCATCTATTGCCGGATCATCACCGGCGGAACGCTCGGCGAGGGCGAGCGGCTGACTTTGGTCGAGGCGAGCGAGCCGGCAGCGCTTGGCGTCGCCTGAAACAGCAAGAGGGCCCTCGCGGGCCCTCTGCATCATTCTAGCCGTCGGGCGAGGTTCACTCTGCCGGCGTCTCGCCGGCATCGTTCCCGAGTGCGTCCATCACCTCGCGCGGTGAACGCCGGCGTGCGCGAGGGCGCTTGGGCTTCTCGGCAGCCTCGGCCGGAGCCTCTTCGGCGGTTTCCGCCGGAGCGGCAGCGACCGGAGCCGGAGCCTCGGTCTCCTCGGCGATCGCGATCGGCACGCGAGTCGGGGTCGTCAGGAAAGCGGGAAGTCCCGCGGGAGCGTCCTGCTCTTCATGGCTGGCATGGGCCTCGTCACGGTCGCGGTCGCGGCGCGAAGGACGCTCGCCGCGCGGCGGCCTGTCTGGGCGCTCCTGACGCTCCTGGCGTTCGGGCCGCTCGAAGCGGCGCTCACCCTGGACCTGGACCGGCGCGATGTCCGGCTGCTCGGCACCGGGCTGGGCCTCGGGGCGCGGGGCATAGGAACCGTTCTGGCCTTCGTGCCGGTCGAAACGACGCTCGCCCCGGTCCTGGCGATCACCACGATCCTGACGGTCGCCCCGATCCTGACGGTCGTTGCGATCGAAGCGGCGCTGGCCGTTGCGGTCGAAATTGCGGTCCTGCCGCTCCTGACGATGTGGCCGGTCGAAACGCTGGCCGTTGTTCTGGCCGCTTTCGCCGTCCTCGCCTTGCCCGGCATGGCCGTTCACGCCGTTATGCTGGCGCTCGCCCTGAGGCTGGCCGGCCTGGAAGCCGGCGTCCTCTTCGCCCTCTTCCTCATGCTCGTCGGCATCTTCGACGAAGGCACGGTTTGGCTGGAACGTATGCCCGAACTGCTGGGTCATCTGCTCCTGTGCCGCGAGCAGGATGCGATAGTAGTGCTCGGCGTGCTGGAAATAGTTCTCGGCCGCAACCGGATCGCCCGAAGACTGGGCGTCACGGGCGAGCTGCAGGTATTTCTCGGCGACATTTTGCGCCGTGCCCCGGACTTTGACGTCCGGACCGTTCGACTCGTAGCTCCGCTGAAGCGGGTTGGGAGATTTCCGGTTGCCATTGTTGTTGTTATTGTTGTTGTTGCGGCCGCGCATACGCCGGTTCTGACCTGGTCTCATTCGCGTCTGTCTCGCGTTGTGTTCATTCAAAGCAACCTTGAGGTCGTCATGCACGTCGTGTCGCGCGGCGGGTTGCGGCGCCGCGCGTAAGAAACTCGACCTGGAAGGGCTCTGCGCCGATATGGGTCTTCACGCGCTCTTTCCAATGGAGCCTCGCCGGCTCCTCCTCCGAACGGCTGTCTCGCACAGTCGGAGCCTCGGTCTCGCTATGTCAGTAACGTCGATTCTGGCAGTGATCCGAGGGGTCGGCCCGCTCTGCGGAACCTAGCCAAAGGTTATGTGCTGTCGACACTGTCTTCAAGACCATGCGTGCATAGCTGGTTTTGCCGCTTCTTCCAAGCAAATTCGCGCAGCTTGCTGTGCACTGGTCAAGGATCGTGCCCGAAGACGAGGGCGCGAATATGGCCGCCGAGGTCGCGGCGCGAGTCGATATGGCGCAGGCCCGCCTGCCTCATCAGCGCGACGACCGCCGCTTCCTGTCCGGCACCGATCTCCAGGATGGCGAGGCCGTCGGGTTTCAGGTGGTCGGGCAGGGCGGCGGCGAGGGCGCGGTAGGCATCGAGCCCGTCCGGGCCGCCATCGAGGGCGAGAAGCGGGTCATGCTCGCGGACGGCCTGGTCGAGGCCGGCGATCTCGCTGCTGACGATATAGGGCGGATTCGACAGGATGAGCTCGAAGCTTTCGTTGATTCCGGCTATCCAATCGCCTTGCCGGAACGCGGCGCGCTCGGCGACGCCATTGCGCGCGGCATTGCCGGTCGCGGTCGCGACCGCGTCGGGCGACATATCGATGCCGATGCCGCTCGCCTGCGGGAATTCCCGCAGCGACGCGATCAGCAGGCAGCCTGTGCCGGTCCCGAGATCGAGCATCCGCAGTGTCTCATGCCGGCGTGCTGCGAGATGGCTGAGCGCCGTTTCGATCAGGGTCTCGCTGTCCGGCCGCGGCTCCAGCGTGCCGGGGGAGAGAGCAAAGCTCAGGCCCCAGAACTCGCGTGCGCCGAGGATACGCCAGAGTGGCTCGCCAGCGAGCCGCCGCACGAGGGCATCGTTCAGCCTGATGGCGGCGGGCTCGTCGATTGGATCGCCGGCGCCGGCGAGATCCTCCATCAGGATGCGGGCCTCGAAGGTGAAGTCGGAGAGGCCGGCGCGTTTCAGTACCAGCGCGATCGCTTTCCGGGTGGCGGAAACAGTTTCGCCCGCTGCCGGCAAAGCAACGGGCGTGATCTCGTCGGGTGATCTGGCTGTGCCGGTCAAGCGCGTCCTTGCTCCGGCACCTAGCCGGTCAGTTACCCTGCATCCCCTCGCGGATGCACTCGTTCATCTTGATCCGCAGCGCGGACTTGCTCTCCCTAGCGCCACGATACTGGCGCTGGCAATCGCGCCGCGCCTGCGATTCTGTCTTGGCATTGTGGAGCGTCGCCGGCTGGCCGCTGAGGATCTTTTTCGCGGTTCGCTCCTGCGCGCCCGCGGAGGCTGGGGCGAAGGCGACGGCCGCGGCAAGGGCAATGGCGCTGAACAGGGCTTTCATCTCTCTATCCTCCCCAAAAGAACGGTCGATGCGTCCAGAACGCGCGAGAGGGGCGAAGGTTTCACACGCTGCCTTGTTCTGCGAGCAGCTCCGCTTGGCGCTGTGCCGTCAGCGCGTCGATGATCTCGTCGAGCACTAGCCCCTGCATCATCTCGTCGAGCTTGTAGAGGGTCAGGTTGATGCGATGGTCGGTGACGCGCCCCTGTGGGAAGTTGTAGGTGCGGATGCGCTCGGAGCGGTCGCCGGACCCGATCTGCGAGCGCCGGTCGGCCGAGCGCTCGGCGTCGGCGCGGCTGCGCTCCATGTCATAGAGCTTGGCGCGCATCAGCTCGTAGGCGCGTGCCTTGTTCTTGTGCTGCGAACGCTCGTCCTGGACGAGCACCACGATGCCGGTTGGAATATGGGTGAGGCGTACGGCCGACTCGGTCTTGTTGACGTGCTGGCCACCGGCGCCCTGGGCCCGCATCGTGTCGATGCGCAGATCCTTCTCGTCGAGGCTGACGTCGACTTCGCCGGCGAGCGGCAACATCGCGACGGTCGCAGCCGAGGTGTGGATGCGTCCGCTCGCCTCGGTGTCCGGGACGCGCTGGACCCGGTGCACGCCGGATTCGTATTTCAGCCTTGCATAGACGCCCTTGCCGGCGATCTCGGCGACGACTTCCTTGAAACCGCCCATCGTGCCCTCGCTCTCGGTCAGGACATCGACGCTCCAGCCCTTGCTCGCGGCATAGCGCTGGTACATGCGCAGGAGGTCGCCGGCGAAGAGCGAGGCCTCGTCGCCGCCGGTGCCGGCGCGGATTTCGAGGATGACGCCGCGCTCGTCGGCGGCGTCCTTCGGCAGGAGGGCGATCAGGATCTCTCTCGCGCGCGCCTCGATCTCGGCCCTGGCCGCGTCGCGCTCTTCATAGGCGAGATCGCGGATCTCGGCGTCGGTGGCGGGATCGTCGATCAGCGCCAGCGCCTCCTCCAGCCCGGACTGCGCTTTCCGCCAGGCCGCGATCGCCGCGACGACGGGATCGAGCTCGGCCAGCTCCTTCGACAATTCGACGACGCGGGCCGCCTCGGTGGCGTGGTTGATGGCGTCGCTCGCCGCGGCATGGCGGGCGACGATCGAGTCGAGACGGTCTTGCGGGAGCTGGAGCGACATGATGCGGAAACGATTCTGAACGAAAAAAGGAGGCGTGCGCGGGCGGCGGGAAAAGCGTCGCTAGACCGGCACTTTCATCTCGGCGGCGAGAGCGGCGAGCAGTGGGCGCAGGCTGGCGGCGCCGTCGGAGGAAGACAGCCAGGCGTCGAGGCGCTGACGTGCCTTTCCGGTATCGAGCGCCCGCAGCATCGCCTTCACCGGTCCGATCGAGGCTGACGACATCGAGAAGGAGCGATAGCCCAGCGCGATCAGCGCCAGCGTCTCGATCGGCTTGCCGCCCATCTCGCCGCAGACGGTGACGGGACAGCCCGCTTTGCCGGCCTCATCGACGATGTTGCGCAGTGCGCGCAGGCCGGCGGCGCCGAGCGGGTCGAAACGATCCGAGACGCGCTTGTTCTCGCGATCGGCCGCGAACAGGAACTGCATCAGGTCATTGGTGCCGATCGAGAGGAAGTCGGCCTCGCGCGCGATCTCGGGCAGTTCGAACAGCAGCGAGGGCACCTCGACCATGACGCCGAGCTTCAGGCTCGCCGGCCCCTGGCGTCCGTCGCGCTCCAGCATGGCGAGCTCGCGCCGGACCAGCAGCCGCGCCCGCAGGAACTCGTTCACCGTCGCGACCATGGGCAGCATGATCTTCATGTCGCAGCCGGCGCCGGCGCGCAACAGCGCCCGCACCTGGGCGCGCAGCAGCCTGGGTCGGTCGAGGCCGATGCGGATGGCGCGCCAGCCCAGCGCCGGGTTCTCTTCTTCCAGCCGCTCCATATAAGGCAGCACCTTGTCGCCGCCGATGTCGAGCGTCCGGAAGGTCACCGGACGGCCGTCGGCTACCTTGAGCACGGCGCCGTAGAGTGCCTGCTGCTCGGCCGTGGTCGGCATGTGCTGCGCCACCATGAACTGCAGCTCGGTGCGGAAGAGGCCGACGCCCGAGGCGTTGGTCTCCTCCAGATTGGCCATGTCGACGAGCAGGCCGGCATTGATCTGAAGCTGGATCTCGACGCCGTCCTTGGTCACGGCCGGCTGCGTCTTGAGCTTGCGGTACTGCTCCTGCTTGCGGGCACGCAGGCGCGCCTTGTCCTTGTAGGCGTTCTCGACGTCCGGCTGCGGCCGGATCTGCACCTCGCCGGCCTGGCCGTCGACGATGACCGCATCGCCCGCCTGGATCAGCGCGGTGGCGTTGGCGATCTCGCCGACCGCGGGGATGCCGAGTGCCCGCGCCACGATGGCGATATGACTGGTCGGGCCGCCCTCCTCGAGGATGACGCCGCGCAGATGGCCGCGGTCATAGTCGAGCAGCGCCGCCGGCCCCATCGAGCGGGCGATCAGGATCGCGTTCTCCGGCAGTTCCTCGCGGATGACGCCGTTCGACTTGCCGACCAGCGTGCGCAGCAGCCGGTTGGCGAGGTCGTCGAGATCGTGCAGACGCTCGCGCAGATACGGGTCGGTCTGGCGCAGCATCTTGGCGCGGGTGTCCGATTGCACGCGCTCGACCGCGGCTTCGGCGGTGAGGCCGGTCATCACCACCTCGCGCATACGCCTGAGCCAGCCCTGATCATGCGCGAACATGCGGAAGGTCTCGAGCACGTCGCGGTGCTCGCCGGTATGGGCGACGTCGCCGCGTTCGATCAGTTCGTCGATGGCGAGCCGCATCGTCGCGATCGCGGCCTCCAGCCGCTGCACCTCGCGGCCGGGATCCTCGGCGATCAGATTGGTGATCGCGACGCGTGGCTCGTGCAGCACGGCATGGCCGAGGCCGACACCGTCGGCGAGCGTGGTGCCGATGCTGTGGATCGGCCGGTCGAGGCCAATGGTTGCGCCGGGCTTCGACAGCGCCTTCAGGCCGCCGGCCGCGATCATCTCGGCCATGATCATGGCCGTGGTCTGCAGCGACTCGACCTCGTCCTCGCTGTAGAGCCGCGAGGCGCGGTTCTGCACGACGAGCACGCCCATCACCGCGCCGCCACGCAGGATCGGCACGCCGAGGAAGGAGCGATAGATCTCTTCGCCTGTCTCGGGCCGGTATGAGAAGGATGGGTGCGACTGCGCGTCGGAGAGCGCGAGCGGTTCCGCCTCGCTGGCGATCAGGCCGACCAGGCCCTCGCCGGCACGCATGGTGGTGAGGTGGACCGCCTCGCGGTTGAGGCCTTCGGTGGCGTAGAGTTCGAGCGAGCCGTCTTCACGCAGGACATAGACCGAGCAGACCTCGGCCACGAGGTTGCCGGCGATCACGACGACGAGCCTGTCGAGCCGCTCCTGCGGACTGACCGGCGCCGCCATCACCTCGCGGAGACGGCGCAGCAGCACGCCCGATCCCCCGAGTGCGCCTCGCATCAAGAAAGCCCTCCGCCCGCCTCCACGGCCATGTCAGCCGAATACCCTCAGCAGACCTGACACCGCAACGGCTGAGTCGCAAGCGAAAGCCGGGTTCTGCTGCCCCTTGGCGAGGTGCTTCTAGCGAGCGGAGGGAGCGTTCGGCAAGGCCTTCGCATGCACCGGATCGAACTCGCCGTGTGCCTGCCGGCGAGCATAGGGGCGCATATCATCGCGTGCTGGCTTGATGTTCGCGCCCGATTTGCGTGTGCTGCGAGGTGTCTTGGGCCGCCCTGGCGGCACGATGTCGCCGCTGGGAACGTCGAGGCCGGAGAGCGCGGCGAGATAGCGCGAGGTCCACCAGTCGATATCGGTGGAGGAGATCGTGGCATAGAGCCGGTCGAAACGGCGCAGGCGCTCCGACAGCGGCATGGCGAGGGCCGTCCGGATCGCTTCGGCCACTTCATGGGTGTCGAACGGGTTGACGATCAGCGCCTCGCCGAGCTGCTGCGCTGCGCCGGCAAAGCGTGACAGGACCAGCACGCCGGGGTCGTCGGGATTTTGCGCCGCGACATATTCCTTGGCGACGAGATTCATGCCGTCGCGCATCGGCGTCACCAGCCCGACCTGGGCACGCCGGTAGAGGCCGGCGAGGGCGCTGCGCGAATAGGCCTTCTTGACCACGCGGATCGGCGTCCAGTCGAATTCGCCGAGCGCGGCGTTGAGCCGGCCGGCGACCTCGTCCGACATCCGGTCGAGCTCGGCATATTCGGGCACGTCGCTGCGTGAGGGCGGCGCGATCTGCAGGAGGCCGACCTCGCCGCGATGCTCCGGGTGGTTGCGCAGGAAGGTCCCGAAGGCCTCCAGCCGCTGGACGATGCCTTTGGAATAGTCGAGTCGGTCGACGCCGATCACCAGCTTGCGGCTGCCGAGCGGCGCCGTCGTCGCCCGCACCGGCTGGGTCGCCGCACGGACCGAGGCGACGGAGAGCTTGCGGAAACCCTCCACATCGATGCCGATCGGGAATGCCTGCACCACGGCTTCGCGCTGGCCGGCCTTGACCCGGTTGCCTTCGCGGCGCGCGCCGCAGAGCGCGACCAGCCCGCCGATCAGATTCGCCACGTCGTTCTGGGTCTGCATGCCGATGAGGTCGTAGGCCGTCATCGTGCTGATCAATGTCGACGAGAAGGGCAGGGCGTTGAACACATCGGCCGGCGGCCAGGGGATGTGATGGAAATAGCCGATCCGGTTGGTGACGCCGCGCCGACGCAGTTCCGCCGCCAGCGGGATCAGATGGTAGTCGTGGATCCAGATGACGTCGTCGGGCTTGAGCAGCGGGATCAGCAGCCGGGCGAAGCGGCGATTGACGCCGAGATAGCCGGCATAGTCGGCCCGGGTGAACTCGGTCAGGCCGAGCCGGTAATGCATCAGCGGCCAGAGCGCACGGTTGGCGAAGCCGAGATAGTAGCTCTGCCTCTCGGCCTCGGTCAGGTCGGTGACGGCGTAGCTGACCTTGCCATGCCGCACCGGCTCCACACTGGTCGCCGGCTCCGCTCTGGTCATGCCGCTCCAGCCGAACCAGAGACCGCCATGCTGTTCGAGCGCCGAGCGCAATGCGACCGCCAGGCCACCTGCCGCCACCTTTTCGCCTCGCTCGGGCATGGTGACGCGGTTGGACACGACGACAAGACGCATGATGCCTCACTTTTTGCTGACGCTAGCCGCAAGGGCGTGGGAACAGAACGCGCGGGCAAGCGTAATGTTTCGTGTGCAGGCCGGCTCCCCGGCCGGATCGCGTCGCCGCCGTGACCGGATCATGGCGACCGTGAGCCAAACTGAACCTCGAATGTGGCGATGAGGGGACCATCCACCGATCGTCGTCCTTTTGCCCGTTTCGCCTTCTAACCAGATTGCCATGTCAGAGATGCTAAGCCCCGAAATCGCCGAGCCTCCCGCCAAAGCCGCTGCCCTGACCGGGCAGATCGCGCTGTTCCTCGATTTCGATGGAACGTTGGTCGAGATCGCGCCCTCGCCGGAGGATGTGAAGATAGACCGGCGTCTGCCCGGCGCGCTGGAAGCGCTGCGCATTAGGCTCGGCGGCGCGCTTGCCCTGGTTTCCGGGCGGCCCGTCGCATTGCTCGACGAGAAGATGACGCCTTACCGCTTCGACGCGGCCGGCCTGCATGGAGCGCAGATCCGCCTGAATGGCGAGGACGCGCCGCTCGCCGCCCCCTCGGAGGCGCTGCATGCCGCTACGCGCAAGATGGTCCGCTTCGCCAACGCCCATGTCGGTATTATCGTCGAGGACAAGCGCCAGTCGGTGGCGCTGCATTGGCGGCTGGCGCCGTCTCTGGCGGAGGAGGCGCTGGCACTGATGGAGGAGGCGGCCGCGGAGATCGGCCCGTCGATGCGCCTGCAGCGTGGCAAGGCCGTCGCCGAACTGGTTCCGGCAACTGCGAGCAAGGGCGGTGCGATCGACTGGTTGCTGCGGCAGGACGGCTATGTCGGTCGCACGCCGGTCTTCATCGGTGACGACATCACCGACGAGGACGGCTTCGCTGCGGTCAATGCCTTGGATGGCCTGTCGATCCGGATCGGCGAAGGGGAAACTTGCGCCCGCCATCGTCTGGTCTCGCCGACGGCGCTGCGCCATGTTCTCCTCGCTGCTGCCGAAGGCGGCGATTTCACGCTCGAATCCTTTCTCCAAGGCTGATTTCAGGGACCGGCATGACTGTGACGACCACCGCCTCGCCGAGAGTGGCCTCGCTCGATCTCGGCGTCATCGGCAATTGCACGATTGCCGCGCTGATCGACCGGCAGGCGCGCATCGTCTGGAGCTGCTTCCCGCGCTTCGACCGCGACCCGGTGTTCTGCTCGCTGATCGACAACCAGATCGACGATGGCGACGCCATGCCGAAGAAGGGCGTCTTCGCCATCGAGATGGTCGGGATGACGCGCTGCGAGCAGAGCTATCTCGACAACACCGCGATCCTCTCCTCGGTGCTCTCCGACGACCAGGGCAATGCGCTGGAAATCCTCGACTTCGCCCCACGCTTCGTCCGCTATGAGCGCTTCTTCCGGCCGCCGCAGCTGGTGCGTCGCGTCCGCCGCATCTCTGGCCGGCCGCGCATCCGCGTCGTGGTCAAGCCCTGCCTCGGTCTCGGCGAGGAGCCGGACGAGATCACCCGCGGCTCCAACCATGTCCGCTTCGTCGGCGCTGACCAGACCATCCGGCTGACCACGGACGCGCCGGTCTCCTATGTGCTGGAGAGCATCCCCTTCGCGGTCGAGAAGCCGTTCTCCTTCTTCATCGGCTCGGACGAGGCCCTGCGCGCCGAGATCGAGACCACCTCTCGCGAGTTCCTCGACAAGACCACCGACTACTGGCGCGACTGGGTTCGCTCGCTCTCGATCCCGTTCGAATGGCAGCGCGAGGTCATCCGCGCCGCGATCACGCTGAAGCTCTGCTCCTTCGAGGAGAGCGGCGCCATCGTCGCGGCGCTGACCACCTCGATCCCCGAGGCGCCGGGCACGCAGCGCAACTGGGATTATCGCTTCTGCTGGCTGCGCGATGCCTATTTCGTCGTCCATGCCCTCAATCGCCTCGGCACGACCCGGACGATGGAGGACTATCTCGGCTTCATCACCAACATCGTCGACACCTATTCGGAAAGCGGCGCCGAGCATCTGCCGCCGCTCTATCCGATCACGCGCGGTGGCGAATTGCGCGAGTTCGAAGTGCCTAGCCTCGCCGGTTATCGCGGTCATCAGCCCGTACGGGTCGGCAATGGCGCGGCGACGCAAATCCAGAACGACGGCTATGGCGCGGTCGTCCTCGCCGCGACCCAGTCGTTCTTCGACCGCCGGCTGATCCAGCCTGGCAAGGAGGCACTCTTTGCCCAGCTCGAGCGCATGGGCGAGCGCGCCATCGCCGTCTTCGACAAGCCCGATGCCGGCCCCTGGGAGCTGCGCGAAAAGGAGGTCGTCCACTCTTTCTCCAGCGTGATGTGCTGGGCAGCCTGTGACCGGCTCGCCCGCATCGCCGGCACGCTCGGCCGCGCCGACCGCAAGGAGTACTGGCGCGGCGAGGCCAAGCGCCTGAAGGGCATCATCGCCGACCGGATCTGGAACCAGGAGAAGGGGCATTTCGTCTCGACCTTCGACGGCGCCGATCTCGACGCGACGCTGCTGCTCATCGCCGAGCTCGGCTTCGTCAAGCCCGATGATCCCCGCTACATCGCGACGGTCGAGGCGATCGGCCGCGATCTTGGCCGCGGCGACCTGATCCTGCGCTACGGCACCGAAGACGATTTCGGCTTCATGCACACCGGCTTCCTGATCTGCGCCTTCTGGTATGTCGATGCGCTGCACGCGATCGGCCGCAAGGACGAGGCCAAGGAGCTGTTCGGCCGCATCCTGCAGCGCCGCAACAGTTTCGGCCTGCTCTCGGAGGATGCCGATCTCGAGACCGGCGAGCTCTGGGGCAATTTCCCGCAGACCTATTCGATGGTCGGCCTGATCAATTCGGCGATGCGGCTCAGCCGCAATTGGGAAGAGGCGTTCTAGCCTCTTACCCCCGCTTCAGCAGGAACACCGCCTGCGCGCCGAAGAGGTTCCAGAACCACCAGGGAGCGCTGACGCCGACCTTGCCGCCGGCCACGTCGAGCGCGACCGCGCGCTCCTTCTGCGCGCCGATCGTGTCGCAGAGCGCGACGAAATCGCGAATGGTGCAGAAATGGATGTTGGGCGTATCCCACCAGGCATAGGGCAGCGAGTCCGTCACCGGCATCCGGCCGAGGAAGAAGACCTGGGTGCGCATTCGCCAATGCCCGAAATTCGGGAAGGAGACGATGGCGCGCCGGCCGATGCGCAGCATCTGCTCCAGCACATGGCGCGGATTGCGCGTCGCCTGGATCGTCTGCGAGAGGATGACGTAGTCGAAGCTGTCGTCCGGATAGTCGGCGAGGTCGGTGTCGGCATCGCCCTGAATCACCGAGAGACCGCGCGCGACGCAGCCGGCGACGCCCTCGCGGGACAATTCAATGCCGCGCCCGTCGACGCCGCGCGTCTCGGCGAGCAGCGACAGCAATTCGCCGTCGCCGCAGCCGACATCGAGCACCCGCGAGCCCGGCGTCACCATCTCGGCGACGAGGCGCAGGTCGATACGGTTGGTCTGGTTGTCCGCCGGCGCCATGCTCAGATACCCCTGGCCCGCGCCGCGGCGCCGATGAAGCCGCGCGTCGTCGCGAACAAATTGGGCTCTTCCAGCAGGAAGGCGTCGTGGCCTTTGTCGCTTTCTAGCTCGACGAAGGAGACAGAAGCACCGGCGGCGTTCAGTGCATGCACGATCGCGCGCGAGTCACTGGTCGGGAAGAGCCAGTCCGACGTGAAGGACGCCACGCAGAAGCGTGTTCGCGTCCCGGCGAAGGCGTTGGCCAGCACGCCGTCATGGTCGGCGGCGAGGTCGAAGTAATCCATCGCCCGCGTCACATAGAGATAGGAATTGGCGTCGAAACGCTCGACGAAGCTGATGCCCTGGTAGCGAAGATAACTTTCGACCTGGAAATCCGCGTCGAAGGTGAAGGTCGGTGCACTGCGCTCCTGCAGCTTGCGGCCGAATTTGCGGTGCAGCGCCGGTTCTGAGAGATAGGTGATGTGCGCGCCCATCCGCGCCACAGAGAGCCCTTTCGCCGGGCGCGTGCCCTCGTCGAGATAGCGGCCCTGGCGCCAGTCCGGATCGGCCATCACCGCCTGCCGGCCGACCTCGTGGAAGGCGATGTTCTGGGCCGAGTGCTTGGCGGCGGTGGCGAGCGGCAGCGCCGAGAACACCCGCGTCGGATAGCTCGCCGCCCATTGCAGCACCTGCATCCCGCCCATCGAGCCGCCGGCGACGCAGAACAGGCTGTCGATCCCGAGCGAGTCGATCAGATGCGCCTGTGCCCGCACCATGTCGCGGATCGTCACCATCGGGAAGGAGAGGCCCCAGGGCTTGCCGGTGTCCGGATTGGTCGAGGCCGGGCCGGTCGTGCCCATGCAGCCGCCGAGCACATTGGCGCAGATCACGAAGAAGCGGTCGGTGTCGACAGGCTTGCCCGGCCCGATCATCGCCGTCCACCAGCCGCCCTTGCCGGTGACGGGGTTGCGGCTCGCGACATATTGGTCGCCAGTCAGGGCGTGGCAGACGAGGACGGCGTTCGAGCGCGCTGGGTTGAGCTCGCCATAGGTCTGATAGGCGATCTGCCACTCGTTCAGCACTGCGCCTGAATCGAGCTGCAGCGCCTTGTCCGGTCCGAACCGGGCGAGCAGGCTCGACGGCTGGTTGGCTTCGGCCAGCGGGTCGGCGAGGAGATCGGCAGCTTGCGTCCGGTTCGGCATTCGGATTTGTCTTGTCGCCCGGTCCGTTCGTAATAGCGGACTTTACCGATGGCGCGGCTCTTCCCGCCTGTCAACGCGGCGATGCGTTGCGAGCGCTTTGCCAAGCCCTTCGGCGACAGCTAAGAGACCGGCACGATTAAAGAAGTCTGGCCATCATGACGCAAGCCGCTCCGACCACGCTCGCCGACCTGCGCAGCGAGATCGACCGCATCGATTCCGCGATGCACGGCCTCCTGATGGAGCGCTCGCAGATCATCGAGACGCTGATCGCGATCAAGAAGACGCAGGTTTCGGGCTCGGCCTTCCGCCCCGGCCGCGAGGCCGACATGATGAAGCGCCTGGCGCTGCGCCATCAGGGTCTCTTGCCGCTCGATACGGTCGAGAGCATCTGGCGTATCATCATCGCGACCTTCACCTTCGTGCAGGCGAACTATTCGGTTCATGCCGACATCTCCGGCGGCGATGCGCCGATGCGTGACAGCGCCCGCTTCCATTTCGGCTTCACCGTGCCTTTCGTCACGCATGAGGACGCCCGCGCCGTGATCGCGGCAGTGGCGGACTCGGCCGGCGATCTCGGCATCTTCCGCATGGATCTCGGCGCCAGCGCCGGCGTCTGGTGGCGTGACCTGATCGGGGCCGACCAGCCCAAGATCATCGCGCGGCTGCCCTTCATCGAGCGACCCGACCATCCCGCCGGCACGCCGGTCTATTGCATCGCCAAGCCGCTGACCGACGCCGCCGTGCGCGAGATCGTGCTCTATGCCGCGCGCGTCGAGCGCTGGTCGGAGCAGCTCCGCCATGGCCTCGCCCAGCATCTCGCCGAGGTTTCGGCCAGCGCCGCCGACGGCTCGCATCTGGCGCTGCTGGTGGCCGCGTCCGGCGAAACCCCGATCGAAGCCATCCGCAGCGCACTCGAACCCGCGGGCCTCAAGGAGCTGACCGAGATCGGCAGCCACGCCGCCCGCTTCGCCTTCAAATCCGCCCGCTGATCATTTCACGCTGTTCTCAAGGTCCAGCCCCATGGCTCTGCCCGCCTCCCGCCCCGTTCCGCGCCCCGGCGTCCTCGACATCGAGGCCTATGTCCCCGGCAAGTCCTCGGCCCCGGCCGGCGTCAAGCTGCACAAGCTCTCCTCGAACGAGACTCCGCTCGGCCCAAGCCCGAAGGCGATCGCCGCCTATGGCAACCTCTCCGGCAAGCTTGAGCTCTATCCCGACGGCTCGGCGACGAAGCTGCGCGAGGCGATCGCCGGCCGCTACGGGCTCGATGCCAACCGCATCGTCTGCGGCACCGGCTCGGACGAGTTGCTGCAGCTGATCACCAAGGTCTATCTCGGCGACGGCGACGAGGGCGTGTTCACCGAACATGGCTTCCTTGTCTACAAGATCGCGATCCTCGCCGCAGGCGGCAAACCGGTGATCGTGCCCGAGACAAACCTCACCGCCGATATCGACGCCATCCTTGCCGCGGTGACGCCGCGCACCAAGATCGTCTTCCTCGCCAACCCCAACAATCCGACCGGCACCTATCTGCCCTTCGACGAGGTCAAGCGCCTGCAGGCCGGCCTGCCGCCGCATGTGCTGCTAGTGCTCGACGCGGCCTATGCCGAATATGTCCGGCGCAACGACTACGCCTCGGGCCTCGAACTGGTCGCGACCAGCGAGAACGTCGTGATGACCCGCACTTTCTCGAAGATCTACGGCCTGGCGAACCTTCGCCTCGGCTGGGCCTACGGCCCCGCCCATATCATCGATGCGCTGAACCGCACTCGCGGCCCCTTCAACGTCAACGGCGCCGCGATCGAGGCCGGTGTCGCCGCCATCGCCGACGAGGCCCACATCGCCTCGGCGATCGAGCACAACGACAAGTGGCTGGCCTGGACGACCGCCGAACTGGAGAAGCTCGGCCTTTCCGTCACGCCCTCGGTCGGCAACTTCATCCTGATTCATTTCCCGGCCGCCGCCGGCAAGAACGCCAAGGAGGCCGACGCCTTCCTGACCCAGCGCGGGCTGATCCTGCGCTCGGTGGCGTCCTATGGCTTGCCGGATGCGCTGCGCATGACCATCGGCAGCGAAGAGGCCAACCGCCTCGTCGTCGCGGCCTTGGCCGAGTTCCTGGGCAAGGCCGCGTGAGCGCGCCGGAAA
Organism: Allobosea sp. NPDC003192; assembly: GCF_050275675.1. Classification (NCBI taxonomy): domain Bacteria; kingdom Pseudomonadati; phylum Pseudomonadota; class Alphaproteobacteria; order Hyphomicrobiales; family Alloboseaceae; genus Allobosea; species Allobosea sp. NPDC003192. The sequence continues at coordinate 18,752 of NZ_JBNNPK010000014.1, forward strand.
CGTTCGCGCCGCGCCGCGACGAGCCGCTCTTCGGGCGGCTCGCCATCATCGGCATCGGCCTGATCGGCTCCTCGATCGCGCATGCGGCCAAGGAGCTCAACCTCGCCCGCCATATCGTGCTGAGCGATAGCGACGCCGATGTCCGCCGCCGCGCCCGCGAGCTCGATCTCGGCCATGAGGTCGCCGAGAGCGCCGTCGAGGCCGCCCGCGATGCCGACCATATCGTGCTCTGCGTGCCGGTCGGCGCCTGTGGCGCGGTTGCGGAGGAGATCGCGGCGGTGCTCAAGCCCGGCGCGATCCTCTCGGATGTAGGCTCGGTCAAGCATGCGGTGGTCGAGGCCGTCAGCCCGCATCTGCCCGAGGGCGTGCATTTCGTCCCGGCGCATCCGGTCGCCGGCACCGAGAATTCCGGCCCCGATGCCGGCTTCCCCAGCCTCTTCCTCAATCGCTGGTGCATCCTGACGCCGCCGCCCGGCACTGATGAAGCCGCGATCGCCCGCACCCGCCAGTTCTGGGAGGGCATGGCTGCGATCGTCGAGGTGATGGGCTCGCAGCATCATGACCTCGTCCTCGCGATCACCAGCCACCTGCCGCATCTGATTGCCTACAACATCGTCGGCACGGCCGAGGATCTGGCGGCGGTGACTCAGTCGGAGGTGATCAAGTTCTCCGCTGGCGGCTTCCGCGACTTCACCCGCATCGCGGCATCCGACCCGACCATGTGGCGCGACGTCTTCCTCGCCAACAAGGAGGCGGTGCTGGAGATGCTCGGCCGCTTCAACGAGGATCTGGCGCTGCTCACCCGTGCCATCCGCTATGGCGACGGCGAGACCCTGCACAAGCACTTCACCCGCACGCGCGCCATCCGCCGCGGCATCGTCGCGCTCGGCCAGGAGAAGGCCGAGACGGAGAAGCTGAAGAAGGGCTGAGAGGCGAGGGGGCCAGAGGCTTTCAGGATTTCACAGCTTGGCGTGAATTCCAGCGCCTTATGGTGCTTGTCTGCCTTGTCAAAAAGGGGTCGGGCTGATACAGCCCGACCCGTCGCCGCAATAGCTCAGCTGGTAGAGCACCTCATTCGTAATGAGGGGGTCGGGGGTTCGAATCCCTCTTGCGGCACCATCTTCCAGTTTCGAGCCGTTCCTTCTTGGTTGAAGGTCCTGTCCAGGCGCCGAGCACGGCCTTGTTCCGTCCTCCGTCGGTCGAGCCTGCTTGTCGACAGCCACGGAATCCGTTGCTTCCGCTTTCGGTCTCTGGCGAGAGGGTGGGGCAGGAGGCCGACAAGGGCTCTCACGGACATCAAGACCAAAGCGGTGAAGCCCACGGCGGCGATCCGGAAATTGTCTGACGGCGGCGGCCTCCAGCCTTGGATTACGCCAGCAGACCGCAAAATCCGGGAGCAGGCTACGCATGCCAAGGCTCCAGAGTGTCACGCACTCGCCCGTGCGGAGCGCGCGTCGACTAGATAAAGATACTCTGTCCGCGCGCGTGGTTCGCGGCGTTGAGCGGATTCGCCGCCGCTCAGGGCGACGCCTGCGCCTGCCGGGTCGCGCGCAGCACCTCGCGCGGCAGCACGCCGGTCTGACGCTCGACCATGCGGTGCACGACCGGTGGCTCGGGGCCGATATGAAGGTCTCTGACCCGGTCGCCGATTTCGGCGTCGGCCTGGGTGGCGCGCTGGGCCTGGCGGACATATTCGACCCAGGTCGGGCTGTCGTAACGCTCGATCCAGAGCTCGGCGTCGGTCAGGTCGCGCAGCAGCGACCAGTGACGGGCACCGTCGCGGCGGCGGATGCGCCGACGCTCCTCCATCGCCTTCAGGAACTCGACCACGTTCTCCTGCCGGATCCGCCATTCGATGGTGACGAAGACTGGGCCGCTGCGCGGCTCGATGTCGACCGCGACCGTCGGCTCTCGCCAGCGGCTGAGCGGATCGAGATTGAGAGCCTCGAGCGGGGGCAGCCGATAGCGCAGCCCGGCGGCCGCGCCGCAGACGAGCGCGACCGCCGCAGCGCACAGGCCGCCTGCCGGGCCGGACTGAAGGGTGACCCAGCCCCAGGCCCAGCTGCCCGCGGCCATGCCGCCGAAGGCCGCCATCTGGTAGAGCGCGAGCGCCCGCCCCACCACCCAGCGCGGCGCCGACAGCTGCACCGTCGAATTGAAGGTCGAGAGCGCCAGGACCCAGCAGGCGCCGCCGACCGCAAGCGCCGGCATGGTGAGCCAGATGGTCCGGCTCAGCCCCACCACCAGCGCCGCCGCCGCATAGGCCAGGAAGGTCAGGCGCACGAGTGTCTCGGTGCTGAAGCGGCGTCGCAGCCGGGCGCTGACGAAGGCTCCGGCGACCGCGCCGGCGCCGAAGGCCCCCAGCAGGATACCGAATGTCAGCGGGCCGCCACGCACGAGATCGCGCGCGACCAGCGGCATCAAAGCGAGACCGACGACGCCGCCGAAGCCGAAGAGGGAGGCGCGCAGGATGACGGCGCGGATATTGGGCGACATCGCGACATAGCGCAGACCGGCGCTCATCGCGATCAAGAACGTCTCGCGCGGCAGCACGCGCTCGACATGCGGCGGCTGCCAGCGGGCCAGCACGACGAGCAGGCCGATATAGCTGACGGCATTGACGATGAAGGCAGCGACCGCGCCGGAAGCGGCGACGATGGCGCCACCGATCGCCGGGCCGACGCTGCGGGCGATGTTGAAGGCGACGCTGTTCAACGTCACCGCCGCCGGTACTTCGGGTCGTGGCACCATGTCGCCGACGGAGGACTGCCAGGCCGGGTTGTTGAGCGCGTTGCCGCAACCGAGCAGGAAGGTGAAGGCCAGGAGCAGCCAGGGCGAAAGCAGCCCCTGCCAGGCGAAGACCGCCAGCATGACCGAAACGGCGAGCATGAAGCCCTGCGCCGTCAGCAGGATGCGGCGGCGGTCGTAATTGTCTGCGATCGCGCCGGCGGCCAACGAGAACAGCATCACCGGCAGCGTGGTCGAGGCCTGGACGAGCGCGACCATGTCCGGCGAATTGGAGAGCGAGGTCATCAGCCATGCGGCGCCGACCATCTGGACGAGGCCGCCGAAATTCGAGGCAAGGCTTGCGATCCAGACCGCGCGGAAGATCGGATGGCGCAGCGGCGCGAAAGCCGAATAGGGGCCGTGGTGAGGTTTCAGGCCCGCGGCGGCGAGGTCGGCTTCGGCGGTCTCGGCCGTGGTCTGCGTGGCTGGCTCTTGCGGCATGTCACAGTTAGAGCATGCCGACGGACGATGGGAAGCTGCGCTTCGCCATTGTCCATCGTCAGATGGCGTTTTGCGCGCATGCCTGATTTCAGGCCAAAAGCCAATGCCCACTACCGGCGCATGTCATCGAAGCCATGACGAGCGGAATGGAGCCTGGAGTGCCTCCTCGAACGTTCGCGCTCGGCGCTGTCTCGCGAACAATCCGAAGGTGGGCGAATCCGACCGGCTGCAGGCGCGGGCGAGCTCCTTCATCCGGTCGATTTATCTCTCCATGCACAAGCGCGGCGCAGCGACAATGAAGCCCGCCGGCCGCCAGTGTCGATCGACACTCAGGCGAACGCATCATCTCCGTAGGGGGGCAGGGTCCGCGGGGGGCAGGACGGGAAACCTAAACGCTGACCATACGACCGCTTTCAATGCTTTGCCGTAACCGCCGGGCCGCGATCCGGCCGATCGTGACCGGCCCGATATCGCCGCCGAGCGACAGGCTGCAGCGCCCGGCGTCCTGCCACTCCACCCGCTCCAGCTGATCCAGGTTGACGATCAGCGACCGGCTGATGCGGACGAAGGGCGGCGTGGGCAGCTGAGCTTCGAAATGGCGCAGCAGTCGACAGACCAGATAATCCCGTGCGTCCTTCAGGAAGACGCGGGTGAAATCCGCCTCCGCGGCCAGCATGGCGACGGTGCGCAGCGGCGCGATCACCGATTTGCCATCGATGCGCAGATGGATGCGCTGGCTGGGATCGCCTGGCCGGGGATCGGCATCCAGCTCGACATCGTCCTGTCGCTCGCGACCGGGCGCTGCGGCTTGCACCGTGTCCTGCCGGTGCCGGCGCAACCGCTCTACCGTCAGGGCCAGCCGGGCGGGAACTATGGGCTTCAGGAGGAAGTCGACGGCTGCAACATCGAATGCCTTCACCGCGTAGAGATTGTGCGCCGTGACGAACACGATCGCCGGCACTGGCTGCAGCTGCGCGACAAGATCGAAACCACGGCCGTCGGTCAGCTCGACATCGAGGAAGATCGCATCGAGGCGCAGCACGGAGGCCCGTGCCTGGGCCTCGGACACAGAGCCGGCCTCGGCCACGACCTCGATATCGGCATAGTCCCGCAGCTGCCGCCACAGCCCACGCCGGGCCGGTGGTTCATCGTCCACCAGCATCACGCGAAGCATGCGTTCCCCCTCAGCAGCAACCGCGCGACGATGACGTCGCCATCCTGGGTCAAGGACAGCTCGTGACGTGACGGATAGTGCAGTTCCAGTCGCCGTCGCGCATTGGCCAGACCCAGAGCCGGCCTGTCGCCGGCATGCGGGGCCAGCCGGCCAGGATTGACGACCTCGATCACCACCGCGTCGTCGGTCATCCGCCGCGCGGTCAGGCGAATGACGAGCGTCTCGACGGATGAGCGCAAGCCGTGCTTCAACGCATTCTCCACCAGCCCCTGCACGAGCAGATGGGGCACGGGAACTGCCCGCACCGCCGGATCCATCTCCACGGTGCAGCGCAGGCGGCCTTCGAAGCGCAGCTCCTGGATGCGGATGAAGGCCCGGACCGCTTCGATCTCGTCGCTCAAGGGGCACACCGGCCGGGTCTGCTGGTCGAGCGAGTAGCGAAGATAGGCGGCGATACGGAGGGTCATCTCCAGCGCGGCTTCCGGGTTCTCCGGAATCTCGACCGCCACGGTGTTCAGCGCGTTGAACAGGAAATGCGGGTCGAGCTGCAAACGCAGGCGCTGCAGCTCGGCCCGCGTCGCGGCCGCTTGCGCTTCGCTGCGGCGCATCCGTTCCGAGCGGGCGTCGACATCCGCACGGATCCAGAAATAGGCCAGCGACCAGCCGAGGAAGACCGCGGTGTAGAAGATAGCGGGCACGGCATCGTTGACCGCGATGTTGCCGTCCGGGATGTCGGGAAACAGGCCGTCCTTGACCGCTTTGGAGATCGCCATCTGCAACAGCCCGCCGGGCACGGCGCAGGCCAGCGCCCAGATGGCGATGGCGGTCCCGCCATGGTTGGTCCGCTCCAGGTAGAATTTATACGCCGCGGCCGTCAGGACGAAGCCGATAGGGTCCAGCACCAGGGTCAGCGTCACGGCCAGCGTGACATCGTTGAAGGCGACGAGCCGCGAGATCAGGCCGAAGAATGCAATGAAGCTCCAGGCCGCGGCATTGGCACGCCAGAAGGATACCGGGGCCGACGAGGAACTGCCCGCCATTCCATCTGCACTCGCGAGAGCAGAGCGGTCAGCGTGTCCTCGATATCCGGCGGGGGCAGTCATCCAATCGCATTCCTTGCCGATGGCGGCCTGCCACGATGCGGCGACCGCCCGGCCGTGGAAATGTCGATTCATCGGCTGGATCGGCCGTTTCATCGAATTGGGCAAGCGCCGACCGGCGCAACGACACTAGGATTTTGGCCGAGCGGTTAATGTTTCGTGCCCACACGAAAGGGCCGACGACAGGTTTCCGCCGATGCAAAGCGAGCGCCTCCACCGATCCGCGCGGAGGGCGCAGCGCCGGGCGGGAGGTCAGCATGACGGCATCAAGGCATTGCGCGAGGCGCTGCACGGCAAGGCCTGCGGCACGCCGGCCGGCCGATATGCGGCCAGGCAGACGGGAGGCCGGTCCAGCCGTCGCCCTCATCCGACTGGGAGTAGGACATGCCTGACCTGACTGGCTACGACCTGGTGCTGGCGAGCACCGAGAGCGCCCTGAACAGCAGCATCGCATACGCGAACTTCTGGAAGGTGACGATCAACTGCCAGCTCAATCCCGATGTCTCCGCCGAGCAGTCTCCGGGTCTTGTCGGTGCAAGGATCTCGGCGCCGACGCTTCGGCTCTCCGGAAGCGATCTGGCCAGCAACCAGGCTGCGGTGTCGCTGCTGTTCACTGCCGGATCGCTGCAATATTTCGATGTCGTCCACTACAAGACAATCAGCCAGGATATCGCTGGCTGGACGATCGTCTTCGCGGCCAATATCGGGCAGGGCTCGATCCCGGACAGCGCCGAAATCGGCCAGCTGCCGGTGGAGATTCAGAACGCCCTGTCCAACCAGCGCCTTTCAGTCGGGCAGCTCTTCCTGGAGCTGAGCACGGTGGTCTGGGCGAACGTCACGATCACCGATGCCGACGGCAAGCGGGTGACCGACGCCATCATCACATCGACGCTCGAAACCGCTCTCCAGAGCTGGGCCCAAAGCATCGAGAGCGCCGCGCAACAATGGGTCCTGAACTATGTCGTCACCAGCAGCGGCGGGTCAGGCAACGCATCCGGCGATCTCCTGCCCGATCTGGTCCCGACCAGCTACAACTTCTCGGTCTCGAAATACAATCCGCCCGGGACATATGATGATCTGAGCACCCTGAACTACCTGATGATGACCGACGGCAGGGGCGCGCCAACGGCCAACACCGCCGGGATCTTCGATTTCAACTGGGTCGCAGGCCCCAACACGCAGCAATACCAGGGCGCCGTCGCCATCAACGGCCCCTTGTTCGACAGGGCCTATGTCGAGCCATTGCTGCTGCCGGCGATCGCTGCAGCCGTCAGCGCGACCAACCCGGCGACGACGAGTGCCAGCGGGAACACCGGCAACCCAGGCGTTCCAACCTTCACCAGGACAGGCCCGGGGCAGTGGAGCACGTCCCAGTCCGTCAACCTCTACGGCAACCAGCACGGGGGCAAGGGCCAGAAGCTGGAGGGCCTGGGCCTCCTCCAGGCGGTCTATCAGAACATCACCGAGAAGCTGGACTGCACGGTGACGCTCGATCCGGCCAGCGCCACCTATCATGTGAAGGTCACCTATACGGCGATCACGACGCTCACCGTCGAGTTCTTCGGCTGGGATAAGACCGATTCCAGCTTCAGTGGCGATTATGTCCTTCCCTGGAGTTTCGACGTCCGCCTGAAGGCGAGCAGCAACGGGTCCCTGGTCACCGAGAGCACGCAGGTCCAGCAGGGGGAAGCGTCGAGCAAGACCTGGGGCAACAGCTTCGTCGGAGATATCTGGGCGGCGATCAGCGAGGTCTTCTCGACGTTCCTGAACACCTATCAGGCGCAGTTCCAGGACAAAGCCGCGTCGGTTTCCCAGTCCGCTTTCGCGAATGTCTCCGATGAACTGGAGAGCGCGATGGGTGACATCTCGGCCGCGATCGTTTTCCCGGCAGGAAACCGCTTTGCCTACAAGGGCGTCTGCTTCGATCCGCAGCAGAACCTGGTCGCCTATGTGACCTACCTCAACTGACCGACGGGCTTCAGCCCTCCGCACGGCGCCGAAGCGCAATCGCGCATCGCAGCCCTCCCGGCGCCGGCCTGCCGCGACGCGGCTCGACCACAGAGACCTGGGGAGTTTGACAGATGAGCAAGCCCATGCCCGTCGGCGCGATCGTGTCTAGGACAGACGCCGACATCATGCCGAACTACCGCGCAAGCCGTACGGTGTCGGTCACCCATCCGATCAGCGCCGTTCACGATCGGAACGGAGACCCGGCGGTCTTCTCGATCGGCACCGACGATCAGCTCTGGGTATGCTTCCGCGATCCTGCCCAACCGACCGGCTGGCGACAGGTATCCCTCGGCGAAGGGCTGCCTTCCGATGCGAAGGTGACCGCCTTCGACACGACGCAGGTCTCGACCGGCGAATATGCCGTCGCCCTGGCGCTCGCGCCATCCGGTGACCAGAGCAGCAGCGTCGTCTACGTCTCCGGCTGGTCGGGCAACGATTTCTGCGCCACCGACTGGTCGGCCTTCGCCGGCAGCTGGACCCGGCGCGATCCCGACATCCCGCTGGATGCCGCGGCGCCGGGACACGGAACCAGGCCAGTACAGGGCGCGGTCGCGAAGACCATCCTGATGGGCAATCAGGGGAGCGTGGACAAGCCCGCCGCGATCATCGTGGTCGTTCAGGAGGGCGGTGACGCCAATCATTACTTCGTCAATGGCGACACGTCCTCGGCGCTCTGGTCATGGGCCGTGTATCCGCTGGCGGAGAACCCCGACCGAATCCTCGCTATCGCGTTCGGCCATGTTTCGGCCGGTGCCGGCGTCTTCGGCACCTATGTGCTGTATGAGATCGCCGGGACGAAAAACCTCCATTTCGTCGGAGCCGTTGCCCCCGTGGCGGATCAGCTCCCCTATAATCTGCCGCTTGACGTGGACCCGGCCGCCCAGTGCCTTGCCGCGCTGGCCGACCCGGTCGCACAGCATTACAGCAATCTCTATGTCGGCGGGGCCGCCGGCGTCGACTTCTACCCCCATCAGACGCAAACCCTGAAGGCTGCGGGCGGGGTGCGCATCATCGAGCTAGACGCGGACAATCCGATCGGCGAGATCGCGGTCGCGCAGGATTCGGACAATATCTCGATCTGGATGCTCGCCCCTTCGAAGCAGACCCTCTGGTATTCCACCGGACCGCAACCGAAAGGGAAAGAACCGGGCGAATGGAGCGCCCCGATCGTCCTGCTGCAGCATGTCGCGCATATCAGTGCGCTGCGCCAGCCGAAGCGGCAAGCGAACCAGCTCCTCTGCGCGCTCTCGGACAACCAGCTCAGCTATCAATGGCAGGATCCGGCGACCACCCTCTGGCACAACGTCGACATCCCGCTCGAGGACACCGGCGCGGCCCAGGAATTTCCGTCCTATACCTCGACCATCCATTTCGAGGACGAAGCCCAGAACGTGATGGTCGGCATGCAGGTCGCGGTGACCTCGTCGCAATGGACCTACGCCACGATCAACGGCTACGTCTGGGAGCTATCTCCAGACGCACCGGTCGAGGTCCGGACCGACGCGTTCGGCAACCTGACGATCATCGCGCCGACGCTGACCCTCGGCACGCCGGTCTACCATGTCCAGCCCCGGCCCCAATCCGGATCGGGGGCCGGCAACCTCAATCCGGCCGCCAAGGCGATCCAGAGACTGTCGCAAATCCGGACGGGCGATGATCTGCGCGCCCAGTTTCCCGAGCTCAGCAAGAAGCAGGCTGAGTTCGGCGCGCAGACGATCTCGACATTGACCGCCTATATTGCGGGACTTCCGGCCGATGGCAGCAATGTCGATGGCAGCCAGCCGGCCAGCTCGCTCCCGGACCAGATCTGGGGTGGCGACCTGAGCAGCGGCACGCTGCAGATTCCGACGAGCAACCCCGAAGTGTTGCTGGTATCCGCTCCTGCATCGGTCGGCGGGGCGATGCGCAAGACCGAGTTCAGCGTCATCGACACTGTCGAGGATATCGCCGGCGACATTCTGCAAGCGCTCGAATCCGGCATCGAGGCCATCGGCGAGTTCGTGTTCTCGGTGGCGAAAGGTGTCTTGCGCTTCGCGGTCAAGATTGCCGGCCGGTGTTTCCATTTCGTCGTCAAGTCGATTGCCGCTGCCCTGAAGCTGATCAACTGGGCTCTTCATGTCCTGGCGATCGGCCTGAAGAAGCTCATCAAATGGCTCGGCTTCATCTTCGACTGGGACGACATTGTCGAGACGCACAAGGTGTTCACGAATATTGCCCGGCAGACGATGAAGCAGCTGGAAGGCGAGCTGCCGGCGCTGCAGAGGCGAATGGATGCGGCGTTCGAGCGGCTCTTGCGCTCGATCGATTCAATCGGCGATCACCCGGTGCTTCCGCCCGAATATGCAGCCCTCTCGATCAACCAGGTGGTGACGCAAACAACCGCCGAGAGCGCCAACTCGCAAGGCGTCAACGCTGCGCTCTACAGCACCGGTGGAAGCTTCGCCTGCTACCAGCTCCTGCATGGCGGCATCCTGAACGGCCCGGCGCCGGGTTACGGGACCGGCCCGGAGGCTATCAAGGCCTTCGTCGAGGATACGCTCGTCCCGACCATGAAAGCGATCGCTGACGAGATCGCGGCGGTCGCCCGGACCCTGATCCACGACTTTGAGGCCGGGACGCTGACATTCGGCGAGATCGTCAAGCTGTTGAGCAAGACCCTCGTCGAAACGGTGCTCGAAGCGCTCAAGACGATTGCCGACGGGTTGTTCGCGATTGCGGGGACCTTTCTCGCCTTGCTCGACGAGACCCTGTTCGGTGAAATCGAAATCCCGCTGCTGACCCCGCTCTACGAGTTCGTCGCCGGCGGCAGCAAGATGAGCCTCGTCGACGGCCTCAGCCTGCTGGCTGCGATCCCGACCACGATCTTCTACAAGGTCGTCGCCGGGGAAGCACCGTTCGCGGACGGCAGCTTCGGCCTCGCCAGCGCGAACTCCTTCGACGAGATCATCGCGATTCTCGCAGGCGCCGCGCCGAAGGCTCGCTCGATGGCGATGGCTCCCGGTCAGGCCGAGGCCAAGGAGGACAGCAGCGAGGCTGCGAGAATCTACTCGCAGGTCGGTGGCGCCCTCTCGGTCCTGGCCGGATTCATGGGTGCTGGCCTCACGATGAGCATCGCCCTCAGCGAAGGGCAATTGAAAATCGCCGACACGATGTCTATGGCGATCCAGCTGCTGTACATGGCGAGCACGATTCCATTCGACCAGCCCGACGAGCTCCAGCAAGAGCTGGCGAATGGCGTCTATCTCTGCAACTTCATCGACATGCTGCTGCAAGGCGCGCTCTTCTTCGTTCCGCGCGCAGGCCAGCCTGCGGGATTGTTTGCCAAAGGGGCGTATGACGCATCGATGGGGATCGGCGACCTCGTCGCCTATACGATCGCCTTCTACGACAAGTTCAAGCGGGCAGAAGAAGAGGGCCGCGGTATCGAACTGGCGACGATCGCCTATGTGCAGAATCTTCTGTACGTGATCGGGCTGGAAGCGGGCGCTATCGGGACAATGGCGGGCGACGAGAACCTCGAGGTCGAAATCCCGGCCTATGTGATCTCTGGAGGCCTGCAACTCGTCGTCGCCATAATCGGGCTCACGCGCGCGACTCTCACGATGACGCACGATGTCCGCTACGACGTCATCTGAGCATCTGAGACCGAGCTCCCGGCCGCAGGTTCGGCGCCCTTCGTCCGCAGCTGCGAGAGTTGTCCCGATCGATCCAACACCTGGCGCCCTCATTGCGTAGGCGCGCGAGGCCCGTGCGACTGACCGCCCCGCCCGCCGAGGACGGCGGGGCCGCTTGCGACGGCGCTTCACCGACGAGTGTCGGCGCGGAGCTTTCGACGTTCGGCATGCCGCTGGCTCGAAACAGCTCATTCTTCAGCGATCGCTCCAGGCCGTAACCGCCCCGGCTTCACGGCATGCGGATGCCTGGTTCCGGGCGAGGCGCCAACGTCCACGCATGGCGCGCCACGACGGTCCACGTCTCCGAGCGCCGGCCGCCGGCCAACTCCATCTTGGGCGCGTAGGGCCGGCTACCGGGCAATCTTGCACAAGCGACTCGTATTCCGGCGGTTGGTTCGCTAGCTTGGTGAGAGTGAGGTTGCGTAGCGATGAGGTAGTGTCATGCCGAACGCCGACGCCGTAATGATCTCGTCTTATGAACAGCGAAAGGTTGCTGTGCTGCGAGCTGCACAGCTGATCTCATCATCGAGGGGCTCTGAGGGCGAGCTGGAATTCGAGAGGCTGACCGAAGCTATCGCGGATTTCGATATCCGTCAGGAAGCTCTTGGCTTCGTTGAGATCCCGCCAGCCTTCATGCAGTTCCTGTTCAGTGGGCATCAGAGCCGGGTTTCGAGCAACGGCCGCTGAGACGACGTGGGACGGCGCTCTGTCGCCTCTCTCAAATCGAGCGGTCGGCGCCACCGACAAAGACCCGGCGCCTGCGACCGGGCGCGCGCTTCCTGCTCGTCGAAAAGAGCCTTGCAGGCCGCGGCGTTGCTGTCGCGATCGATCACCGAGGCATGCTTCGTGGCGCGCAGCTCCCCTCGAAAGGGAGGTCATCTTTCTCCGAAGGCCGGCACTGCCGCGAGCCGGAGCCCGGACTGTCATCGGATGTCCTTGGTCGTCAGCCGCGGCCAGTTTCCTTCGGCCCGGGCGATGTAGGTCTTCGTCCGGCCGGCCCAGGTCTCGCGCACGCTAAGGTCGTAGTTGAGATAGAGCTTGCCATCGACGATCGACCAGGCTTCCGGCTCTATCTTGACGAGATAGCCGCGCGAGGTGCCATAGGCGCAGAAGCCGCCATAGGCCGGCAGGTAACGCTCCGGATCGGCCTCGAACAGCGCCTTGTGCTCGGCGCTGGCGAAGCGCCAGGTGGCGCCGCCATGGCGGACCGAGAATTCCGGCCTGCCTTGCCGCGGCCCGCCGTCGCGGAAATAAGCGACGGGGTCGTAGCCACGGATCGCCAGCCCATCCGCGGAACCAAGCGTATTGACCGGGCGGGGCGTTTCCGCCCCGGCTGCGCCTGCCGCGGCAATCAGTGCTGCCGTGGCGAGACCGATGAAACGACGTCTGTCTAGCATGGCCTTGTCCTCTTCCGCGTTCAGGCTCGGCGCGCTTCGAGCGCCTCGAACACATAGGCCGCGAGGCAGCCGTAGATCGCGTGGCCGACGAGGCTCATGACGGAGAGGCGCGGCACGTCGTTCAGCAGGAAGTGCTGCCCGGCCAGGGGAGCGAAGAAGGCGAGCGCGATGAAGTAGGTGATCACGCCCCAGATCCAGCCATCGGCCGGCATGCCGAAGCTCTTCACCCAGCGGGTCAGCACCCAATAGCCAAGCGGGTAGAACAGGAAGCCGGTTACGAAGTGCAGCAGCTTGGCGACCGGCGTCGACAGCGTCAGGCCGAGCTGGTGCGCAAACAGCGACTTCACCAGTTCCGGCGGCTCCAGCGGGTATTCGGCGAACCAGGCGGTCGGCACGGCCGAGAACAATTCCCAGAAGCCGAGGCCAGCGAAGCCGCCAATGGCCAGGTTGATTACGGTGCGGGCGGAGGGCAGCGCGAAGCCGTGGGTCATGGTCGCGGTGGTCATGGCGTGTCCTTCTGGGCGTTCAATGAGCGATGGCGAGCGGAGTGGAGGCGATGGCGAGTGCGGCCAGGCGCCCGGCGCCGCGGCGCTCGAGCAGCGCCAGTCGGCGTGCCGCGAAGAGATTGTCGCCGCCGCGGCGGGCCAGGCGCTCGCCGAGGATATGAGCGGCACGATCGTGCTGGCCGGCGCGGATCAGGCTTTCGGCATAGGCCTGCTCGAACAGGTCGCGCTGGGCATGGCTGCCGCCGATAGTGGTCAGGCCGCTGCGGGCGGCGCCGAGCAGGCGGGCCGCCTCGTCATAGTCGCCTTCGTGGAAGGCGATCAGCCCGAAGGCCGCGAGCGCGCCGTTGCGCGAGGCGTCGCGCCGCTCCCCGCTGGGATGGGACAGTGCATCGTCGATCAGGCTGCGCGCGATGGCCTCGGCGCCATCGGCCTGCCCGGCGCCGAGCAGAGACAGCGCATAGTGCAGGTCGGCGAAGACGAGGCGGCCGTCATGGATGCGCCCCTGCGCCTTGGCGGCGAGCTCGTCCCAGCGCTGGCCGACATCCACACCGGCATAGTCGAGCCGCGCCAGCAGCGAGGCGCCATTGGCAATGTCGCGATAGTCGTCGGTCGGTTCGGCCCGGATCTCCTCGTCATAGAGCCGCAGCACCTCGGCCGTCTCGCCACGCTCGAGCCGGAACAGTGCAAGATGCCAGAGGATATGGAAGCGCAGATTATTGGCATGGGCGATGGCGCAACCGTCGCCAAGCCAGGCGATGCCCTCATCGACGCGGCCCCTCATCTCCAGGACATGGGCGACTGCATGCCGGCCCCAGGCGTCACGCGGGCTCAAGGTCACGGCATGGCGGCCGACGCGCTCGGCCTCGGCATAGAAGCCGCGCTCCTCTAGCGCGAAGGCATAGCAGCCGTTGATGTAACCGGCGAAGGGATGCTGCTCGCCGAAGCCAGGGGCGGCGCGGTGCAGGGTCGCCAGCATCTCCTTCTGATCGCCGAGCATGAAACGGATGCCGTGCGAAAGCTTCAACGCCAGCACGTCGCGGGGATGCCCGTCCAGAATGGCTTCGAGCCGCTGCGCCGCCCGGCGCGGAGCGTCGCCGAGCCAGAGCGCCAGCGCCTCGACGACCATGCTCTCGCGCCGCATGATCGGCCGCTGGCGCATGGCGGAGCGGGCCTTGGCAAGGCAATCACGGGCTGGAGCGACGAGCTCGGCACGCGCCAGCGAGAGCAGCATCAATCCCTTGGCGGCGTGGGCCAAAGCGAAATCGGGATCGGCGACGAGCGTCCGGGCGAGATGCTCGGGCGTGGCGGCGGCATGGGCGAGCAGCGCCTCGAGGGTGTCGTTCCAGGCGAGCCGCGCGGCATCGTTCGCGACGGTAATGCGGTTGCCGGAGATATCGTGATAGGTGGCGTAGGACATGGGCTGCTCCGTTGCCGCGCCGCGAAGGGCGCTCTTCAGGGAGTTCGCAAGAGCGCGATCAAGCGGCGCTCAACTCGCTTCACGGACCCGTGTAGGCAGGGCAGCGCCGAGCGCCGCCTGCTCCTGGTTTTCCGCAGTCGGTTTGCGATCCGGCCCGGCCCAGGGCGCACGCTTGAACCAGCCGACTGCGACCGCAGTGGCGAGGATCAGCGCAAAACCGGTGAGATTGAGCAGGGCCACCAAGGGCTCGCTGCGCCCGGCCATGTCGGCGACCGCACCGAGCAGGCGGGCAAGCACCGCGCTGGCGAGGAAAGCCGCTAGCGACTGCCGGCCGATCAGGACGAGCAGATGGCCTGCGCCGCGATCGAGCCGGTTCCTCCAGGGCTCGATCAGGCTGAGCACCAGATAGGCCAGCACCAGGAAATGCAGCACGCGCAGGATATGCAGGTCGGTCTTCTCACTAGCGGGGAGGAGAAGGTCGCGGGCTGCCTGCGCCAGCGTCCAGCGTTCGAGGATGCCCCAGAAGGATAGCGGCAGCGAGACGAGGAGGAAGAGCGCGGTCGCCAGCATCAGCCGCCGGTCGCCGAGCCGCGGCATCGGCAGCCACTTCATGCCGATGAAGAAGCCGACGAAGAAGATCAACTGCCAGGCGAAGGGATTGAGGAACCAGCCGGCGCCATTCCACGGGTTGCCTGGCAGGTTGATTCCCTTCGTCCAGACTGCAGCGTAGAGCAGCGCGGCGATGAGGAACGGAAGGAGGGGATGGAGGCGCCGGCCCAGCATCATCACCGGCACGAGCGCCAGGATGACGAGATACATCGGCAGGATGTCGAGATAATCCGGCTGCCAGGTCAGCGTGGCGATGCCGAGCAGCGCGTTCGCCGGGTCGGTGAGGAGCGGCGGGAATTGCTCAGCGAGCTCGCTCAGCCCGAAGACGCTGTCCAGTGCCGCGGCGAGCGCGATCAGCGCCAGGACGAGACCGATCTGCGCCCAGTAGACCTGCCAGATGCGGTAGGCGATGCGCGCCGTCCCCAACCAGAAGCCGCGGCGGGTGAAGACGCTGCCGAAGGCCAGCGCACTGGCGATGCCGGAGCAGAAGACGAAGAGCTCGGCACCCGAGGAGAAGCCGAAGCGCGCCGGAATCCAGGCATTCCAGCTGTTCTGCGGCAAATGCGCGACGAAGATGATCAGCATCGTCAGGCCCCGAAAGAAATCGAGCCGCTCGTCGCGCGCTCGTTTCGGCGGGACGGAAGGGAGCGCTGCCATCAGAAGGCTCCCTCATAGCTGCCGGCGTCGATGCGGCAGGCGAGCAGCGTGAATCCGCTGCGGGCGAGAGCGGCTTTCGCCTCGCGGATCAGGGTCTCGCGATCGTCGATCGTCGCGCCATGGCCGCCCATCGCTCGGGCAACGGCGGCGAAATCGGTCTCGCCGATGTCGACGCCGGCGCGCGGCAGGCCGAGCTGGCGCTGCTTCAGCGCGATCAGCCCGAGCGCCTTGTCGACGAGCGCGACGACGATCACCGGCAGGCCAAGGTCGCGCAGAGTCGCCAGCTCGCCGAGCACCATTTCGAGACCGGCATCGCCGACGAAGCAGAGGGTCGGCCGGCCGGAGCCGAGCGCCGCGCCCGTCGCCAGCGGCAGGGCGCAGCCCATGGTGCAGAGCCCGCTCGACTGCAGCAGGAGGCGTGGCCCGCCGCAGCTCCACATCTGGCTGAGCAGGATGCGATGCGCGCCGGAATCGGCGGTCGTGACCGTGCCCGCAGGAGCGACGGCGCGCAGCGTCTCGAAGATCGCATGCTGCCCCCATTCGGCGGGGGCGGCAAAGGCAGCGCGCAAGCGACTGCGGACCATGGCCGGCTCGCCATCGATCCAGGCCGGCTGCTCCGGCTGGGCCTCTGCCAAGGCCGTCAGGGTCGCGCCGACATCGCCTTCGAGCAGCGCGGTCGCGGCATGCATGCCGTGCTGGACGGCTTCGGCGACGATGTCGATCACCGGCTTGCCGGCTGGCCAGGGATTGCGCCAGCCCTGGCGCATCTCGATCGGATCGTAGCCGGCGAGCACGATCAGGTCGGCGGCCTCGATCAGGGGACGCACGATCGCATCGGCTTTCGGCGAAAGGCCGACGGCGCCGATGACGCGCGGGTCGTCTTCCGACACCAGCCCCTTGGCCTTGTAGGTGGTCAACAGTGGTGCACCCGTGCGGGCAAGGAAGCGGTCGAGCGCGGCGGCGCCGCCCTGATCGACGAGGTCGAGACCGGCGATGACCAATGGACGCTTCGCCTCGGCGATCAAGCCGCGAGCGAAGGAGAGATCGCGCGGGATGCCGGGTTGAGCCGCAGGGATGACAGCAGGCGATCGCGGGGCGACACGGGCCTCGGCGACCGAGATCGGCAGGTCGATATGGACCGGGCCGGGCCGCCCGCGCCGCGCAATCGCGACGGCCTTCTCGACGACGAGGTCCTCGGTCCCCGACGCGGCGCGGAAGCTCGCCTTGACCAACGGGCGCAGCACCGCCTGATGGTCGAAGACCTGATGCGTATAGCTTTCGGCCAGGGCCTGGTCGACACAGCCGGTGACGACGATCAGCGGCGCCCGGTCCTGCTGCGCGTTGGCGACGACATTGACCGCATTGGCGACACCGGGCCCGAGCGTTGTGACTAGAACCGGCAGCGCCCCCGTCGCGTGCCAAAGCCCCTCGGCCATGAAACCGGCGGCATTCTCATGGCGCGCCAACTCGAAGCGGATACCGACCCGTTCGAGCGCATCGACCAGCGCCAGCACCTCGCCACCGGGGATGCCGAAGGCGTGGGTCGCACCGGCAGCGGCCAGGCGAACGGCCAGGAGATCGGCGCCGGTCACGAATTGCTCTCCGCCGGTTTCAGCCGGCTCCGCGGCCGCTATCCGTTCGTGACGCATGCTCTCTCTCCGGCTTGCCGCTCTGGCGGCATCACCGGAGAGATCGCGTCGAAGGACGGTTTGGTTACACGATCACGGAGACGTGAGGCCGGCATGCCCGGCTGGTCCGACAGGCGCCTGCGGCATCGCCAGCCGCCAGGCGCGCTCGACCCAGGCCGCGTCGGCAACATGACCGCCGTCGTGCAGGCAGAGCTCCAGCCTGGCCGAGCCATCGCAGCCGGTTGCAAGCCGGCAGGAGAGTTTGCCTGCGGCGATATCGGTACGGACCGTCCCGGCCCAGCCGGCGGTGCAGCCGCCCGGCGCAAGGACGGCAAGGCTCTTGAAGAGATCGCCCTGCCGCGCGCCGGAGCGTAGGGCGCGCCCGGCGATCGGCACCGTCGCATCGCTTACGCCATGGACATGGATCAGCGGCGGGCGCGGGCCTTCGCAGTGCTCGGGTTGCGGTTCCCAGAAGGCGCCGGCGATCGGGGCGAAGGCGGCAAAGCGCGTCGGCATCCGGCAGGCAAGATACCAGACCATCGAGCCGCCTTGCGAAAAGCCGCTCGCCAGGATGCGCCGGGGATCGATGCCGAAGCGCGGCACGGCATCGTCCAGCACCTGCCCGACAAAGGCGAACTCGTCGCGATTTCGGGCGGGCGAGCCGGGATAGGACCATGTGCGCCCGGCCCCGTCGGGTGCGATCAGCGCGACACCGAGCTGCCGGGCGACAGCGGTGAGGGCGGGATCGGCGATCACCTCCTCGGCCGATCCCTGATAGCCGTGGAAATAGAGGATCGCGCCGAGAGGTTCCGACCGCGGACGGGGCGGCAGCAGGATGCGGTAGCGGCCGCTCGCGACCGAGCAACCATCAGCCGTGGGGCAGGCATCGATCGCCGCGCCGACAGCCGTCGGCTGAGCCCGCAATGGCAAGCCGGTGACGATCGCCAGGGTGACGAGGGTGAGGAGAGACAGGAGGAGGCGGACGGGCGCCATGTCGATTTCCGATTCGAGTGCCTGGTCGCGGACCTCGCATACATGCGAGCGTATCGGCGCTTCATCGGCGCTTCAGCGGCCGGTCACGGGCTTGTGAGCCCGCCATGGCCGTGCGACGGATTAAGTCCACCGATCCCGCGGCCTCCCCGAACAGCACGCAAGCCTTGTCGCTCGACGAACTTGAAACGCAGCTTCGGCCTCTCTTCCTCGCAGCGCTTGCCGGCGATGCCGCTGCCTATCGCCTCTTCCTCGACACGATCAGTGTGCGGCTGCGCGGCTATCTGCGCCAGATGCTGGCCCGCGCCGGGCGCAGGGAGGCGAGCGAAGCCGAGGACGTGCTGCAGGAAACGCTGCTGGCGCTGCACCTTTCGCAGCACACCTATGACCGCTCGAGCCCGGTGACGGCCTGGGCGCATGCCATCGCCCGCTACAAGCTCGTCGATCATCTGCGCCGCTCGGGCCGCCATGCCGGCAACCTGCCGCTCGATGACGAGGCCTATCAGCTTGCCGGCCCGGCCGACGACGCAGCCTCGGAAGCCAGGCTCGATCTGGAGCGCGCCCTGGCGGCGCTGCCGGAGCGCACGCGCAGCCTGATCGACCGGGTCAAGCTCCAGGGCGCGAGCGTGGCCGAGGCCGCGCAAGCGGCCGGGATGACCGAGAATGCGGCCAAGGTCGCGATCCATCGCGGCCTGCAGGCCATGGCCAAATTCCTGTCCCGGCGCAGGGAGCGGCCGGGATGATCACCGTGCATGATCCCAAGCACGTAACCTTTCGCCGGCTCGGCGCGAATTCCCTGCCGAGTGGAACCGACAACCATGCAGACCGATGACCTGATCGCCATGATGACCGCCGGCCACCGTTCGGTGGATACCGGCTGGCTGCGCCGCGCGAGCTGGCTTTGTGCCCTGGCAGCGCTGGCGCTCACCGCTCTGCTGGTTCTCCTCGCCTTGGGTCCTCGCCCGGACCTCGCCAGCGCCTGGCTGACGCGGCCCGTGATCGCCAAGGTACTGCTCGGCGCCAGCGTCGCGAGCATCGCGCTCGTGCTGTTCCAGCGCAGCCTTCGGCCGGGGCTGAAGCCGGGCAAGTACCTGCCGCTCGTCGCCATCCCGGTCGCGCTCGTGGTCGCCTGGGCGCTGACCACGCTCTCCCAGGCGCCCGCCGAGCAGTGGAGCGCGCTGGTCTTCGGTCGCCATTGGCGCGCCTGCCTCGTCGCGGTGCCGCTCTATGCGCTGCTCCCGCTCGTCATCCTGCTCGGACTGGCGCGCCGCGGCGCACCGGTCGACGGCAGGCTAACCGGAGTCTGCGCCGGCCTCGCTTCGGCCGGGCTCGCTACGGTCGCCTACAGCCTGCACTGCCCGGACGATACCGCGCCGTTCCTTGCGACCTGGTACACGATCGCGATCGCGATCGTTGCGGCGTTCGGTGCTCTTGCCGTTCCGCGTTTCCTGCGTTGGTGAGACGCGGCGCTTTCGACGCGCCGAAACCCGCAAGGGCAAACATCCGAATCCCAAAGGGGGACGAAGGACCCTTCCAGCGCTGGTGCACACCGTGTCGAAAGACAGTGGATATCGCTGCTCATCAGCCAAAGCATCGGCCCGCAGGATTGCCGTCTCCGCCAAATTCCCTGCGCTCGCAGGATTGCCGCTCTGTCACCCTCGTCCTGCGGCGGAGAGCAAGCCGCGAAGCCACCGCCGGCACCGGATTACTTGCCGCCGCCGAGCAGCCGGCGTTCCTCGTCGGGCGACACCAGCTCTGCGCCGCGTCCATTGAGAAACGCTTCGGCACCGGCATCGCCGCTTGCCGGTGCATAGCCGGCTGCCGGGGCCGCCTTGGCGGCGAGGAATTCCGTGCGCCAGTTGCCGCCGTCACGGCAATCGACCGCGTCCCAGCCCGGCTCAGTGGCACGCGCCAGCGTGTACTCCCGGCAGAGCCGTCCGTCGCCGAGCTTGTGAGAGGCGATCACGCGCAACTTGCCGCCCGGCAGGGTTGCTTCACCGCCGCTGGCCGTCCGCGACAAGGCTGCATCGATGCCGTCGCGGGAGAAACCGGCCAGCGCTATGCCAGCACCGGACCGCCCGGCGCCGCCCGCAAGGTAGCCCGCCAGCCCGCCGGCCACGAACAGGAAGCTGGCAGCCAGCGGCAGGGCGAGACGCGGCCAGCGACGCGCCGGAGGAGCGTCCGGAGCAGCCGGCTTTCCGCCTGCGATCACCGAGAGGCGCGGAGCAGCCGGCGGGCTGCCCGCCCCAGCAATGGCCGCCGGGAGATGGTCCGGAACCGCTTGCGCCTCCGCTCTCTCCCCTTCCAGCAGGAAGCGGGTCTCCGCCAGGATCGCGAAGCGTTCCGCGAGATCGGGATCGGCGACGACGAGCGCATGCAGGCGCTCGGCCGCGTCGGGCGCCAGCTCGCCATCCGCCAGCGCCATCAGCTCCTCGTCGGTCACAGCGCGTTTCGTCATCTCGGTTCCATTCCCAATCTTCGGGCCAGGCCAAGGCGGGCGCGCGACAACCGGCTCATCACCGTCCCGATCGGGATCGAGAGCCGGTCGGAGGCGTCGCGATAGCTCAGGCCATCGACACAGACGAGCAGCAGCAGGTCACGCTGCTCGGACGGCATCTCCTCCAGCGCCTGCTGGACCGAGCCGGCGGTCAGCGCGCTCTCGGTGACCTGCCTGCCATCCTCGCCCTGCAATTCCGGATGCAGCTCCAGCGCCTCGCTGGCGCCCTCGCGCTGGCGCTTGCGCAACTGGTCGATCCAGAGGTTGCGGGCGATGCTGAACAGCCAGGCATCGAGCCGCGTCCCCTCCTGCCATTGCGCCTGCGCACGCAGCGCCCGTTCGCAGGCGGCCTGCGCCAGATCCTCCGACTCGCTGGCCGAGCGTGTCAGCGTCATCGCGTAGCGCCGCAGGCGCGGCAGCAGCGCGATCAACTCCGTGCCAAAGGGCGAGGATGCCGCTGCCTGCGCAGGAGCAGCATACCCAGATGGATTGGTGCCGATCTCAGGCATCGCCGTGACCCGCTTCCGTCACGGGCTGCAGGAGAGCCGGCCCCAGCCGAAGACCGGGTCATGACCGGGCTCACCGAGATCGCGCGCCTCTACCGACAAAGCGGCGAGCAGGGACGATGGTTTCACCGCCTCCTCGCGCGCAATCCGCTGCGCGAAGGCGAGCGTGACCAGCGGCGCCGCATAGGAAGTGCCCGAGCGCGGCGCGGCCGGGCGCATCGCCTTGTCACTCAGCTGGATGCGCACGCCCGGCGCCGCGAAGGCGATATGGCTGCCGCGATTGGCGCGGGCATAGATGCGCTCGTCACGGTCGATCGCGGTGACGGCGACAGCCCAGGGATAAGCGGCAGGATAGCGCGCCTCGGCCCCCGGCCCGTAATTGCCGGCGGCCGCCACGAGCACGGCGCCGTGCTCATGCATCGTTCGGCCGATCCGCTCGACCAGCACATTGGCCGGCCCGGCGAGACTCAGATTGACGACGCGGACATTGCGCTGCGCCAGCAGGTCGAGCGCGCCGACGAGGTCGAAGCTGTCGGCATTGTCGCCGCCGCCGCGGCGATGGAAGGCATCGACGGCGATGATGCGCTCCTGGCCGCCGGCCTCTGCGCCGCGCGTGAGCAGAATCGCGACGTCGGTGCCGTGCTGCGTCGAGGCGGCTCGGAGATCCGGGCCCCGGATCGTCTGTGTCTCGACCGGCCTGCTGGCGAGTGCCGGATGCTCGGTGTCGACGCCGGTGTCGACCATGCCGATGATGCCGCGCGCCGAGCAGGCGCCGTCGATCCGTGCCTCCTGTGCCACCAGCGAGAAGCATTGGTTCTCGGGACACGGCCTGGCGGCGCCGCGATAGAGGTGATTGAGGTCGACCAGAGCCGAGGGAGCGAGCGCACGAACGCGCGCAAGGGCGCGCTGCATCGATAGCCGGGCAGGAGCCCGCAGCCTCACCGTCAGATTGGCGAGCAGGCCGAGATTGCGCTGCGCGACGACGCGGAAGCCCTCGCCGCTCAGGATGTCGAGCTCGGCCTGCGTCAGCCCAGCGGCGACGATCTCGCGCGGCACCGCCAGGGCAGCCGCACGGGGGGCGGGGCGCTGCGTGCGACGAGGCCGGCTCCCCTCGATGCCGAAGAAGCGCAACAGGCGGCCGGCGTCGATCCGGTGCTCGCCCCCGGTGCGAAAGCGGCCCGAGCTGCCGCCACCACCGCCTTGACCGCCCCCGCCACCGCTGCTTCCGCCGCCAGCCCCGCCTCCGCCGTCACCACCGTCGTCGCCATCGCTGTCATCAGCGATCGCGGGAAGGATGCGGCCGGCATCGTCAGGCACGCCCATGAAGGGCGCCCCAGCGAGCGCAAAGCCGAGCAGCGAGGCGCGCAGACCGCGGCGAAGGCGGGTGCGGCTCATGCCGCGACCTTCTCGCGCCGAAGGCGGATGCCGACACCGATCATCCGGATCGCATCCTCGGCGGCGCGACGCAGCAGCTTCTCCGATTCCGCGATCGCCTCCTCCAGCGTGCAGGGCCGCTTGAGGATGCTGGCGAAGGCGTCGATCCCATGCTCGAAATTGATCCGGACCCTGCCGCGCCCGATCGTGCCGGCCAGCGCAATCACCGGGATGCCGCGAGCGCGCGCCTGGCGCGCGACCTCTGCCGGGATCTTGCCGAACGGGGTCTGCTCGTCGAGGCAGCCCTCGGCCGTGATGACCAGATCGGCCCGGCGCAGCATGCTTTCAAAGGAGAGATATCGCATCACGATGTCATAGCGCGGGTGGAGCGTCGCGCCCAACAGCGCATGCAACCCAGCGCCGAGTCCGCCGGAAGCGCCGCAACCGGGAGCAGTCGAGACATCCCGGCCGGTTGCTGCGTACAGCCTGTCGGCATAGCATTCGAGCGCCGCCTCCAGGATCTCGACCTGTTCGGGGCTCGCGCCCTTCTGCGGGGCGAAGACGCGGGCGACGCCGCGCGGACCGAGCAACACATTGTGCCAGTTGACCGCAGCGTCGATCCTGACGCTGTCGAGGCGCGGGTCGCGGCCGGAAAGGTCGATGCGCGCGAGCCTGCCGAGCGCCGCGCCACCTCGGCCGATCGGCGCGCCCTCGGCATCGAGCAGGCGCACGCCGAGAGCCTGCGCCATGCCGGCGCCGCCATCGTTGATGCCGCTGTCGCCGCAGCCGAGCAGGATGCGCTCGGTCCCGGCATCGAGCGCCGCCGCGATCAGCTCGCCGACGCCGTGGCTCGTCGTCAGCGTCGGGTCGCGCCGGTCGCGCGGCACCAGCGCCAGCCCTGCTGCGGCCGCCATCTCGATCACCGCGGTCTTCGGACCGGCACCGCCGAGGAAGCCGAAA
Source organism: Allobosea sp. NPDC003192 (assembly GCF_050275675.1). Lineage (NCBI taxonomy): Bacteria > Pseudomonadati > Pseudomonadota > Alphaproteobacteria > Hyphomicrobiales > Alloboseaceae > Allobosea > Allobosea sp. NPDC003192. The sequence continues at coordinate 42,479 of NZ_JBNNPK010000014.1, forward strand.
TGCGCCGTGACGGGGTCGCCGACCGGGCCGGTCACGATGCGTTCGTGCAGGATGCCGCCGGTCACGGCGCAGAGCGCCCGGGTGAAGCCCTCGCCGCCATCGACCAGCGGCGCCAGCATCGTCCTGGCCTGCGGCATGGCGGTCTTGACCCCTTCGGCGATGGCGCGGGCGACATCGCTGGCGTCCAGGCATTCCTTGAAGCCGGAGGGGGCGATCAGAATATTGAGGGTCATTGCAAATCCTCTCGAAATCCCGAGGCCGTCAAATGCCTCTGCAGCTGAAAACGACGGCCTGGGCGGCTTATTCCGTTGCCGGCTCAAATTTTTTCGAAGGATGCGATCAACGTAACGACAGGCCGAACAGCGGCCAGATCCAGAGCGAGAAGACCATCAGCAGCACACCCATCATCGGCAGCAGCAGCAGCGACAATCCGATCAGATCGCGCGGCCGATAGGTCTCGTGCTCGAGATCGGCATAGAGCGCGACGGGCTTGGCGCTGACCGGCAGGCTTTGGCAGAAGCCGGTCCCCATCACGATCAGCATGGCGAGCGCGCCGAAATCATAGCTGAGCGCAGCCAGGGGCGGGGCCAGCAATGGGATCAGTACGGTCGCCCGGGCGCTGCGCGAGGTGATCAGCAGATGGGACAACAGGGCGACGGTGCTCACCAGCGCGGCAACCATCATAGGGTTTGCAAGTGCGTCTTGCGGCAGCGCGCCAAGAAGCGGCCGCAGCAGCCCGTTCGCGGCACCGGTCTCGATCAGCGTCTGCCCCATCAGCGTGGTCGCGGCGAGGAAGAGGATGAGCTGCCACTCGACGGATTTCACCGCCTGCTTCATCGAGAGCGGCGCCAAGGGCTTCAGGGTCAGTGCGATCGCGCCGCACAGTGTCACCAGGGCGGCGTCGACGCCGTGTACTGGCTGCGTGCACCAGCCGATGACGACGAGTATCACGAGCGCGCCGACATAAAGCTGCCGACCCGAAAGCGACTCTGCCGAAGTCGACGGCAGCTCGATTACATGCGCCCGCTCCGCCGGACGCAGGAAGGCGAACAGGATGATGAAGGTGGCTCCGAAGCTCGCCAGGACAGCGAGCGGCATCCCGAGCAGCAGCCAGCCGAGATAGCCATGGCCAGCCCCGCCGCTGCGCTGGATCATCTCGATCGCGATCAGATGGGCGCCGGCGCCGATCAGCGTCCCGCCGGCCGAGAGCAGGATCACGGTCGGAAACAGCAATGCGAGCGCCCGCCGGATGCGCCTGTCATCGATCCCGGCAGCAAGAGCGAGATAGACCGGCAGCAGCAATGCCGCGCGCCCCGAAGTCGAGGGCACGAACAGAGCGGTCGCGACGATCACGCCGGTTGCGGCGAGGAACAATGCGCGCACGGACCGGGTGCGGCTCAGCACCGCCGAGGCCAGGCGCTCGGTGAGGCCGGAGGCGCGCAGAACGGCCGCGATGATGAAGGCGCCGATCAGCAGCCAGGTCAGCTCATTGCCGAGCGCCGCATGCAGATTACGGGTGGAGGCGAGCCCGCAGAGCACGAGAGCGGCTGCAGCCGCCAGGGCGATCAGCGTGTCGTCGAGACTGGCGAGGCACCAGCCGACAATCGCCAGCGCGAATACGATCAGGGCTGTCTTCGCGCGGGCATCGAGCGGCAGGCCGAGCCAGATGGCGGCGGCAATGCCGATGGCGATCAGGATGGGCGATCCCAGCCGGAGCACTGTTCCGGCGAAGCGCCAATGATCGAAGCGGGAGCCGCCAGCCATGGCGAGCTCGGCGGACGAGGAGGAAGAGAGCATCGTCATGGCAACGGAAACGTTGCGCGGACGCGATTATTCCCAGGCCGGTCGAACTATTCCGGGCCAGCGATCACACGCCTTTCAGCAGCTTTGCGTGGCGGGAAGGGGCGGGGCTTTAGGCATGGGTTGGTCGTCGCGCGCTCAGGCTTCGCCTAGACTTCCTGCGCATCCAGTTTTCGGTAGAGCGGCAGGGCCAGCGGCGCGATGCGGCGGACGAGGCTTTGAAAGGGCTGCGGCTTCGGCGTCGACAGCGGCAGGCCGAGTGTCTCCAGCGCCGTCCCCTGTATCGCCTTCGCCAATTCGCGGCCGAGCGAGATCGACAGCGCGACGGCGCGGCCATTGCAGCCGACCCAGCCAAAACCGCTCGGCCCGAGTTGGTGGATGCGCGGATAGCCCGGTACGTGCGGCTGCAGCAGGTTGTCGGGGGTCATCCCGACATAGCCGGACCAGACATAATCGAACTCGACCTCGCCGAGTTGCGGCCAGAGCCGCTTCAGCCGCGCGGCGACCGTCGGGCGCAGATTGGCCCCGCCGGCTCCCGGCAGGATCGCAGCGCCGCCGGTGACCAGGCGGTTGCGGGCGTCCCAGCGGGCGAAATAGAGCTCGCGATGCGTATCCGACATCGCCTGCCGGCCGGGGATCACCGTCTTGGCGATGTTGTCGCTGACCGGCTTGGTCGCCATCTGCCAGGACAGGACCGGGATGACCTCATTGGCGATGTCAGGGGCGAGGCCGGGCTCGAATTCGCCGGTATAGGCGTTGGTCGCCAGCACGAGCGCGCGGGCCGTCACCGAGCCCTTCGCCGTCGTCACCACCCAGCGACCGTTCTGATGCGCCATGCTCACCGCCGGCGAGCGCGCATGGATGGTCGCGCCGAGCCTGAGCGCGACTTCGGCCAGGCCCCGTGTCAAGGCGAGCGGGTTGATATGCCCGCCGGTGCGGTTCCAGAAGCCGCCGAACCAGGCATCCGAGCCGAGCATTTCAGCCACTGCGGTGCGGTCGAGCAGCTCGACCGGCGCGCCGATCGCCGACCATTCCCTGACGCGCTTCTCGGCGAGCTTGAAGCGCCCCGGCGAATGCACCGGCTGGACCCAGCCGGCCTGCTCGGCTTCGGCCGGGATGTGGTATTTGCGTACGAGATCGAAGAGATATTGCGCGGCGTCGCGCAGCACCGCGTTGAAGCGCTCGCCGGCCTCGCCGTGCCGGGCAACCATCGCGGAAGGGTCGTGGCCGGCCAAGGTCGGGATGACCTGGCCGTTATTGCGCCCCGAGGCGCCCCAGCCCGGCTCGGCCGCTTCGAGGATGGTGACGCCGACGCCGCTCTCGCGCAGATGGATCGCGGTCGACAGGCCGGTGAAGCCGGCGCCGATCACCACGACGTCGCTCTCGACCGTGCCTTCGAGTGTCCCGAGCACGGGGCCGGGCTGGGCCGTCGCGGCCCAAAGCGAAGGCGGCCAGGCGACGGAGGAAGAAGCGGTCATAAGCAGCGGCTTTCGACTGGATCGGATGAGACAGGCCCGCGTGGCGGGCGCAGCCTTATCCTTGCCGCCATGTCCGCCGAGCTGCAAGCAGGCCTTTCCCGGCCGTTCATTCGGCGGAGAATAGTTTTCTATATTTTTTGGTTAAGGCGAATGAATTCTACCAAATTTCGGCTTCTTCTCTCGTCTCCTTGAAAATTCTATTCTCCCGACGCTATGTCTCCCGTGCAGCGGGGGCTGCCGGAATTGTCATCCCGAAGCGGTTGCGCCCTAACTTCCGTTCGGATGAACTCTCCCTTCCGTTGGGTTCTGGTCACAAGGGGGCGTCATGCCGCTCAAGCATATTCTTGGTCTCGACCATGTCGTGGTGACGGTTCGCGATCTCGACGCATCCGCCCGGCAATGGCAGCGCCTCGGCTTCACCGTCTCGCCGCGCGGCACGCATTCGCCGATCCTCGGCAGCGGCAATTACACGATCATGTTCGGAGACGACTATGTCGAGCTGCTCGGCATCCTGGCCGAGACCGAGCACAACAAGCCGACACGCGACTTCCTCAGGGAGCGCGAAGGCATCGAGCGCGCCGCCTTCACCACCGATGACGCCGCCGCCGGCGCCGCCGAACTCAAGAGCCGCGGCCTCGAGCCGCTCGGCCCGGTCCATTTCGGCCGCCCGGTCGATCTGCCCAATGGCGGCAAGGGCGAGGCCAGGTTCAACGTCTTCCGCTGGCCGCTCGACGAGAACCCCGGCAGCCTGCGCATCTTCGCCTGCCAGCATTTGACCCGCGAGACGGTCTGGATTCCCGAGCTGCAGAGCCATGCCAATGGCGCGAGCCGGATCATCCGCGTCGAGGTGCTCGCCGCCGATCCGAAGGCCGCGGCCGGGCATCTCAGCCGACTGATCGACGAGCCGGTGAAGCAGCAGGACGATGGCTGGCTGGTGCCCTCCGGCGGCAAGCGCGCCGATTTCCTGTTCTACGATGCGGCCGGTCTCGCCCGGCGCTATCCCGAGGCGGTGCGGGCCGGTACGGCGCCTGGCGGAGCCGTGGCGATCGTGCTGGCGAGCTATGATCTCGACGCCGCGGCCAAGGCGCTAGGCTCTGTCGGTGTCCGGCATGGCGCGGCGCTCAGCGTCCCCGCCGCCTCCGCCAACGGCGTGATCGTGAGCTTCCTGCCGCAATAGTGCGGTTTTCCGCTTCTCGAGAACGGCCCCGTCGCATTGACGGGGCCCTATGACGACCGCATCGTGCCGAGCCTGCACGCCGGCCCCAGGAGATCATCCATGGACATGACCCGTCGCGCTGCGCTGATGACCAGCGCCGCCATCGCCTCTAGCGTGCTGTTCCCGATGCGCTCCTTCGGCCAGGAAACGCCCCGCAAGGGCGGTGTCTTCACCGTCCATTACGGCGCCGAGCAGCGCCAGCTCAACCCGAGCCTCCAGGCCTCGACCGGCGTCTACATCATCGGCGGCAAGATCCAGGAACAGCTGGTCGATCTCGACGCCAAGGGCCAGCCCGTCGGCGTGCTCGCCGAGAGATGGGAAGCCTCGCCCGACGGCAAGACCATCACCTTCAAGCTCCGCCCCGGCGTGACCTGGCATGACGGCAAGCCCTTCACCTCCGCCGACGTGCAGTACACGGCGATGGAGATGTGGAAGAAGATCCTGAACTACGGCTCGACGCTGCAGCTCTTCCTCACCGCGGTCGATACGCCCGACCCGCTGACGGCGGTGTTCCGCTATGAGCGCCCGATGCCGCTCAACCTCTTGCTGCGCGCTCTGCCGGACCTCGGCTATGTCTCGCCGCGCCATCTCTACGAGGGCAAGGGCGACATCCGCCAGAACCCGGTCAATCTGGCGCCGGTCGGCACCGGCCCGTTCAAGTTTGTCCAGTACGAGCGCGGCCAGCACGTCATCGCCGAGCGCAATCCGAATTACTGGCGCGCCAATGCGCCCTATCTCGACCGGATCGTCTGGCGCGTCGTCACCGACCGCGCCGCTGCAGCCGCGCAGATGGAAGCCGGGCAGATCCATTACAGCCCGTTCTCCGGCCTGACGATCTCGGACTCGGCCCGCCTCGGCAAGGATCCGCGCTTTATCGTCTCGACCAAGGGCAATGAGGGCAACGCCCGCACCAACACGATCGAGTTCAATTTCCGCCGCAAGGAGCTCGCCGACATCCGCGTCCGGCGCGCCATCGCGCATGCGCTCGACATCCCGTTCTTCATCGAGAACTTCCTCGGCGACTTCGCCAAGCGTGGCACCGGGCCGATCCCCTCCGTCTCGACCGATTTCTATCCGGCCGACAATGGTCCGCAGTATCCGTTCGACAAGAAGCTCGCCGCCAAGCTGCTCGACGAGGCCGGCTTCAAGCCCGGTGCCGGCGGGACGCGCTTCTCGTTGCGGCTGTTGCCGGCGCCCTGGGGCGAGGACATCACGCTCTTCGCCACCTTCATCCAGCAGTCGCTCGCCGATGTCGGCATCAAGGTCGAGATCGTCCGCACCGATGGCGGCGGCTATCTGAAGCAGGTCTATGACGACCATGCCTTCGATCTCGCCACCGGCTGGCACCAGTACCGCAACGATCCGGCCGTCTCGACCACGGTGTGGTACCGCTCCGGCCAGCCCAAGGGCGCGCCCTGGACCAACCAGTGGGACTGGACCGACCCGACCATCGACAAGATCATCGACGACGCGGCGACCGAGGTCGATGCGGCCAAGCGCAAGGCGCTCTATGGCGACTTCGTCCGGCGCGCGAATACCGAGCTGCCGATCTGGACGCCGATAGAGCAGATCTTCCTGACCGCGATCAGCGCCAAGGCCCGCAACCACTCCAACACGCCGCGCTGGGGCTCGTCCTCCTGGCACGATCTTTGGTTGGCGGAGTGACCGCTTCGCTCATTCCCGCAGCCGGATCCGGCCAGTACCCATGCGCGTCCTAAGTCTTGCGGGGCGGCGTCTTGCCGCCTCGATTCCGACCCTGTTCCTGATCCTGATCGGGGTCTTCCTGCTGCTGCAGCTCGCGCCCGGCGACACGGTCGATGCGCTGATGGCGCAGATGGGCGGCGGCGACGCCGCCACCGCCAAGCAATTGCGCGAATTCTACGGGCTCGACCTCTCGGTCTGGGCCCAGCTCGGCAATTATCTCTGGCGCCTGGTCCGGCTCGATCTCGGCTTCTCCGCGATCTATGGCAAGCCGGTGGCGACGGTGATCGCCGAGCGGCTGCCGGCGACCATCCTTTTGATGACCGCCTCGCTCTCCTTCGCCTTCTTCTTCGGGCTGATCCTCGGCGTCGTCGCGGCGCGCGGCGTCAACAAATGGCCGGACACGCTGATCTCGACCCTCGGCCTGATGTTCTATGCGATGCCGACCTTCTGGTTCGGACTGATGGCGATCGTCGTCTTCTCGATCTATCTGCAATGGCTGCCGGCCGGCGGCTTCGAGGATATCACGGTCAGCTATACCGGCCTGCGGCGGGTGCTCGACATCGCCTCGCATCTCGTGCTGCCGACGCTGACGCTCGGCCTGTTCTACATGGCGATCTATCTGCGCATCATGCGCGGCTCGATGCTCGAAGTGCTCAATCTCGATTTCGTCCGCACCGCGCGTTCGAAGGGCATGGACGAGACGCGCGTCGTGGTCCGGCATGTACTGCGCAACGCGCTCTTGCCGATGGTGACGCTGATCGGGCTGCAGGCCGGCACCATGCTCGGCGGCTCGGTCGTGGTCGAGAGCGTGTTCTCGCTGCCGGGCCTCGGGCGTCTCGCCTATGAATCGGTGATCCAGCGCGACCTCAACACACTGCTCGGCATCGTCTTCGTCTCGGCGCTCTTGGTGATCGCGGTCAACTTCATCGTCGACCTGCTCTATGCCCGGCTCGACCCGCGCATCACGACCGGGAGCTGAGCCATGGATCTGGTGAAGCTCTATTTCCGTAGCCCGCCCGCCGTCATCGGCCTCGTGCTGCTCATCCTCGTCCTCGCCATGGCCGCGAGCGCCGACGTCCTCTATCCGCGCGACCCGCTGGCGCTCGCCGGGCGGCCGCTGATCTGGCCGTTCAGCAATCCGCGCTTCCTGCTCGGCACCGACAATTCCGGCCGCGACATCGCCGCCCAGATATTCCATGGCGCGCGCATCTCGCTGCTGATCGGCGGCGTCGCGACGGTGATCTCGATCATGATCGGCATCACCATCGGCGCGCTTGCCGGCTATTACGGCAGCTGGGTGGACACTGCGTTGATGCGCGTCACCGAGGCGTTCCAGACGCTGCCGAACTTCCTCTTGCTGCTGGTGCTGGTCGCGGTCTTCGGCTCGACCATCACCACCGTGACGGTCGCGATCGGCATCGTCTCCTGGCCGGCTTCGGCCCGGCTGACGCGGGCGGAGTTCCTCTCGCTGCGCAACCGCGAATTCGTGCAGGCTGGCCGGACGCTCGGCCTCAAGGACATCAGGCTGATCTTCGGCGAGATCCTGCCGAACGCGCTGCCGCCGGTGATCGTCTATGCCAGCGTCGTGATGGCGATCGCGATCCTGCTCGAAAGCGCCCTCGCCTTCCTCAAGCTCTCCGACCCCAACGTCGCCTCCTGGGGCAACCTGATCGGCGCCGGCCGCGATGTCTTGCGGGTGCAATGGTACGTCTCGGCCATTCCCGGCATCGCCATCCTCGTCACCGTGCTCGCCGTCTCGCTGGTCGGGCAAGGGCTCAACGACGCTCTCAATCCGAGGCTGAAGAGCCGATGAGCCCGATCCTCGTCCTCGACGATGTCAGCGTGAAGCTGCCGGCCGGCGGCGATCGCTCGCATGCGATGGCCAATGTCTCGCTCTCGCTGGCGGCAAACGAGATCCTCTGCGTCGTCGGCGAATCCGGCTCCGGCAAGTCGATGACCGCCAACGCGATCATGCGGCTCCTGCCCGGCGGCGTCAGCATCGACGGCGGCCGCATCCTGTTCGAGGGCCGCGATCTCTGCGGGCTCGGCGAAGCAGAGATGCGCAAGGTGCGCGGCGCCGGCATCGCCATGATCTTCCAGGAGCCGATGACGGCGCTGAACCCGCTGCGCAGCATCGGCGACCAGATCGGCGAGATGTTCGAGCTGCACACGGAGTTGTCGGCGGCCGAGATCAAGGCCCGCACCCTCGCGCTGCTCGAGGAAGTCCGCATTCCCGACCCGGCGCTCGCCTTCAAAGCCTATCCGCACGAGCTCTCGGGTGGCCAGCGCCAGCGCGCCATGATCGCCATGGCACTGGCGCTCGATCCCAAGGTGCTGATCGCCGACGAGCCGACGACGGCGCTCGACGTCACCACCCAGGCGCAGATCCTGAAGCTGATCCGCGACCTGCAGCGCCGCAAGGGCACGGCGGTGCTGTTCATCACCCATGATTTCGGCGTGGTCGCGGAGATCGCCGACCGGGTCGCGGTGATGAGCAAGGGCGAGGTCGTCGAAACCGGCGAGACCGAGGCCGTGCTCGGCAACCCGCAACACGCCTATACAAAGCAATTGATCGCCGCGGTGCCGCCGCTCAAGGCGCCGCCGGCGCGGGCGCTGTCCGCCGAGCCGATCCTGACGATCGGCCATGTCTCGAAGACCTACCGCACCGGTGGCTTCCTCGGCCGCGGCCAGCGCGTCACCCATGCGGTCAAGGACGTCTCGCTGGTGCTGCCCAGGGGTGCGACGCTCGGCATCGTCGGCGAATCCGGCTCGGGGAAATCGACGCTGGCGCGCTGCCTCGTGCGCTTGATCGATCCGGAAAGCGGTGAGATCCGCCTGAACGGCATCGATCTCGCGAAACTGAGCCGCGAGGAGATGCGCTCGGCGACACGCGATATCCAGATGGTGTTCCAGGACCCGTTCGCCTCGCTCAATCCGCGCCGCAAGGCCGGCGAGGCGGTGGCGCAGGGGCTTATCGTACACGGCATGGCGCGGCCGCAGGCGCTGGCCCGCGCCAAGGAGCTGTTCGGGTTGGTCGGGCTCGATCCGGCCGCGACCGAACGCTATCCGCACGAGTTCTCCGGCGGCCAGCGCCAGCGCATTGGCCTCGCCCGGGCGCTGGCATTGGAGCCGGCGGTGCTGGTCGCGGACGAGCCGGTTTCGGCGCTCGACGTCTCCGTGCAGGCGCAGGTGCTGAAGCTGTTGGCCGACCTGCGCGAACGCCTCGGCCTCTCGATCGTCTTCATCACCCATGACCTGCGGGTCGCGGCACAGGTCTGCGATCTCGTCGCCGTGATGAAGAATGGCGAGGTGGTGGAGGCCGGGCCGATCGGCTCGGTCTTCGGTCAGCCGCAGCACTCCTATACCCAGGCGCTGCTCGCCTCGATTCCGGGCCGCGAATTTGGAGAGGGATTGGCGCTTGCCCGGGAGACAATGGCTTGAGCTGTCGACGGGGCGGCAGGACGCGGATTTCTGCGATTGGCGTCAGAGGTTGCTGAGCGCCTGGCATTCAAGCGCATCCACATGTGGAAAATTGGCCGACCGGTCTCTTGCGACGTTCATGGCGTGGGAACCCGTGGTCGCTGCCATGGAAAAGCCCGACTCAGTCTGCCCTGAAGGCAGCGACGCGGAGCTCCCCGCAGCCTATTCATCTTTGGAGAACCTCAACATGCTCAGGTCGGTGCTGGCATTGGCTGCCACGTCTCTTCTACTCGCGGGATGCGGCAATACCCTCGAACAGCGAATTGGCGGGGCAGCCGTCGGTGCCGGCACGGGCGCCGTCGTTGCCGGCCCGGTTGGAGCTGTCGTCGGCGGAGCTGCTGGCGCGATCTCCGGCCCCGCCGTCACGCGCACGGTGCGCCGCGCGGCGCGCTGACCATCGGACTCGCGGTGAAAGGCCCGCGAGCCGGAAAAGGCCAGGAGACGAAGAGGACACCGGTGCCACCTGGCGTTGAGGTCGGGGGCAGCGGGGTCGGACACGTCAGGGAAAGCGTGGCTGGCGGAGGGCTTCACGCCCTCCGCTCTGCCTTGAAGAGGCTAGCTCCAGAAGCCTGCCTGGTGGTCGCGCGGAGAGAACGTCTCTGAGACGTCTTGCTGCTGCGCTTCGTTGTCTTCGTGGTCGTGCTCGGTCTCGAGCACACACTCACATTCGTGCCGTTCCAGCATGGATCGCTCCTTTCGAAACGTGGGGAGGTTGCTTCGGCACGGATTAGATATGAACTATTGCTGCGCCGCACAAGCTCTCTTAGCGAGTGCGGGATAACCGCCTGCGCATGGAACAAAATCAAAAACACCCTTGGATCAGCTGCTGTCGGCGTCCTTCGGGCTGGCGACGGTCGCTGATTGCCGTTCCGCCGCACGGTCGAGGCAGGCGGCCATCTCGGCGGTGCCCCATTTGAATTTCGAGCACTGCTCGGTGCCGACAGTCAGATTCCTGGCGACGCCGTGCGAGCTGTCGGTGCCGCTGCAGCCGGCGAGAGCGATGGCGATCGCTGCGAGTACGGTGCGCATGGTTGTCCCTCCTTTCGAAGGAGGAAGTCGAGCAGGCGCATGGGGCGATAATTTGATCGGGCCTGCGCATGGCTGCACGAGCCCGACCATGTGATTCTCGAAAACGGACGAAGGCGCCGGCGTCGGTCCCGCTATTTCAGGAAGCCGGCTTCGCGGAAGGCCTTCTCGGCGCCGGGGTGCAGCGGCACCGGCTGCGTCTTCCAGGCGGTGGCGGGGTCGTAGCGACCCATGGCCTGGTAGATGTTCGCCAGACGCGGCTTGTTGGCGATGATCGCCTTGGTCATCGCGTAGACGAAGTCGTCGGGGAGTTCCGAGGAAACCAGGTAGATGTTGCCCATGGAGGAGACGGAGATGTCTGTGCTCTGCAGTTCCGGGAAGGTGCCGGCCGGGATGGTGCCCTTCGAGTAGCCAAACTTCTCGGTCAGGGCGTTCTGCAGCTCCGCCGGGAAGGCGGCAAACTTCACCTTGCGTCGGCCGTCGACGATCTGGCTGGCCAGGCCTGAAGGAATCTCGCCCGCCGTCCAGAGCACGCTGAACTGGTTGTCGTTGAAGCCCTGGATCAACTCACCATAGGCCGAGATCACCACCTTGCCGCCGCCGGCACGGATCTTGGCGAAGGAGTTGCCGTAGTGCTCGAGCGCGCGCTGCAGCGTCAGGTGCTCGGAGGTGGCCGCCGAGGTCACGCCGATGGTCAGCTTGGGATCGGCGAGGATTTCGGCGAGCGAGCGCTTCTCCTCTACCGGCACGTAGACCATGAAATAGACATCGACGCCGGTCGAGCCGAGGGTGCGCAGCTTGTCGTGCTTTTGCTTGTAGGGCTCCTCGCCCTTCAGCGCGGCGGCGCTGAGGAAGTCGATGCCCATGCCGATCTGGCTCAAGCCCGCCTGGATGCGGCTGGGATTGTCCTTGCCGCCGCCGGGGACGATGCGGATGTTGACCCCCGGTGTCGCCTCCATGACCAGGGTCGAGACGCCGGTGGTCTGGGTGAACCAGGCTCCACCGGGCGAGCCGGAGGTCCATTCGAGGTTCTTGCTCTGGGAGGCCGCCGGTAGCGGGGCGGCGAGCATGGCGCCGAAGAGCGCCAGCAGCGAGAGACGCGGGAGGAGGCGTGACATCGTGGAGGCTCCGATCAAGGTAAGAGACGTGGTTCAGGCGGTTCGGGCGGTGTCTTCTGCTTCGAACTTGGCGAGCGTCTTCGCGTCGGCGGGGTAGAGCCCGACGAGCTGCGCGCCGGCGGCGACGCGCTTCTGCACCCAGAGTTCGAACCGGTTCTGCTTCTCGCCGCCGATGGCGATCTCCTCGGCGAGTTCGGGCGGGACGACGAGGGCGCCGTCCTCATCGGCGACGATCAGGTCGCCGGGCCAGATCGCGGCGTCGCCGCAGCCGATCGGCTCGCCCCAGCCGGCGAAGCTGAGTCCGCCGATAGAGGGCGGCGAGGCCGTGCCGCTCGCCCAGATGGGCAGGCCGACCTGGCGCAGGCCCGGCAGGTCGCGCACGACGCCGTCGCTGACGATAGCCTGGACGCCCTTGAGCCTGAGGCGATCGGCGAAGATGTCGCCGACCGTGCCGGCGGCCGGGTTCCCGCGGGCGTCGATGACGACGATGCTCCCGGCCGGGGCGGCGTCGATCGCAGCCGGCAAGGCGCCGGGCCAGCCATAGCTCGCCGGCACAGCCTTGTCGTCGCGCGCGGGCACGAAGCGCAGGGTGAAGGCCGGGCCGCAGACCGCGTTCTCGCCGACCAGCCGGCGGGGACCGGACAGATAGCTCTGGCGCAGGCCGTGCTTGATCAATTGGCTCGACAGGGTCGGCGTGCCGATCGCGGCGAGGCGGGCCTGGATGTCCTTGCTCATGGCATCGCTCAGTCGAAGGCCGGATCGACCGGCACGCGATAGGCGGTGACGAGCCGATTGGTCTCGTTGGCCATGCCGATCACCGCGACGAGCTCGGCGAACATCTCCTCGCTCATCCCGGCCTTGCGAGCGGCGGCGGTGTGGCTGGCGATGCAATAGGTGCAGTTGTTGGTGACGCTGACCGCAAGATAGATGAGCTCTTTGGTCAGCGGGTCGAGCGCGCCCGGCGCCATCACCTCCTTGATGCTCTCCCAGGTCCGCTTCAGCGTCTTGGGGTCGCTTGCGAGGTATTTCCAGAAGTCGTTGACGTCAGGCACGTTGCGGCTGCGCTTGATGTCGTCGATTACGGCGCGCGCTTCGGGCGAGGCATCCTCGTAGGAAACCGGCTTCGGCCTGCTGCTCATGCTGCGTTCCTCCCTTTGTCGACTGGCCCGGCCATGTCGCCGAGCGTCACCGGTTTCACCGGCATGCGGATGCGCAGATAGCCGATCTCGGCCGGCGAGCGGCCGGTCAGGGCCGCCATCGTCTCGCCGAGGCTGTGGCCGCACATCCGTCCTTGGCAGGGGCCCATTCCGGCCCGCGTGAAGGCCTTGAGCTGGTTCGGCCCTTGACATTGCTCGGCGACGGCGGCGGCGATCGATCCGCGCGTCACCTCCTCGCAGCGGCAGACGAGCGTGTCGTCGTCGCCGGGCGCGAGGAATTGCAGCGCCGGCCGGTAGAGCGCTTCGAGGAAGGGGCGGATCGCACTCTCGCGGCGCAATCTGGCGAAGGCGGGAGCGGCAGCGCGCTTGGCTGCCTCAGCAGCGAGCCGCCCGACATCGACGCAAGCGGCCAGCGCCGCGATCTCGCCGGTGAGTTCGGCGCAGGAGGCGCCGAGGATGCCGCCCGCATCGCCGGCGATCAGGATATCGTCGCGGCTCGACCGGCCCCAGCGATCGCGCTCCGGCCGCCAGCAGCGCTGGCTCTCGTCGAAGACATGGCGGCAGCCGAGCGCCATGGCGAGATTGACGTTGGGGATGACGCCCTGGTGCAGGAAGACCGTATCGGTCGCGATCTCGCCGCGTTCGCCTCCGGCCTGCCAGCGCACGCTGCTGACGGCCCTTTCGCCCTCGATCCGCAGCGCCTCGACATGATTGACGACGGTGATGCCGGCGCGCCTGATCTCGGCCAGCAGGCCGAGACCCTTGCGCAGGTAGGACGGCGCCATGAGCGCGCCCGGCAGTTGCCGCAGCGCCTTCAATCGTGCGCCACGCGGCGTCGTGTCGAGCAAGGCGGCGACCGGGACGCCGGCGCGGGCATATTGTGCGACGATGAGATAGATCAGCGGCCCGCTGCCGGCGAACACGGCGCCGGGCGCGGCACTGGCCGCGGTCTTGAGCAGGATCTGGGCGGCGCCAGCCGTCATCACGCCGGGCAGAGTCCAGCCGGGAATCGGGAAGGGCCGCTCCATCGCCCCGCTGGCGACGATGATCCGCTTCGCCTGGAGGCTCTGTGGCCCATCCGGGCCGGTGAGGTCGAGCGTACCCTTCTCCTCCTGCCAGACCAGCGAGCCCGGCCGGTAATCGGCGCCGCAGGCGAGGAAGCGCTCCGCCAGCGTCCGCCCGGCATGATAATCGGGGCCGAGCACCGAAGCGGGCAGCGGCGCCGGCTCGGTGACGGCTCGGAAGATCTGCCCACCCGGAGCTGGCTGCTCGTCGATCACCGCGACGCTCAGCCCATGCCGGCGCGCGGCGATCGCGGCGGCCATGCCTGCCGGCCCTGCGCCGATGATGGCGAAGTCGACGTTTCCACTCATGCCTTGCTCCCGGGAGCAGGAAGGAGGGCGGCGCCCTGCTGCGGCTCGACGCAGATGCCGGCGCGGACGCGCTCCTGGCAGGCCTGGCGGTTCGGCCGGCCGTCGATGGTGACGAGGCAGTCGAAGCAGACGCCCATCATGCAATAGGCCGCGCGCTCGCGCCCGCCTGCCGGGGTGGTGCGGAACGGTCCGAAGCCCTCGCGCAGCAGCACGGCAGCCAGCGTCTCGCCCTCGGGCGCGCTGACCGTGCGACCGGACAGGACGATGCCGACCAGAGGCCGGTCAGGCTGCGCGAGTTGCTTGAACATGGAAGCGGGCCGGGGAGAAGGGCAGGGCGATATCGTCGGGCAGTGCGCCGGCGCGGATGGCATCGGCGAGCGGCCCGGTATGGAAGGGCGCGAGCGTGACCCCGCTATGGACCGAGGTCAGAAAGGCCTGCGGGTTGCTGGGCGAGCGCTGGTAGATCGGCTGGCCGTCCGGGCTCATCACGCGCAGCGCGCCCCAGGAGCGGACGGCCCGGACATCGCGCAGGAAGGGGAAGACGGTGGTGGCGCGCCGCGCCGTGTCCTGCAGGACATTGCGCGTCGTCGCTTCCTCGAAACCGGCTTCCTCGGAGGACTCGCCGCAGATCAGCCCGCCATCTTCGGTCTGGCGGATGAAGCTGATGCCGCGTGGCATGAACGGTCGCAGCTTCTCGGTGATCAGGATCTGGCCGCGCACCGGCCGCACCGGCGCCTCCAGCCCGAGCTGGGGCGCCAGGCTGGTATTGCCGAGCCCGGCGGCGAGCACGATGCGGTCGGCATGGCCCACGCCGCCGGCGGAGGCGATGCGAAAGCTGCCGGCTTCCGCCGTGATGGTCTCGACGCGGGCGCGCGGCAGGTAGCGCCCGCCGCGCTTCTGGAAGGCGGCGAGCAGGGCGCGCAGCAGCCGCAGCGGATCGACCATGCCGTCGAGCTTGCAGAAGGTCGCGCCGGCGACGCCGTCGCCGAGCATCGGGAAGTCGGCCCGCATGTCGGACAGGCTTGCACGCGCATAGCCGCTCGGGATCTGCGAGCGCGCCTCCGCCGCTTCGAGCTGGCCGGCGCGCTTGTCGAGTTCCTCCGGTGTGAAGCAGCAGAAGAAGGCGCCGTCCTGCCGGAAGCGCAGGTCGATGCCGGTCTCGTCGGTCAGCGCGCCGGCGAAGTCGCGCCAGGCCAATGCGGCCTGGCGGGTGAGGTCGGCATAGGGCGGGCTCGCCAGTCCTTTGCCCTGCACCCAGACATTGCCGAGATTGCCACGGGCGGCGCGGTGGGCGACGTCGCCCTCGTCATAGAGCGTGACGCTTGTGCCGCCGCGCACGAGCCCGAGCCCGATCGCGGCGCCTACCAGCCCGCCTCCGACGATCGCGATCTCGGTTCCCGCTGCCATGCCGGCGCCTCAGCGCTCGTCCTGCCGGAAGCGGCGCGGCCGCAAGCCGGCATGGAACCAGTTCACCAGGGACACCGCGTCATAGACGGGCACGCCGAACTTCTCGACGATGTCGGCGCTGTAGGGCGTGAGATTGGTGCATTCGGAGACGATAGCGCCGATGTTCGGGTTCTCGCGCAGCAGGCGGCCGGCCGCCTCCAGCACCTCGGCGCGCAGTGTGTCGAAAGGCACGCTGTTGTCGCCGTCGCGGATCGAGCGGACGAATTCGCTATCCTGTGGCATGCCGACGACCGGGGTATCGGCGGCGACGCCGACGCCCTCGAAATAGCGCCCGCTCAGAGAGGCCGCATTGTAGGTGAGGACGCCGACGCGCTTCGAGGCCGGGATCAGCCGCTCGACCATCGGCACCTGCAGCAGGGCGCTGGTCGCGACCGGGACGGAGCAGAACTCGGCGAGCTCGCGCTGGTAGATCGAGAGGAAGCCGCAGGTGGTGGTGATGCCATCGACGCCGGCATCGATCAGCTCCTGCGCCGCCACCTTGAACTTGTCGAGCAGGTCGACATTGTGCAGGTCGGTCATCCGCGCGGGAATAGCGTCATGGACGATGCGGTACTGCACCGGGAAGTTCCAGGTGCCGGCATGGCCGATATCGCCGAGGAAGCGCTCGAAATAGGAGCGCACCATCAGGATGCCGACGCTCACGCCGTAATAGGTCTTCTTCCGCTCGTTCAACGCAGTTCTCCTTCGGCATGGTTGACCAGCGCCGGCTTGAGTTCGGGCGCAGTGCCGCGCGCGGTGGCGATGCGGCTCATCAGGATGGTGGAGCCGACTAAAGCGATGCCGACGAGCCCGCGCTGCCAGACCGGCACGATGTAGGCGAGCGAGCACAGGCTGCCGGCGGTGACATAGGCGAGGCGCAGCCAGGCGGGCAGCGGCCCCCAGGTGTAGCCGACGAGGCCGGCCGAGATCAGGACGAGGCCTGTCGACAACGCGATCGCCGTCGAGACGATGCCGAACAGCGAGCCCTCGAGGATCAGGCCGGGCTCGTAGATATAGGCCATGCCGGTGACGAAGCCGCCGAGCGCGAAGCGACAGGCATACCAGCCGGTCGTCATCGGCGGGGCGCCGGCGATGGTCGCGGCGGCGTCCGCCACTGGCGCGACAGGTGGCGAGGCGTCGGCGAGGACGGCGAAGTAGAAGATGAAGAGGTGGATCGCGATCAGCGGCACGCCGTGCTCGGCGATGAGCGGCGCGCCGATCGCGGCGGTGATGATATAGGCCGGCGTCGTCGGGATGCCGACGCCGAGGAACAGGCAGGTGCCGGCGATCAGCAGCGCCAGCAGCAGCAGCGAGCCGCCGGCCGCCGCCTTGATCATGCCGGTGAAGGCGAGGAGCAGGCCGGTCGCGGTCAGCGCCGCCGTGATGATGCCGGCCGAAGTCACGGCGACCGCGATCATCGAGATCAGATAGCCGCCGTCGCGCAAGGCGATGAAGAGTGCGCGCGGCCCCATGCGGGTATGGCTGCGCAGCGCCGCGACCACGACCGTCGCGATCGTTCCCCAGAAGGCGGCGAGATAGGGCGAGAACCGCATCATCATCATCGTCACCAGCAGTGCCAGCGGCAGGACGAGATGGGCGTCGCGCCCGAGGTCGGACAGGCTGGGCAGCATGTGGCGCGGGATTGCGCCGATGCCGAGCTTCTTCGACTCGTAATGAACCGCGGCGAGGATGTTGACGTAATAGAGTGCCGCGCCCATAGCCGCCGCGACGATGATCGCCGAATAGGGGACCGCGATCATCTCCGACATGATGAAGGCCGCCGCGCCCATTACCGGCGGCACCAGCGGCCCGCCGACGCTCGCCGCCGCCTCGATCCCGGCGGCGAAGACCGGCCGGAAGCCGAGCCGCTTCATCAGCGGGATCGACATCGAGCCGGTGACCACGACATTGGCGACGGAGGAACCGCTCATCGTGCCGAACAGCGCGGAGGAGATCACCGCGACCTTGGCCGGCCCGCCGGTGAAGCGCCCGCCCGTGAGGGCGCCGAAATTACCGAAGAGCCGGCTCATGCCGCTCGCCTGCATCAGCGAGCCGAAGATCAGGAAGGAAGCGACGATGGTCGCGCTCATCACCGTCAGCGAGCCGTAGAGGCCGCTGCCGACCGAGAGGAAGTTGATCTCGGTGATATGAGCGAAGGTGAGCTCGCGGTAATACCAGGCGCCGGGCAGGAGATGGCAGATCGCCATATAGCCGATCACCGCGACGACGAGGCCGGCGAGCGTGTAGGAAATCGAGCGCCGCGTCGCCTCGACCACGGCCACGACCATCATTGTGCCGAGCAGGTACTGCACCGGCGTGAGCGGGTCGATGAAGCTGGTGCGTTCGTAGATCTGTTCCTGGTTCAGGTAGATGTAGACGTTCGGCACGAAGGCGCAGACCGCCAGCATGAGGTCGAGGATGCTCGGCCGGTCCTTCGGCGAGTGTTCGGTCGCCGGGAAGAGCAGGAAGACCGGCGGCACGAACAGCGCGAGATGGATCGCGGCGAGCTCCAATGGTTCTGGATAGCCGGTGCCTGCAAAATAGAGATGGACCAGCACCGCGGCCACCGACCACAGGCCGAGAAGGATACCTGGAACGCCGTCTATCCGCCGCATCGTTCGTTGCCCCCGAGCGCAGCCGCCATGCCGGACATGCATCGACCGGAGCGGAGGGAGAAACGTCGGACTTGACGTGCCCCTGCTTTTGTCGATTGCATACAATAATCAAGACAGCTAAGTTTCGTGTCGTCAATTCTCTTTGACGCGCAATTTTCGGAAAAAATTTCTCCGCAGCGAACGTGTCGTTCGTTTTTGCGGACAACTCCCGGTTGCCTGGAGAGCGGATATGATCTTGCAGGGAATCGCGGATGCCGGGAGCGGCGCATGAATGGAGGCGGGAGCGTGACGGTACCGTTCAGCATGCCGATGCTGGAAGCCTCGGCGCGACGTGTCGCGGCGCAGCCGCTGCCCCAGCAGATCGCCGCCCATCTGCGCGAGCTCATCATCCATGACGAGCTGAAGCCGGGCGAGCGCGTTCGCGAACAGCCTCTTTCGCTGGAGCTCGCCGTATCGCGGACGCCCTTGCGCGACGCCTTGAAGATCCTCGCGGTCGAGCGGCTCGTCGACCTGCATCCCAATCGCGGCGCGACCGTCGTCAATCCGAGCGTCGCGGAGCTGCGCGACCTGCTGCGGGTTTACTCGACGCTGGAAGGCCTGGCCGGCCAGATGGCCTGCGAGCGCGCGGTGCAGAACGATATCGATGCCGCCCACCGCTGGCACCAGGAGATGGTCGGGGCCTTCGAGCGGCGCGACAAGCTCAGCTATTTCCGCGCCAACCAGGCCTTTCACCTCGGCATCATCGGAGCGTCGCGCAACGCCTCGCTGATCGAGGTGCACGGCCAGCTCAATCTGCGCCTGCACCGCGTGCGCTATCTCGCGATCATGCAGCAGAAGGACTGGACCTTCGTCAGCAACCAGCATGAGGCGATCATCGAGGCGCTCGACAAGCGCGACGGTGCGCTGCTCGGGCGCCTGCTGGTCGAGCATTTCTCCAGCGCCTGGCGGGCGCTGGATCTGCTCGAGGCCCAGCAACTGAACGCTGCCGCTGCGCCGGCTGCGGCAGAGCTCTAGGGCGCGGGAGGACGAGATGCTGCCGCAGCCCGAACGACAGACGCTGGCGACGCATTGGGGCACCTACCGGGTGCGGATGGAGGCGGGGCACCCCGTCGCGCTGGACCCGTTCGAGGCCGATCCCGATCCCTCGCCGATCGCCTCGGCGATGCTGGCGGCGCGCACCGCTCCGGCGCGCGTGCTGCGGCCGGCAGTGCGGCGCTCCTTCCTGGAGCGCGGGCATGCAGCGGGCGGGGAGGGGCGCGGCGGCGAGCCCTTCGTCGAAGTGGGTTGGGACGAAGCGCTGGCGCTGGTCGCGGGCGAGCTCGACCGCGTGCGCAGCCGCCATGGCAACGGCGCGATCTATGGCGGCTCCTATGGCTGGGCCAGCGCCGGGCGCTTCCACCATGCGCAGAGCCAGGTCCACCGCTTCCTCAACACGATCGGCGGCTATACGCGCTCGGTCCAGAACTACTCCTTCGCCGCCGCCGACACGATCCTGCCGCATGTGATCGGCGATCGCCGCGGCCTCGCCAGCGGCCATACCCCTTGGCGGCTGCTGGCCGGCCATGCCGAGCTGATCGTGATGTTCGGCGGCGCTTCGCCGAAGAATGCGCAGGTCTCCTCCGGCGGGCTCAGTCGCCACGCGTTGCGCGAGGGCATCTTCGCCTGCCGCGACGAGGGCGCCGAACTGGTCTCGATCAGCCCGATCCGCGACGACACCGCGCTGGAAGCTGGCGCGCACTGGTGGGCGCCGCGTCCGCAATCCGACGTCGCGCTGATGCTCGGCCTCTGCCACACGCTGCTGAGCGAAGGCCTGCACGATCGCGCTTTCCTGGCGCGCTACTGCGCCGGCTTCGACAAGGTGGAAGCCTATCTGACCGGCGCGGCCGACGGCACGCCCAAGACGGCGGACTGGGCCTCGGCGCTCTCACAGATCCCGGCCGACGACATCCGCGCGCTCGCCCGCCGGATGGCGGCGAAGCGGACCTTCATCATGATGTCCTGGTCGCTACAGCGGGCCGACCATGGCGAACAGCCCTATTGGATCGCGATCACGCTCGCCGCCATGCTCGGCCAGATCGGCCTGCCCGGCGGGGGCTTCGGTTTCGGCTACGGCTCGGTCAATGGCATCGGCAACGCCGCGCAGGAGATCACCTGGCCGTCGCTGTCGCAGGGCGACAATCCGGTCGCCGATTTCATCCCGGTCGCGCGCATCGCCGACATGCTGCTCGACCCCGGCGGCGCCTACGACTTCAACGGCGAGCGCCGGAGCTATCCCGACATCAAGCTGGTCTACTGGGCCGGAGGCAACCCGTTCCATCATCATCAGGACCTGAACCGTCTGGTCGGAGCCTGGCAGCGACCGCAGACGATCATCGTGCACGAGCCCTGGTGGACGGCGACCGCCCGCCATGCCGACATCGTCCTGCCCGTCACCACCCAGCTCGAACGCAACGACATCGTCTGCGCCAATCGCGACCTGATGCTGGCCGCCTCGCACAAGGCGGCGGAACCAGCCGGCGAGGCGCTCGACGACTATACGATCTTCTCCGGCCTTGCCGCCCGGCTCGATGTCGAGGAAGCGTTCACCGAGGGGCGCGACGAGGAGAGCTGGCTGCGTCAACTCTACGGGCTGGCGCGCCAGCGCATCGCCGCGGCCAATCTCGACATTCCCGATTTCGACAGCTTCTGGCGCCAGGGCGTGACGCTGCTTCCGGAGCCTGAGGTGGTGAAGCCGCTGATGGCCGATTTCAGAGCCGACCCGCAGGCGCATCCGCTGGCGACACCGTCCGGGTTGATCGAGCTCTTTTCCGAGCGGATCGCAGGTTTTGGCTACGACGACTGTCCGGGCCACGCGGCCTGGCTGCCCTCGCAGGAATGGCTAGGCGCCGCCGCGGCGGAGCGCTTCCCGCTGCATCTGATCTCGAACCAGCCGGTGACCAAGCTGCACAGCCAGTACGACCATGGCAGCCACGCCCGCGACAGCAAGATCGCCGGGCGCGAGCCGATACGCATGCATCCGCAGGACGCGGCAAGCCGGGGCCTGAAGGATGGCGACGTCGTCAGGGTCTTCAACGATCGCGGCGCCTGCCTCGCCGGGCTGCGCATCTCGGATGCGCTGCGCCCCGGTGTGGTCCAACTCTCGACCGGCGCCTGGTTCGACCCGTTCGAGCCCGGCCGGCCTGGAACGCTCGACAAGCACGGCAACCCGAACGTGCTGACGCCCGATCGCGGCACGTCGCGTCTGGGGCAGGGGCCGAGCGCCCATTCCTGCCTCGTCGAGATCGAAGCCTATCGCGGGCCGCTGCCCGAGATCACCAGCTATGCGCCGCCGGCAATCGTGCCCGCGGGCGTCAAACCCGCCGAATGAGGATGGCCGTGTCGACTACTGAGATTCGCCGCATTGATTCCAATGGTCGCCGCAGCCGCGTCGTGGTCCATAACGGCACGCTGCATTTCGCCGGCCAGGTCGCCGACGATTTCAGCGGCGACATCGGCCAGCAGACGCAGGAAGCACTCGCCCGCATCGACAAGCTGCTGGCCGAGGGCGGCAGCGAGCGCCGCAAGGTCCTCAGCGCTACGATCTGGCTCAAGGACATGGCCGATTATGCCGGGATGAACGCGGTCTGGGACCGCTGGATCGATCCGGAGCACGCCCCGGCCCGCTGCTGCGGCGTGGTCGAGATGGCCGATCCCGGGATCAAGGTCGAGATCATCCTGACCGCCGCGCAGTGACGGAGCGCGGCTAGCCCGTCTCCAGCACCAGTTCCAGCGTCATCAGTACCGGATTGTCGCCGCGCTGAAGCGCGCCCTGCGCCTTGCCGCCGGTATAGTCGACCAGCGCGATCGCGAGCGCCGCTTCCGGCTTGCCGTCTTCGCCGGGTGCGACATGGCCCGCCGTGATCGCGATCTCGGTGGCGAAGGGCTCGATCGAGCGGCCGTCGGCGAAGCGCGCGCCGATGGTCGAGCCGACGCCGCCATGGATGACGGCGTGGGCGATGCCGCGCTCGGCGCAAAACGTTTCCAGCGCCGTGAAGACATCGCGGTTCGGCCGCAGCCGCAGCACGAAGAAGCGGCCGCCGACTTCTGCACCAGAACTCGGCCGCTGCGCCGGCATGAACAGCTTGAAATTGGTCTCTGGATCATGGCCCGCGACGAAGCCAGCGCCATCCAGTCCGACCGCATCGACCGTGACGGGCTCGGCCAGGAAGCTCTGGTCCGGCAGGATATGGCCGCCATTGTGCCTTCCGTCGGCCTCGCGCCAGAGCGCGTGGCCATGGAAGAACGGGGCGCCGTCGCGCTCGCCGAAAGTCAGCGCTCCCGTCTCGATCCGGGTCACGCCATCAGGCCGGAAGGTCTCGCTGTAGAAAGCGGCGTGCTCCGGTGTCGCCGAGAGCGCCGGCATGACATAGGCGAAGGGCGCGAGGGTGAGCCCGGCCGGCAGGCGCAGCACGCCGCTGGAAAAACCCTGCGCGGCGAAGGCCTCGGCGATCGCATCGAGCAGCAGGCCGGGCTTCAGCTCCAGCGTGAGCTTGCGGCCGCGCGCCTCGCTCCATTGGATGCGCTCGGGCTCCGCCGGCCCCGGCTGCTGGATCGTCCTCACGCCTGGGCTCCCGGCGCGCGGACGAAGTCGAGCAGGCCGCGCTTCTCCAGCTCGTCGCGCACGAGGCGCTTGGGCACCTTGCCATAGCCGGATTTCGGCAGCTCCTCGAAGAAGAAGAACCGCTTCGGCATCTTGTAGCGCGGGATCTTCTCGGCGAGGTAGCTCGCCAGCTCGTTCTCGTCGACGGGACTGCGCGCGACGCAGACGGCGACGCCGATCTCGCCCCAGACTGCATCGGGCACGCCGAGCACGGCGGCTTCCGCGATCGCCGGATGGGTCAGGATCTTCTCCTCGATCTCGCGCGGATAGATGTTCGAGCCGCCAGAGATGTACATGTCCGAGGCGCGGCCAGTGATGTAGATAAAGCCCTCTTGGTCCATATGGCCGAGATCGCCGGTGCGGAACCAGCCATTGCGGAAGGACTTCGCATTGGCTTCGGGATTCTCGTAGTAGCCGGCGAAGACCGCCGGGCCGATCACGCAGATCTCGCCGGTCTCGAAGGGCTTCAGCTCATTGCCCGCGTCGTCCTGGATCGCAACCTGGATGCCGGTGCGCTCGACGCCGCAGCTGCCGATGCGCGCTTCCGGCCCGTCCTCTTCCACGTGCAGATAGGTCGGCAGCACGGTGATGTTGCCGGTCACTTCGCCGAGGCCGAAATACTGCACCAGCACCTTGCCGAGCTTCTTCAGCGCCGTCTTCTGGTCCTCGCGATACATCGGTGCGCCGGCATAGATGACATGGCGCAGCGAGGAATGGTCGTGCTGGTCGACGGCCGGATGCTCGACCAGCATCTTCAGGATGGTCGGCACGGTGAAGATATTGGTGACACGGTGCTTGGCGATCAGGCGGAAGGCCTCGTCGATGTCGAAGCGCTCGGTCGGCAGCAGGATCGAGGGCGCGCCGCGGGCCGAGAGCACGAGCTGGTGCACGCCGGCGCCATGCGAGAGCGGCGCGACGACGAGCGAGGCGTCAGCTTCCGTCGAGCCCGGTACGAGATCGGCGAGATGGTTGGTGACGACGAAGCCCATCTGGCCATGGGTCAGCACCGCTGCCTTGGAACGGCCGGTCGTGCCCGAGGTGAAGAAGAACCAGCAGGGATCGTCGCGGTCGACGATGGCGTCGGGCACGCACTGGCCCCGATGCGCGGCGATCGCCTCGGTCAGCGTCGTCTCGCCGAAGGAGCCCGCGCCGATGCGCCAGGTGAACGAGAGCGCCTTGCTTTCCTTGGCGACGGCTGCGGCATGGTCGGGGAAATCGCCATGGCAGAGGAAAGCCTTGGCGCCGGAGGAGGTCGCGAGCCAGGCGACCTCGTCCGGCATCAGCCTGAAATTGGTCGGCACCCAGATCGCCCCCAGCCGGAAGGCGGCGAACATCGAGACGAACATCTCGTCGCAATTCTTCGAATGAACGAGGATGCGGTCGCCCTTGCCGATGCCGCGCGCCGCCAGCGCCGCGCAGAGCGCATGCGCCGCCGCATCGAGCTCGCTCCAGCTCCACTGCCGCTCGCCCCAGATAAGGCCGGGCCGGTCGGCGAAGCGGCGCGCATTGCGCGTCAGGAAATGCGCGAGGTTCATCACCCGCGTCGTCACCGGCTTTTGCCCACCGACCGGGCCGGCGCCTGCTTGGCTCGTCGTCATGGCGTCGTCTCCGCTGTCCTGGTCTCGTCTTGCGCCGGCCTTGCCTGCCGCCGGTCGAGCATGTCGGCGATCCGCGTCTCTACCTGCCGCGCCTCGTGACGCAGCAGCGCTCCGAGTTCTTCCTGCCGATGCGGCTGCATGCGCGAATCGATCGCGGCGATGCTGAGCGCGCCGGCGACGCGCCCGTCCGGATAGCGCACGGCGACGCCGATGCCCCATGAATTGGTGACGATCCGGCCGGGATTGAGGGCGAAACCCTGCGCCCTGGCGAGCGCGATGTCCGTGATCAGCTGGGCCGGCGAATAGGCGGGGTAGCGTGCCGCGAGCACGGCGCGGTTAGCCTCGATCATCGCCGTGGATTCGGTGTCGGGCACCAGCGCCAGCATGGCGAGTGAGCCGGCGCCGACCCCGAGCGGGTGCTGGTCGCCGGCTTGCAGGGCATGGGTGCGCACCGGCCAGGTGCCTTCCTCGCGATGCAGGCAGATGGCGAAACGGTCGCGCCGGATCGAGAAGAAGCTGGTGTCCTGCGTCGTGTCGGACAGCGCGTGCAGGCTTTCCATGGCGAGATCGAGCAGGCCATGGCGCTGGCCCGAGAGCAGGCCGAGCACAAAGGCTTCCTCGCCGAGATGGTAGCGCCGCGTTCGCACCTCCTGCTCGACCAGGCCGGCCCGCATCAGCGCCAGCAGCAGCCGCCGGACGGTCGGCTTGTTCAGCCCGCTCTCCTCGACGATCTCGCTGAGCGGCAGGCCCGACGCACTCTCGCGGCCGACGAGCGCCAGCAATCGCAAGGCGCGGTCGACGCTCTGCGAGCCTGACAGATCGGGCGTCGATAGGGCTTCGGGCCGCATTTCCTCTGCCGCGTTTGGGTCCATGATGCGGACCTCTCTTCTGCGCTAAAGGTGTAGATGGCAGCGTTCACGATTGCAACAGCGGTCGATCCGTGTATGTTCCAGCCGGAACGAGCGAGGAAATTCGCCATAATGTGGACCCGTTAGTTTGGCGGGTGGATGGGAGGAGCGGCCCTTATGGCCGAGACAAGCACGAGCGCAGCGGCCGGCGCGCATGCCAGCGATGGTGTCGCCGCGATCCTGGACAGCCTCGATCATACCCCCAAGCGTGTCGGCTCGGCGCTGGTGCGTCCGCTCGAAATCATTGCCGCGTGCCTGCTCGTCGCCATCGTCACGCTGCTGCTCGCCGGCGTGACCTCGCGCTATGTGCTGTCGATCCCGGTGGTCTGGATCGACGAAGCCGCCTCGATCTGCTTCCTCTGGCTCGCCATGCTCGGCGCCGCCATCGCCATCGACCGCAACGAGCACCTGCGCCTGACGCTGTTCGTCGGCATGCTGCCGGAGCGCCTGCGCGGCCTCGCCCATGCCTTCGGCCTGCTCGCGGTCGCGACCTTCCTCGCGGTGATGACCTGGCCGGCGATCGAATATGTCATCGAGGAATCCTACGTCACTTCGGCGGCGCTCAACATCCCCTCGAGCTACCGCGTCTCGGCCATCGCCTTCGGCATCATCGCCATGCTGGCGCTGGTGCTGACCTATGCGGTGCGCACCTGCACGCTGCGCGATCTCCTGATCTCGGCTGCGGTGATCGGCCTCGTCGCCGCCGCCTTCTTCCTGCTGACGCCGGTGTTCAAGACGCTGGGCTACGTCAACATCGCCATCTTCCTGCTCGGCGTCGTCGGCCTCTGCCTCGTCGCCGGCGTGCCGATCGCCTTCTGCTTCGGGCTCGGCGCGCTCTGCTTCCTCTCCTTCAGCACCAGCGTGCCGATCTTCGTGATGATCGGGCGCATGGACGAGGGCATGTCGAGCCTGATCCTGCTCTCGGTGCCGATCTTCGTATTGCTCGGCTGCGTGCTCGACTCGACCGGCATGGGCAAGGCGATCGTTGATTTCCTCGCCTCGCTCCTTGGCCATGTCCGCGCCGGCATGTCCTATGTCCTGCTCGGCTCGCTCTTCCTGGTCTCCGGCATTTCCGGCTCCAAGGTCTCCGATATGGCGACGGTGGCGCCGGCTTTGTTCCCCGAGATGAAGCGCCGCGGCTACCAGCCCAAGGAGCTGATCGCGCTGCTCTCGACCGGCGCTGCGATGGCCGAGACGGTGCCGCCCTCGATCGTGCTGATCGTGCTCGGCTCGGTCGCTGGCGTCTCGATCGCCGGGCTCTTCACCAACGGCCTCGTCGTCGCGACTGTGCTCTTGCTCGTGCTCGCGATCCTGGCGCGCTGGAAGGCTCGCGGCGAGATGCTGAAGGGCGTGCGCCGTGCGCCGTTCACGGTGATCTGGAAGACGGCGCTGGTCGCCGCCCCCGCCCTCGTCCTGCCCTTCCTGATCCGCAGCGCCGTCGGCGGCGGTGTCGCCACCGCGACTGAGGTCTCGACCATCGCCGTGCTCTACGCGCTGATCGTCGGCATCGTCCTCTATGGCGGGATCAGCTGGCGCACCTTCTACGGCATGCTGGTCGAGACAGCGGCGCTCTCGGGCGCGATCCTGATGATCTTGGGCACCGCCTCGGCCATGGCCTGGGCCCTGACCCAGACCGGCTTCGCCCGCGACCTCGCCACGGCGATGTCCCATCTGCCCGGCGGCTGGATCAGCTTCATGGCGGTGACGATCGTGGTCTTCATGATCCTCGGCTGCGTCCTCGAGGGTCTGCCGGCGATCGTCTTGATGGCGCCGCTGATGTTCCCGATCGCCAAGAGCCTCGGCATCAACGACGTGCATTATTCGATGGTGGTGGTCACGGCGATGAATATCGGCCTGATGACCCCGCCGATCGGCATCGGCTTCTACATCGCCTGCAAGATCGGCAATGTCGAACCGGACGAGGCGATGGGCGCGATCTGGCCCTATCTGCTGGCCCTGCTCGCCGGCCTCGCCATCATCGCCTATGTCCCGTCCTTCTCGACGATGTTCCTGTGATCGTGATGCGGCACGCCTCGTCATGCCGTCATTGCGAGGAGGCCCTGCCGACGAAGCAATCCAGAAGGATTGCGCGAGACCTTATGGATTGCTTCGCTTCGCTCACAATGACGACGAAACCTGATCGCCGATAACAACGAATGTTTGGAGGAAAGACCATGTCCATCTCACGCCGCACGATCCTGCA
The DNA here is from genome assembly GCF_050275675.1 of Allobosea sp. NPDC003192. Classification (NCBI taxonomy): domain Bacteria; kingdom Pseudomonadati; phylum Pseudomonadota; class Alphaproteobacteria; order Hyphomicrobiales; family Alloboseaceae; genus Allobosea; species Allobosea sp. NPDC003192. The sequence goes on from NZ_JBNNPK010000014.1 coordinate 70,240, forward strand.
GGGCGCGACTGCCGCCGCCACGATCGGCACCTTCTCGATCGCCCGCGCCCAGACGCCGGAGTTCACCTACAAATACGCCAACAACCTGCCAGTCTCGCACCCGATGAACCTCCGCGCCACCGAGGCGATGGAGAAGATCAAGGCCGAGACCAACGGCAAGGTCGTCATCCAGATCTTCCCCAACAACCAGCTCGGCTCCGACACCGACATGCTGAACCAGGTCCGCTCCGGCGGCGTCGAGTTCTTCACGCTGTCGCCGCTGATCCTGTCGACCCTGGTGCCGAATGCTTCAGTCAGCGGCATCGGCTTCGCCTTCCCGGACTACGACTCCGTCTGGAAGGCGATGGATGGCGAGCTCGGTGCTTATGTCCGCGGCCAGATCGCCAAGGCGAACCTGCATGTCCTCGACAAGATCTGGGACAACGGCTTCCGCCAGATGACCTCGTCAAAGGGCCCGATCGCCAGCCCCGCCGACCTCAAGGGCTTCAAGATCCGCGTGCCGGTCTCGCCGCTCTGGACCTCGATGTTCAAGGCCTTCGACTCGGCCCCGGCCAGCATCAACTTCGCCGAGGTCTATACCGCCCTGCAGACCAAGATCGTCGACGGCCAGGAGAACCCACTAGCGATCATCGCGACCGCCAAGCTGTTCGAGGTGCAGAAGTTCCTCTCGCTGACCAACCATATGTGGGACGGCTTCTGGTTCCTGGCCAATCGCCGCGCCTGGGAGCGTCTGCCGCAGGACCTGCGCACGATCGTCGCCAAGAATATCGATGCCGCCGCCATGCTGGAGCGCGCCGACGTCGCCAAGCTCAATGCTGGCCTGCAGGCCGAATTGACCTCGAAGGGCATGACGATCAACCAGACCAAGGCCGACGAATTCCGGGCGACGCTGCAGAAGGCCGGCTTCTACGGCGAGTGGAAGGGCAAGTACGGCGACGAGGCCTGGGCGATCCTGGAGAAGGCGGTCGGCGGCAAGCTGGCCTGATCGCGGTACCGTTCCGATAGTCGTTGCGGCGCGCTCAAGGGCGTGCCGCAATGCGTTTCACCCACCCTTCTTCGCGCCCTTGCCCGGCTCGCTGAAATCGAGCTGCTTCTGCAGGCCGAGCTGGACGACGAAGGCCGGAACCGCCTCAAGCCCGGTATCCTTGGTCTTGCGCCAGGCGGCCGAGGCGGTCGCGGTCATGCCGTTGCCGAGGCCGCGCTGATAGTCGAGGCCGATGCTCGATGTCCGCGTCGTCGCGTCGAGCCCGAGATAATCCTCCAGCTTCTGCCGGACGGTGAGCGAGAGCGCGTTCGTGTCGTTGAAACGCGCGGTGAGCTTGCCTTCGTGCTGGGTCACGAGGTTGATCACCGCGAAGGGCAGGGTGGTGTCCTCGACGGTGCGGCCCGACGACAGATCGAGCGTCAGCCATTCATAGGGAACGCGCAGCTTGGCCGTATAGAGTAGCGTCTTCTCGTTCTCGAACTCCTTGTCCGGGAAGATGACCTGTAGCGGCGAGAGCGAGGCCTCGAAGCTTGCCCCCTTGAATGCGGTCGAGACGAAGAGATTGGGCTGCAGCCGGTAGTTGTCGCGGCGCATGCCGAGATAGTCGGTACCATTGGTGAAGCGGGTGCGTGCCGCCGTGAAGGAGACGCCGATCTCGGTGTCTCCCTGGCGCCAGGCGATCCCCGGTGTGATGCCGATCGTGGCGAGGTTCTCGTCCTGCGGCAGGAAATCGCCATAGGCGAAGACGTTGCGCTCGTTCAATGCGGCAAGCCGCGCCTCGGCATTGGCGAAGAGCCTGATGGAGCCGAGGCTCAGGTTGAACCGCTCGCGCCAGGTCAGCGCGTTGCGGCGGCGTGACCAGGTCTGTTCGTTCTCGATCGCCAGCGAGGACTGCAGCGAAAGGTTCTCGCCGATCCCCGTCGCGTGCTTCAGCGTCAATGCATGCGACCGGCTGGCGGCGAGCTGGCGCGGATCGTACTGGGTGTCGATCAGGAGAAGGTCGAGCCCGTAGCCGTCCTGCACCGTGCCGCGCAGATAGTTCCAGCTCGCAAAGCCGGTCAGGGTCGGGCTGCCCTTCTCCCCCCGGCTGTTGGTCGGGCTCGAGTCGAATCCGCCGCGCAGGCCGACCACTGCCGTGGAGACCAAGGTCTCGGCTGGCTCCTCTTCGGCGGTGGCGGGAAAAGCGCTGAGCAAGGCGCCGCAGAGCGCGAAGACTGAACAAACAGGACGCATGGCATCACCCCTCTCAGTCGAGAGTAGGTGATTATACCTAATGGTACGTTAATACAGCTAAGAATTCGATCGTATTCATAAGAGTAGACATCATTTAATATAAGATAATCGATATTTTATTAGCGAGTGTATTCGGATGGTGGCCGGTTAAGCCTAGCAAGTATGGTTAACAACCTCTTCAGATTGCGATTGAAATAAAATGCAACCATAACGTGTATATCGCTTCGATCCCGAAGCGAGAGCAGGGAGAGAAAGATGAAATACGCATTTGTTCTTGCAACTGTCGCCGCCTTTGCCGTCACGCCTGCCATGGCTGGCAGCAAGGGCGGTCGCGGCGGCGGCCTTCTCGGCAATGTCGTCGCGTCGGTGGCCTCGGTCACGACCGCCGTTTCGAACGTCAAGGTGCTCAACAACGTCTCGGTGCTGAGCGGCAATGGCATCCTGAACGGCAACAAGGTCAGCGTCGGCCGTGGCGGCATCGGGATCGGCAATGGCGGGCATGGCTGCGGCTGCAACTGATTCCGAAATGTAGCCAGCCGGCGATCGCCCGGCCCGGAGGAAGAGGGGCCTCGCGGCCCCTCTTTTCACGTCCGGCATGGGAGATTGCCTACCTGCCGAACGGTAGGTTAGGCTGATCTGAAAGGCAGCGGAGATGATGGCGGCGATGGACGGTTTCGATGCGGTTGGCGGCGGCACGCTGCGCTCGCCCTATTTCGGCGAAGAGCACGAGGCGCTGCGCGACCAGCTGCGCCGCTTCGTCGCAAGCGAGGTCAAGCCGCACGGGCTGGCCTGGGAAGAGGCCGGCATGGTGCCGCGGCAGGTGCTGGCCCGCATGGGCGAGCTCGGTTTCCTCGGTATCCGCTACCCCGCCGAATATGGCGGCTCGGAACTCGATACGCTGGCGACCGTGGTGCTGGCCGAGGAGCTCGGCCGCTCGACTTTCTCCGGCTTCGCCATCACCGCGCTCGTTCACACCGACATGGCCTCGGTCCATCTCTTCAATGCCGGCAGTAAGGCGCAGCGCGATCGCTGGATGCCCGATATCGTCGCCGGCAAGGTGATCTGCGCCATTGCCGTCACCGAGCCTGACGCCGGCTCGGATGTGAAGGGCATCCGCACAACAGCCCGGCGCGACGGCGATTCCTATGTGCTGAACGGCGCCAAGATGTTCATCACCAACGGCGTCCATGCCGATCTCTATTGCGTCGCCGCCAAGACCGATGCTTCGGCCAAGCCGTCGCAGTCGGTCTCGATGTTCCTGGTCGAGAAGGACACGCCCGGCTTCCGCGTCAGCCGCGCCCTCGACAAGCATGGCTGGCGCTCTTCCGATACGGCCGAGCTGGTCTTCGAGGAGTGCCGTATTCCGGCAGAGAACCTGCTCGGCGGCGAGGGGCGCGGCTTCTACGCGATCATGCGCAACTTCCAGAATGAGCGCACCGTGATCGGCGCCATGGCGATGGGCGAGGCGCAGGCCGCGATCGAGCTGACGGTCGACTATGTCCGCACGCGCACAGCCTTCGGCGCCCCGCTCTGGCAGAAGCAGGCGATCCGCCAGAAGCTCGCAATGCTTTCGGCCAAAGTCGAGGCCGGGCGCCAGCTCGTCCACCATGCCGCCTGGCTCGACGCCAAGGGCTTCGACGCGACGCGCGAGGTCTCGATGGTCAAGGCGTATTGCGGCGAGCTGGTCAACGAGGTCATGTACGCCTGCGTCCAGTTCCATGGCGGCACGGGCTTCATGCGCGAGAGCGCGATCGAGCGCATGGCCCGCGACGCCCGCGTCCAGGCGATCGGCGGCGGAGCCACCGAGGTCATGCTCGAAGAGGTGGCGAAGCGGCTGTGACGGTGGTGACCGGACGCGCCGAGCGGGCGGAACTGGAGGGTGGCGCCCGCCGCCTGATCCTCGACCATGCCGCGCGCCTGCTGCGCAGCAACGGCTATCACCAGACCAGCCTGCGCGAGATCGCCGAGGCGGTCGGCATCCGCAAGGCCAGCCTCTATCACCACTTCCGCTCGAAGGAAGAGATCGTAGAGGCGGTCGTCAACGACGGCGTTGGCTTTGTTCATGAGGCGGTTCGCGCCGCTCTCGAGGCGGCCGGTGAAGCTGATCCGCGGCGCCGGCTCGAAGCCGCGATCGCCGCGCACCTTGCCGCCCTGCACGGCCATTCCGACTACACCTGCGCCAGCATCAAGGTCTTCAGCTTCGGCGAGAATCCGACGCCGGAGAGCGTACGTCGGACGCGCCGCGCCTATGACGATCTCTGGCGAGCGTTGATCGAGGAACTCGCCGGCGTGGGCGTACTTACGCCTGGCATCGCGCCGGAGCGGCTGCGGCTCTTCCTGCTCGGCGCCATGAACGGCTCGGTCGACTGGTATCGCGAAGGGCGTTTCGACATACCGCAACTTGCCGGCGAGCTCGTGACGCTCGTCGCGCCTTGAGACGTTAGTCGCTGGCTCGCCTTAACCTGCCCTTGACCGCTGCCGAACGAATGTAAGGCATGATGCGCGACGGTCTGTTTCGATTCGGTGGCGAGTTCCGGGATTCCGTCCGCGAGACAGCGTTTCGTGATGCGCGCTTCGGCGAGATGCTGCGGCAGTGCCGACTGATCTTCCTGATCTCGGCGGTCCTCAACACGCTCTTCCTCGCCAGCGACTGGCGCTTCTACGGCTCGCCGCATTTCTTTGTCGCCGTGCCTGCGCGCCTGATGGTCGTCATTGCTTCGCTCCTCTGCTTCGCATTGGTGCGCAAGGCGACGCGCTTTTCGCAGGCGCAGGCCGTGCTGATCGGCTGGGAAGTCACGACCGGGCTGATGGTTGCGCTGCTGGTGTCGTCGCGTAGCGATCTTGCGCTCTTCGTCGTGCTGATGTTGCCCTCGATCTTCTATCTGGTGGCGCCGACCGCTTTCCGCTGGACGATGGCGCTGGGGCTCGGCTGCAGTGCGCTGATGCTCGCCGGCTATCTCGGCCGCGGGCCGATGCCGTCGACCTTGCCCGGCCTGATCCTTGTCCTCGTCATGCTCAATTTCGCGCTCGGGCTGGTCGTCGTGCACGGCAATCGCCTGCGTCGGCTCGAATGGGCCGCGACCCAGGCCGAGCGCCAGGCCAAGGACGAGCTCGGCGCCAGCCAGGCGATGATCGAGCGCATCTTCATGGCGGTGCCGATCCCGCTCGTCGTCACCTCGCGCGGCGACGGCCGGTTCCTGCGCGGCAACGATGCGGCCAAGCGCTATTTCGGCGACGAGGTCGCGCAGGCACAGGTCCGGGACGTACTGCTCGACGGTGGCAACCGCCGCGTCATCGCCCGCCTGCTCAACGACCATGATCAGATCGAGGGTCATGAGGCGCAGGTGCGCGACGGCGGCGGCGCCGTCCGCGACGTGCTGATCACGGCGACGACGGTGCCGATCGGCGAGAACCCGGCTGTCGTCGCCGGCATCGTCGACATCACCGACCGCAAGGCGGCCGAAGCCCGCACCCGCTTGCAGGCGACACATGACGCGCTGACCGGGCTGCCGAACCGTCTGCTCTTCGGCGAGCGCATGCAGCAGGCGCTGGCGCGGATGGCGAGCAAGGGCGGGGCGGTCGGGCTCTTCCTGATCGACCTCGACGACTTCAAGTCGATCAACGACACGCTCGGCCATGATGCCGGCGATGCGCTGCTGATCGAGGCGGCGAAGCGGCTCGCTGGTGCGATCGGTTCGGATGAGCTTGTCGCCCGCCTTGGCGGTGACGAGTTCGTCGTGCTCTCGACGCAGCGGCTGACGGCGCTGCAGGCGCTGGTAAGGGGCGAGGCGCTGATCGAGGTGCTGCGCCGGCCCTGCGAGCATGCCGGGCAGATGATCGCGACGCGGGCGAGCCTTGGCATCGCGCTGGCGCCCGAGCATGATCGCGACGGCGTCGAATTGATGAAGGACGCCGACCTCGCACTTTACCGGGCCAAGGCGAACGGCCGCAACATGGCGATCGTCTACGAGCCGGCGATGCGCGCTGCGATGGCGCGTCGTGTCGCGATCTGCCAGGGGCTGGCCGGTGCGCTGAAGGACGAGCGCATCCTGCCCTACTATCAGCCGCAGGTCGCGGTCGAGACCGGCCGGATCGTTGGCTTCGAGGCTCTGGCGCGCTGGCACCATCCCGAGCGCGGGATCATTCCGGCTGCCGCCTTCCAGGAGGGCTTTCAGGACGCCGAGATCGCCAACGGGATCAGCGATGCGATCATCGCGGCGGCCATCGGCGATCTCAGGCGCTGGCTCGATGCCGGCCTCGATGTCGGCCATGTCTGCGTCAACCTCGCGGCCAGCGTCTTCCGCGATCCGGCGCTGCCGGAGCGACTGCTCGGCCAACTCGCGGCGGCGGGCGTGCCGGCGAGCCATTTCGGCGTCGAGGTCACCGAGACCGTGCTGCTCACTCGTAATGCCGACGAGGCCGAGCGCACGCTGAAGACCCTGCGCGCCGCGGGCTTGCGTGTCGCGCTCGATGATTTCGGCACCGGCTACGCCTCGCTCACCCATCTCAAGCGCTTTCCGGTCGATGCGCTCAAGATCGATCGCGGCTTCGTCAGCCATGTCACCGAGAATGGCGGCGATGCGGCGATCGTGCGGGCGCTGATCCGGCTCGCTGCGGATCTACGCCTCGACGTCATCGCCGAGGGCGTTGAGACCGCCGAGCAGGAAGCTTTCCTGAAGGAGCAGGGCTGCCGCTTCGCCCAGGGCTATCGCTATGCCAGGCCCGCCCCGGCCGGCCGCGTGCCCTGGCTGCTGCAACTGCCGGACCTGCTGCCCAAGGGCGACGCCATGCACGGGGATAGTGCCGCCGCCTGATCAGGCGCACTGGTCGCAGCGCGGTTTTCATGGCGCTATGCCGGCTTCGATATCGGAGCCTTGCATGCGCGCCTTCTATCATCCCGACCAGTCCAAGCACGACCCGCAGCAGTACATGCGCTTCGGCCAGATCGTCGCGCCGAAGGACCTGCCGGAGCGGACCGAGCGGCTGCTCGGCGCGCTCGCCAAGCACGGCGTCACGCCGGAGCGCTCGGTTGAGCACGGCACGGCGCCGATCCTCGCCGTCCATGACGAAGGCTTCGTCCGTTTCCTCGAAGGGTTGTGGGAGCGCTGGCTCGCTCTGCCAGAGCGTGGGCCCGAGGCCTGGCCCAACACTTTCCCCTATTGGAGCGGCCGCACCGACGAGGACGTCCGCCCGCCTTGCCGGCCGACCGGGATCATGGGCCAGCTCGGCTGGTATCTCGGCGATCTCTCGGTGCCGGTCGGCGAGCATTGCTGGCTCTCGACTCTGCGTTCGGCCGAGACCGCCGTGTCCGGCGCCGATGCAATCCTCGCCGGTGAGCGGGCGGTGTATTCGCTTTGCCGTCCCTCGGGCCACCATGCCCGCGCCGACCGCGCCACCGGCTTCTGCTATCTCAACAACAGCGCGATCGCGGCGCAGCGCCTGCGCTCGAAGTTCGGCAAGGTCGCGATCCTCGATGTCGACGCCCATCACGGCGACGGCACCCAGCAGATCTTCTATCGCCGCGACGATGTGCTCACCATCTCGGTCCATGCCGATCCGGTGAACTACTACCCGTTCTTCACTGGCTATGAGGACGAGCGCGGCAACGGGCCGGGCGAAGGCTTCAATCTTAACCTGCCGCTCGCCCATGGCGCCGGCGGCGCCGAGATGGAAGCGGCGGTCGACCGCGCCGGCCGCGCCATCCGCGAGTTCGGCGCCGAGGCGCTGGTGATCGCGCTCGGCTACGACGCCCACAAGGACGATCCGATCGGCGTGCTCAAGCTCGAGGCCGCCGATTTCGGCACGATCGGCGAGCGGGTAAAGGCGCTCGGCCTGCCGACGCTGGTCGTGCAGGAGGGCGGCTACGCGATCGAGGCGATCGGCGATTGCCTCGATGCGTTCCTGGGCGGGTTCAAAGATTGAGGCTCATCCTTCTCCCCTCGGGGGAGAAGGTGGCCCGGCGCAGCCGGGTCGGATGAGGGAAGGGCCGCGTAAGCGGCCCTTTGTCGTTCACCCAGTCGTAGCGCCCTCATCCCCCTGCCGGGACCTTCTCCCCCGAGGGGAGAAGGAGCGACGTCAACGGCCGTGCGCGCCTTTGAACTCTGTTATTCCGCCGCCTCACGACGTGGCAGCACCCAGTCCGGGCGGACCCAGTGGCAGGTGTAGCCGGCCGGGTAGCGCTCCAGATAATCTTGGTGCTCCGGCTCCGCCTCCCAGAAGTCGCCTTCGGGCCTCACCTCGGTGACGACCTTGCCCGGCCAGCGGCCCGACGCGTTGACCTCGGCGATCACCTCCTCGGCGATCTTCTTCTGGGTCTCGTCGACATAATAGATGCCCGACCGATAGCTGGTGCCGAGGTCGTTACCCTGGCGGTTCAGCGTGGTCGGGTCGTGGATCTGGAAGAAGAACTCGACCAGCTGCCGGTAGCCGATCTTGGCGGGATCGAAGCTGATCTCGATCCCCTCGGCATGGCTGCCGTGATTGCGATAGGTCGCATTCTCTACGTCGCCGCCGGTGTAGCCCACCCGGGTCGTCTCGACGCCGGGGAGCTTGCGGATCAGGTCCTGCATGCCCCAGAAGCAACCGCCTGCGAGTACAGCACGTTCCGTCATGTCAAACCTCCTTGATCGCGCCAAGATAAGCATCGGAACCTGAATTCGCCATGCCGTCGCATTTGGTTACGGTTGGCAAGACTGATCGCTGGAAGCGGCTGCCCGGTGGCGGCCTCTCATCCCGGCTCGGCTCTTCCGGCCAACTGCGCCTGACCCGCACTTTCTCGGATCGGCTTAACCGATCCTTCGCCTATGAGCTGCATCAAGAGGCATGCTCAGCCTTTGGGATTCCATCAGCGGGTGGTTCTGGGACATCCCAAGTCTGTGGATTGGCTTTTGGCGAACAATTGCGACGGTCCTTGCAACGCTCGTGCTGAGTATGGCGCTAGGCCTTCCTGCATGGATACCGTTTTCGGCTCAATATCTGTGCCCGATTTGGTTCTTCGGTCGCTATCAGCATCAAAAGCGGCAGAGGTCCTGAGAGCGCGGAAGGTCCGCGCTCCAGCAAGTATCGCTCCCGCTCAGATCACCGCCTCGATCAGGAACGGCCCCTTCCGCCCCAGCGCACCCTTGAACAGCCTGGTGAATTCCTCGGCGGTCGTGGCGCGGGCCGCCTCGACGCCCATGCCCTTCGCCATCGACACCCAGTCGAGCGCCGGCTCGTCGAGATTGAGCATCAGCTTGGCGTTGCGGCCGAAATCATTGACGCCGACATTGCGCATCTCGCCATGCAGGATCGCATAGGTCCGGTTGGCGAAGATGACGGTGACGACGTCGAGATTCTCGCGTGCCTGCGTCCATAGGCCCTGCACCGTGTACATGCCGGAACCGTCGGCCTGCATGCCGATCACCTTGCGGTCGGGGCAGGCGACGGCGGCGCCGACGCAGAGCGGAATGCCCTCGCCGATCGAACCGCCGGTGAGCTGGATATAGTCGTGCTGCGGCGCGCCATGGCAGTCATAGTAGAAGCTGCGGCCGGACGAGACCGACTCGTCGCAGATGATCGAATTCTCCGGCAGGAGCCGCGTGACGATGGCGCAGACCTTGTCGGCGTCGAGCGTGCCGGTCGGCAGCGCTTGATCCGTTGCCTGCGGCGCTGCGATGAAGGCGGGCGGCGTGGCCCGTGCGGAGAGTTCCTCGGCCAGCGCCTCGATGGTGCCCGGCAGGTCGTCGCCTTGCACGGCGAGCTGCTCGATATGGCAGTTCTCGTGCACCAACCGGCCCGGCTTGCCGGGATAGGCGAAGAAGCCGACCGGGACCTTGGCGCCGATCAGCACGAGCAGGTCGATATTGGCGAGCTGCTGCAGCGCCATGTCGATCGGATAGAACACTTTCGGGATCGCGACGCGGCCGGCGCCACGCTCGATCCGCCCGTTCGACATCTGCGAGAAGATCTGCGCGCCGGTCGCGGCGCAGACGCGCGCGGCCATCGCCATCGGCCCCTCGCGCAGGGCCGAGCCGGTCAGCATGATCGCAGCGCGCGAACCGTGCTTGCGCAGGAGGGCTGCGACCTCGCGGATCTGGGCCTGATCAACCTGCTTCGGTGCCGGCACCGATGTCCGCTTCAACTGCGCCGGCTCGACGCTGCCCCAGGCGCAATCGGCCGGCAGGATCACGGTGGTGACGCCGGGCAGCGACAGCGATGCCGCATAGGCCTCGCCGATCGCCGGGCCGACATCCTCCGGCGAGGCGATGCGGCGCACGAACTGCGACATCGGCCAGGCCAGGCTCTCGATGTCGCTGGTCAGCGGCGCGTCATGCTGGAGATGGTAGGTCGCGTGGTCGCCAACCACGTTGATCATCGGCGTATAGGCGCGCCGGGCATTGTGCATGTTGGCGAGCGCGTTCGCCATGCCGGGCCCGCAATGCAACAGCGTCGCCGCCGGCTTGTCGGCCATGCGGGCATAGCCATCGGCCGCGCCGGTGACGACGCCCTCGAACAGGCCGAGCACGCAGCGCATCTGCGGCTTGCGGTCGAGCGCAGCGACGAAATGCATTTCGGAGGTGCCGGGATTGGCGAAGCAGACATCGACATCGTTGACCAGCAGCGTGTCGCACAGGCGGTCGGCGCCATTCATCCGGAAGAACCTCTCGATAGCCAAAGGCGCTTCGCGCCTGTCATGCCGAGGGGACGGGATCGCCACCACAGTGTCAAACAAGAGAATGTCATTGCTTTCCCTAGTCCGCGTGATGCCGCCTTGACCGGTTTGCATATGCATTTAACGTGATTTGGAACGAAGCTTGCTTTATCGGGCGCGATCGGGCTGCGTTGGCCGGGGTGTCCGCCGCGAGCGGGAACAAGAGGGGAAGAGGTTCGTCATGACGGGTGTGAAGCGTATCGGGATGCTGGCCGCGACCGGCCTTGCGGCTCTCCTTGCCGCCGGCGGCGCGCAGGCGCAGACCAAGGTCAATATCGGCATCTCCGGCTGGACCGGCTTCGCGCCGCTGGTGCTCGCCAAGGAGGCCGGCATCTTCGCCAAGAACGGCCTCGACGTTTCGATCAAGAAGATTCCGCAGAAGGACCGTCACCTCGCCATTGCCTCGGGCGACATCCAGTGCGCCGCGACCACGGTCGAGACCTGGATCGTCTGGGACGCCGCCGGCATCAAGACCAAGCAGATCTTCCAGCTCGACAAGAGCTATGGCGCCGACGGCATGGCCGTGCGTGGCTCGACCGCCTCGATCAAGGACCTCAAGGGCAAGACGGTCGCGGCCTCCGCGCCCGGCACCTCGCCCTATTTCGCCCTCGCCTGGATCCTCAAGGAGAACGGCATGTCGGTGAAGGACGTCAGCGTCGTCAACATGGAGCCCGGCCCGGCCGCGCAGGCCTTCATCGCCGGCCAGAACGACGCCGCCATGACCTATGAGCCCTATCTCTCGGCGGTGCGCGAGAAGCCCGAGGCCGGCAAGATCATCGCCACCACGCTCGACTACCCGATGGTGATGGACACCTTCGGCTGCACGCCGAAATTCCTGGCCGAGAACGACACCGCCGCCAAGGCGCTGACCAAGAGCTATTTCGACGCGCTCGCGATGATCAAGGCCGATCAGGCCAAGGCCTATGGCATCATGGGCGCCGATGTGAAGCAGACCGGCGAGCAGTTCGGCAAGTCGGCGAATTACCTGCGCTGGTCTGACGCGGAGGGTAACAAGAAGTTCTTCGACGGCGAATGGCAGGCCTTCACCAGCAAGGCGGCCGAGCTGCTGCTCGAGATCGGCCTGATCAAGGCCAAGCCCGACATCGCCACGCTGGTCGAGACGAAGTACGTCGCCGGCAAGTGACTGATCACGTCCTGCCGGACGTTCTGACCGCCGGCCTGCATGTCGTCTTCTGCGGCACGCAGGCCGGAGCGGTCTCCGCCCGGCGGGGCGCCTACTATGCGGGCCCCGGCAACAAGTTCTGGAAGACACTGTTCGAGACCGGGCTGATTCCCGAGCCGCTCGGCCCGGCGGATTTCCCGGACCTGCCGCGATACGGTCTCGGCTTCACCGACGTCGCGAAGGGAACGTCCGGCCCCGACACGGCACTGACGCGGCAGCATTTCGATATCACCGGCTTCCTGGCCAAGCTTCGCGAGCACGCGCCGGCAATCGTCGCGTTCAACGGCAAGCGTGCCGCCCAGGCTGCGCTGGGAGAGGAGAGGGGCCATAGGCTCGCCTATGGCCTCCAGCCATCCTCGCTTGTAGGAAGCCGCGTCTTCATCCTGCCCTCCACCTCCGGGGCGGCATCCGGCTACTGGTCCATCGAGCCCTGGCGCGAACTCGCCGCTCTCGTGAAGGAAACAAGTCTCAGACGATGAAACCACTCCAGCCGGTCTCCGCCACTGCCCGCGTCGGTTATGGCATCGCCTTCTTCGCACTCTTCGTCGTGGTCTGGTCGATCGCGACCTTCGGCGGCTATGTCCAGAAGCTGTTCCTCGCCGACCCGCTGACCATGGTCGGCGAAGGCTGGAACCTGCTCGTCAACCACGGCTTCCTGTTCGACATCGGCATGACGATCTGGCGTGTCGTCGGCGGCTTCATCCTCGCCGTCATGTTCGCGCTGCCGCTCGGCATCCTGATGGGCGCCTACAAGCCGGTCGAGGCCTTCCTCGAGCCCTTCGTCTCCTTCGCGCGCTATCTGCCGGCCTCGGCCTTCATCCCGCTGCTGATCCTCTGGGCTGGCATCGGCGAGACGCAGAAGCTGCTCGTCATCTTCATCGGCTCGTTCTTCCAGCTCGTGCTGATGATCGCTGTCGCAGTCGGCGGCATCCGACGCGACCTGGTCGATGCCGCCTATACGCTGGGCGCCAGCGATTCCTCCGTGGTGCGCCGCGTGCTCCTGCCCAATGCCGCGCCGGAGATAGCCGAGATCTTCCGGCTCGTCCTCGGCTGGGCCTGGACCTATGTCATCGTCGCAGAGCTTATCGGGTCGTCCTCCGGCATCGGCCACATGATCACCGACAGCCAGGCGTTGCTGAACACCGGGCAGATCATCTTCGGCATCATCATCATCGGCCTGATCGGGCTGATCTCCGATTTCCTCTTCAAGGCGGTCAACCAGCGCCTGTTTCCGTGGGCGCAGGCATGAGCAAGCTTCTGATCGACCAGGTCGGCAAGGTCTTCCCGGCCAGAGGCAAGGGCCAGCCGACGCGGGCGCTGATGCCGACCTCGCTCACTGTCGCCGACAACGACTTCATCACCATCCTCGGCCCCTCCGGCTGCGGGAAGTCGACGCTGCTGCGCATCATCGGCGGGCTGGAGACGGCGAGCGAGGGCAAGATCCTGCTCGACGGTGCGCCCGTCACCGGGCCGGGCGCCGATCGCGGCTTCGTCTTCCAGAGCTACACGCTCTTCCCCTGGTTGAGCGTGGTGCAGAACATCGCCTTCGGCCTGCGCGAGAAGGGCGTGCCGGAGCGCGAGCGGCTCGACATTGCCCGCAAATGGGCCGAGCGTGTCGGCCTTGCCGGCTTCGTCGACCATTTCCCGAAGCAGCTCTCCGGCGGGATGCAGCAGCGCACCGCGATCGCCCGCGCACTCGCCAATGATCCTAAGATCCTGCTGCTCGACGAGCCCTTCGGCGCGCTCGACAACCAGACGCGCGCCTTGATGCAGGAGATGCTGCTCGGCATCTGGGAGCGCGAGCAGAAGACCGTGCTCTTCGTCACCCACGACATCGAGGAGGCGATCTTCGTCGGCTCTCGCGTCGTGGTGATGAGTGCGCGCCCCGGGCGGATCAAGGCCGATATCTTGGTCGATCTGCCCCACCCCCGGCCCTACACGATCAAGACCACGCCGGAGTTCGTCGCGCTGAAGGAGCGGCTGGTCGAGGAGATCCGGGTCGAGGCGGTGCTGGCGGCCGAAAGCCACTAGCACCCCAACCACCATACCGGTTGACTCCGGTCCGGTATGGTGGTTCCTTCCCTGCCGAAATTGGCCTGACCACATGGCCAAATCGAAGCCACCTGAACAGGTGGCGCAGGGAAGGGTCCGGGGAGCTGATGCCGCTCGCAGTCGTCGAGTCGCCACGTCTATATCGGCAGATCGCCGATCAGTTGCGTCATCTCATCGACCAGCACGAATTCCCGGTCGGCAGCCGCCTGCCGCCCGAGCGCGAGCTCGCGGAGAAGCTCGGCGTCTCCCGCCCTTCTGTGCGCGAGGCGTTGATCGCGCTCGAGGTCGAAGGCCGTGTCCGCATCCGCATGGGCTCCGGCGTCTATGTCGTCGATCCCGCCCAGGCTGCCGCGCAGACCGCTGCAGCGGGGTTCCCCGTCGAGGGGCCGTTCGAAGTGCTGGCGGCGCGCCGGCTGGTCGAGGGCGCGATTGCGGCTGACGCCGCAGCGCAGGCGAGGCCCGAGCAACTCGCCGAACTCGCAGGGATCCTCGACCAGATGGAAGAGCCCGGGCTGCCGGCCGAGCGGCTGATCGCGCTCGACCGCGCCTTCCATGTCGAGATCGCGGCGATGCTCGGCAACACCGTGCTGGTGCGCTGCGTCGGCGAGCTCTTCGATCAGCGCATGAGCCCCTATTTCCGCCAGCTCGCGCAATATTTCGAGAACGAGGAGTCCTGGCGCACCGCGGCGCGCGAGCACCGCGCCATTCATGCCGCGCTTGCCCGAGGCGATCGTGACGCGGCGCGCGCGACGATGTGCGCTCATCTCCAGGCCTCGCAGGAGCGCTTTTCGCAGAGCTTCGGCGACACCGACCTCAAGCGGGCAGGCGAGCGTCAGCGCCGGCCACGCCCGATCAAATGACGCAAGGCCAGATCACATCCGTGACCTTCAGGGAGGACAGACGATGAAATTGCATTACGCCCTTGCCGCGCTCGCCGCCGGCGCCCTCTTCGCCGCTGCGCCGGCGCAAGCCCAGACCAAGCTGAAATGGGCCCATGTCTACGAGACCTCCGAGCCGTTCCACACCGAGTCGGTCTGGGCCGCCGAGGAGATCAAGAAGCGCAGCAACGGCAAATACGAGATCACGGTCTATCCGGCCTCTCAGCTCGGCAAGGAGACCGACATCAACCAGGGCCTGACGCTGGGCACTGTCGACATGATCATCTCGGGCTCGAGCTTCGCGGCGCGCGCCTATCCGCCGATCGGTGTGACCTACTATCCCTTCATCTTCCGCGGCCCTGATCACCTCCTCGCCTATGTGAAGAGCGATGTCTTCAAGGAGATGGCCAAGGGCTATGAGGAGAAGAGCGGCCACCAGATCCTGGCCGTGACCTATTACGGCACGCGCCACACCACCTCGAACAAGCCGATCAAGACCTGCGCCGACATGAAGGGCCTGAAGATCCGCGTGCCCGATGTGCCGGCCTATCTCGCCATGCCGCGTGCCTGCGGCGCCAACACCACGCCGATCGCCTTCGCCGAGGTCTATCTCGCGCTGCAGAACGGCACGGTCGAGGCGCAGGAGAACCCGCTCAACACCATCGACGCCAAGAAGTTCTACGAGGTCCAGAAGCACATCGTGCTGACCGGCCACATCGTCGATCACCTCAACACCGTGGTCTCCAAGCAGCTCTGGGCCAAACTCTCGCCCGAGGACAAGAAGATCTTCACCGACGTCGCCCAGGAGGCGGCCGAGCGCGCCACCAAGAAGATCCAGGCTGACGAAACCAAGCTCGTCCAGGTCTTCAAGGACAAGGGCCTCTCGGTCACCGAGATCGACAAGGCCGACTTCCTGGCCGCGGTCCAGAAGAACGTGACCTTCGAGCAGTACGGCTATCGCAAGGCGGACTGGGAGCGCATCCAGGCGATCAAGTGAGCTGACGCCGTCATTCCGGAGTCGGTCGATAGGCCTGCTCCGGGACTATTGAACGTCGCCCCTTCCGTCATGGTCGGGCTTGTCCCGACCATCCACGTCTTCGCGTCGCTGATCGAATGCGGTGTTCAAGACGTGGATGCTCGCCACAAGGGCGAGCATGACGGCTGAGGACTGTCGAAGCGAAGAGTGAGCGATGACCACGACGCCGGAAGTCCACACCCAAGTCACCAGCGAGGAGATCGCCCACGTCTTCGACGAGGCGCCGCCGCCGGCCGATCTCTCCGGCTACGGCCTCGAGGACTGGGTGACGCTCGCCGCCTTCTGGCTGATGGTCGCCTGCGTCGTGGCGCAGTTCTTCACCCGCTATGTCCTGAATGACAGCTTCGCCTGGACTGAGGAGATCGCGATCTACGCACTGATCGTCGTGGTCTTCTTGGGATCCTCGCTCTGCGTGCGCGCCTCGCGCCACATCCAGGTCGACTTCCTCTACCGCTATCTGTCGCACGGTGCCGGTCGAGCGCTCTCGACCCTGGTCGATATCATCCGCATCGGCTTCTTCGCCTATGGCACGGTGCTGACCCATCGCTACGCCCAGCTCATTCCCGACGAGATGATGACGACGATCCAGTTCCCGAAGTCGCCGGTGTTTTACGCCGTCGTGATCGCCTTCGCGCTGATGACGCTGCGCTCGGTCCAGGTCGCCTGGCAGAACTGGCGCCGTGGCTACTCCGTGCTGGAGCGTCCCTCGGCCTTCGACGGCTCGGAGGCCTGATCCATGCTGATCCTGCTCGGAACCTTCCTCGGCCTGATGGTGCTCGGCGTGCCGGTCGCCATCTCGATGGCCGTTGCCTCGCTCGCCTTCATCCTCGTCTCAGGCACCGTGCCGGACGTGATCCTGGCCCAGCGCATGATCGCCGGTGTCGAGAGTTTCCCGCTGCTGGCGGTGCCCTTCTTCATCCTCGCCGGCAATCTGATGAACATTGCCGGCGTGACCGGCCGGATCTATTCCTTCGCGGTTGCACTCGTCGGCTGGATGCGCGGCGGCCTCGCCCAGGTCAACATCATCGGCTCGGTGATTTTCTCCGGCATGTCCGGCACCGCGATCGCCGACGCGGCCGGCATCGGCACGATCGAGATCAAGGCGATGAAGGATCATGGCTATTCGACCGAGGTCGCGGTCGGCGTCACCGCCGCCTCCGCCACGCTCGGGCCGATCATCCCGCCCTCGCTGCCCTTCGTCATCTACGGCATGATGGCGAACACCTCGATCGGTGCGCTCTTCCTCGGCGGTGTCATCCCCGGCGTGGTGATGACGCTGTTCATGATGCTGACGGTCGCGATCTTCGCCCGCATCTACAAATGGGGTTCGGACACCAAGTTCTCGCTGCGCGAGCTCGGCTCGGCCGGCATCGAGGTGCTGGTCGTCATGGGCTTCCCCGTGCTGGCCTATGGCCTCGTCTTCGCCGGGCTCGATCCCAACCTCGCCATCGGCATCGCGCTCGCCGTGCTCTTGGCCATGGACTACTATTTCGACTTCTCGGCGGTCATGGCGCTGATGACGCCGGTCATCCTGATCGGCGGCATGACCATGGGCTGGTTCACGCCGACCGAGGCCGCCGCTGCCGCGGTGATCTGGTCGCTCTTCCTCGGGCTGGTGCGCTATCGCTCGATGACCATGCGCAGCCTGACCAAGGCGACTTTCGACACGATCGAGACCACCGCCTCGGTGCTGTTCATCGTCACCGCCGCCTCGATCTTCGCCTGGCTGCTGACGGTGTCGCAGACGGCGCAGCTGCTCTCCGACCTGATCCTCGGCTTCACCCAGAACAAGTGGGTGTTCCTGATCCTGGTCAACCTGCTGCTGCTCTTCATCGGCTGCTTCCTCGACACCATCGCGGCGATCACCATCGTCGTGCCGATCCTGCTGCCGATCGCGCTCAAGCTCGGCATCGATCCGATCCATTTCGGCCTGATCCTGACGCTGAACCTGATGATCGGGTTGCTGCATCCGCCGCTCGGCATGGTGCTGTTCGTGCTCTCGCGCGTCGCCAAGCTCTCGGTCGAGCGCACCACCATGGCGATCCTGCCCTGGCTGGTGCCGCTCTTCGCGGCGCTGATCGCGATCACCTTCATCCCCGAGCTGACGCTCTGGCTGCCGCGCACCATGGGCATGATCCGGTGAGGCTGTTGGGGGCGACTGGCGAGAACGGCCCGCCGCCCCCATTTTTCCTGTCAGGAGGCTGACAGCTGCATGCGGCGGGCGTGGATCAGCTTTGCGCCGAACCCACTGTTACGCTGCTGCGGGTGATCGCCATCTCTGATGGCGAAGGGGCACTGCCGTGAGGTGGCGCCATGCGCAGTCTGCTTATGAATATGTTGTCCCGGCTCATTTGCGAGCCGCGTGTCGATGTCGTGTTCGCCGATGGAACGCTCCATTCGGCCGGGCGAGGTGCGGCACCCGAGATCACCTTGCGTATCGCCGATCGTGAAACCGAGTTCAGATTGGCGCTCGACCCGGAGCTCGCTCTGGGCGAGGCGGTGATGGATGGCCGCGTCATTGTCGAGCGCGGCACGATCTACCAATTGCTCGAAACCCTGGTGAGAGGCCTGTCCCGGCAGCCGCCTTCAGCCTGGGCGGGAGGGCTGAGCCGGTTGCGCACAGCGGTGCGGCGATTGAAGCAGCACAACACGCCGGGCTGGGCGAAGAGCAACGTTCATCACCATTATGACCTGAAGAGCGAGTTCTTCCGGCTCTTCCTCGATGCCGACCAGCAGTATTCCTGTGCCTTCTTCGAGCATCCGGGTGCGACGCTGGAGGAAGCGCAGGCGGCCAAGAAGCGCCGCATCGCGGCGAAACTGGCGCTGAAGCCAGGCCAGCGCGTGCTCGACATCGGCTCGGGCTGGGGCGGGCTCGGTCTCTCGATCGCCAGAGAAACCGGGGCGAAGGTCACCGGCATCACCCTCTCCGAGGAGCAGCTCGCCGCGGCGAGCAAGCGGGCCGAGGAATCGGGGCTGCCGGTCGAGTTCCGCCTGCAGGACTACCGGGCCGTGCCCGAGCGTTTCGACCGCATCGTCTCGGTCGGCATGTTCGAGCATGTCGGCGTCGGCTACTACCGCGACTACTTCCGCAAGGTGCGCGAGCTGCTGGAGGATGACGGCGTCGCGCTGATCCACACGATCGGCCGCAGCACTCCGCCCGGCGCGACCAACCCCTTCATCGCCAAGTACATCTTCCCCGGCGGCTATATCCCCGCTTTGTCGGAAGTCACGGCGGCGGTGGAGAAGGAGGGGCTGATCGTCACCGATGTCGAGGTGTTGCGCCTGCATTATGCGCAGACGCTGAAGGCCTGGCGCGAGCGCTTCCTCGCCCATCGCCAGGAAGCGGTGGCGATGTATGACGAGCGCTTCGCGCGGATGTGGGAGTTCTATCTCGCCGCATCCGAGGCGAGCTTCCGCCATGACGGCCTCGTCGTCTTCCAGCTCCAGCTCGCCAAGCGGCTCGGTACGCTGCCGATGACGCGAGACTATATGAACGAGAAAGGCAAGGCGGCTGCGAGGCTTGGACGAGCCGCCTGAATGCGCGCGATTGAGCTGCTGCAATGCCCCCGTTAGGCTTCTGCCTGGCGGGGGCACTAGCGGAGGTCGATCGTGCGATCATTGATGATTGCGCTCGCGATAGCGGCGCAGATGTCAGCTCTTCCAGCTCTCGCCCAGGAGCGCCAGGCCCGCGACGAGTTCTTCTGGCTCGGCGAGATCAACAAGGCCACAGCCGTGATCAACACGGATGAAGGCCTGCTCGACAAGGCTCTGGCTCCGCGCATCGCCGCCGGTCTCGTCAAGGTTTTGAGCGATGGCGCCAAGCCGGGAGGCAAACGGCCGTCGACGGTGATCAGCTTCGAACCCCTGCTGATCGCAGCTGGTGGGCAGGAGGTCACGCTGCTGCATGCCGGCCGGTCGAGCCAGGACATGCACGCGACCTACCGCGCCGCGATCCTGCGCGACGACATGCTGGCGCTCGCCGACCAGCTCAACCGCACCACGGCGACACTGGTCGGGTTGGCGGAGAAGCACGCGGCGACCATCGTGCCGAACTATACCAACGGCGTCGCCGCCCAGCCGAACAGCCTCGGCCACGCTCTGCTTGGCCATGCCGCCGGCCTGGAGCGCGACGCCCAGCGCATCCGCGAGGCCTATGCCCGGATCGACCGTTCGGCGATGGGCACGACCGTGCTCAACGGCACGAGCTGGCCGCTCAACCGCAAGCGCATGGCCGACTATCTCGGCTTCGCGGCGATCGTCGACAACGCCTATGACGCCGGCCAGATCTCCTCCGCCGAACACCCGGTCGAGGCCGGCGCGATCGTCACCAGCATCGCGCTGCATGCCGGCGCCTTCGTCGAGGATGTCATGACCCAATACGCCTTCGCGCGGCCCTGGATGCTGCTGCAGGAGGGCGACGGCAACACCTATGTCTCCAGCGCCATGCCGCAGAAGCGCAATCCCGGCCTGCTCAACACCACGCGCCAGCAGGCCTCGACGGCGCTCTCGCTTGCGATGGGCGCCGCGATCCAGGCCCACAACATCACGCCGGGGATGAGCGACCCCAAGGACGTCAAACCCAACAGCGCGATGGTGAAGAGCGCGGTCACCGTGCTCGCCAACTGGGACCGCATCCTGAAAGGGCTGGTGATCAGCCCCGAGCGGGCGCTGGAGGAGCTGAACAGCGACTGGACCGCCTCGCAGGAACTGGCCGACCTCTTGATGCGCAAATACAGGCTGCCCTTCCGGGTCGGCCACCATTTCGCCTCCGAGGTCGTCACCCACGCCAAGGATCACGACATCAAGCCGCTCGACTTTCCCTATGCCGAGGCAAGGCGGATCTATGCCGCGGTGGTGAAGGGGACGGATTATCCGACCGAGCTGCCGATCGCCGAGGCCGAGTTCCGCGCGGCACTCGATCCCGTCGCGATCGTGCGCAGCCGCGCAACCGTCGGCGGCCCGCAGCCGGCCGAGATGGAGCGGATGCTGACCGCGGCCAAGGGCCGGATCGCGGAGCAGGGCGCCTGGATCAAGGAGCGGCGAGAGAAGATCGCGGCCTCGCTCGCAAGGCTCGACAAGGATTTCGAGACGCTGCGCGCGCAGGCGCAGTAGCGCGAGCGGTCTGCCGGTCTCAGGCGGGAGGTTGCCCGACATAGCGGGCGCGCGGGCGGATCAATCGGCCGCTCTCGTTCTGCTCCAGCGCATGGGCGAGCCAGCCGGTGCAGCGCGCCGCGGCGAAGATCTGGAAGGGGGCGGTCTCCGGCAAAGCGAGCTTCGCTGCCAGCGCCGAGAGCGCGAAGTCGATGTTCGGCCCCTCGCCCGTCAACGCCGCGATCGCGGCCTGCGCCTGTGCGTAGGCCGGCGGCGGCTCGAAGGCTGCGAATAGCGCCCGTGCCCGCGGATCGCCATCGGGATAGAGCGGATGGCCGAAGCCTGGCAGCTTGGTGCCGGTTTCCAGCCGTGCCGCGAGCGCCGTCTCCAGCCCGTCGCGCCCGATCTCCCGCATCAGCGCCAGCACGCGCGGCGCGACGCCGCCATGCAAAGGACCGGAGAGCGCAGCGAGCCCGGCCAGCGCACAGGCGGCGAGCGAAGCGCCGGTCGAGGCGGTGACGCGCGCCGCGAAGGTCGAGGCGTTGAGCTCGTGGTCGGCAAGCAGCACGAGTGCGCGCCGGATCGGCTCCGAGCCATCGGCCTCGCAGCCCCAGGCCCGCGCCAGCCGGGCATGGATCGGCCCTTCTCCCGGGCCGCCGGCGATGGCGTCGACCAGCGTGTCGAGCACGGCGGCGGCTTCGAGATAGAGCGCTTTCTTGGTTCGCCCGACCATTGGCCGGTCGCTCGCGGTCCGCGCCGCGATCACCGCGAAGGTGCGCGCCAACGGCTCGCCCGGCGGCACGATCGTCGACAGGGGCGGGAAGCGTTGCGTGCCGCAATCCCAGAGCAGACGGGCGACATCCTCCAGCTTGGCGCTCTGCGCGAGGCGCGCCGCATCCTGTCCGCGATACCAGAGGCCGCCGCGCTCGATCGTGGTGATGGCGGAGGCGAGCACCGGCTCGCCATAGGCGATCGCATCCTCCGCGATTGCAGCCGGCCGCCGGCCGCGCGCCTTGCGATGCTCCAGCCGGGCGACGTCCTCGGCCCGGTAAAGGCTGCGACGTGAATCCTCGCCATCGCCGCGCGCCTCGATCAGCCCGCGGCTGACATAGGCGTAGAGCGTCTGCGGCTTAAGGCGCAGCCGCGCCATCGCCTCCTGTGCTGTCAACCAGTCCTGCATCGCCCCTCCGCCGAATATATTGATTATATTGTTCAAGATTGATTGTTGCAATGCGGGAGCCGATCCTCAGGGCGAAACTTTTGAGGAGTTCCTGACATGTCCGATGGTCTCGATGACGTCGTCGCCGCCCATACCGTGCTCTCCGAGGTCGACGGCGCTGCCGGCCGCCTGGTGATCCGCGGCCACAGCCTCGCCGAGCTCGCCGGCCGCACCAGCTTCGAGGAGATGGCGGCCCTGATGTTCGACGGCTTGCTGCCCGGCCTGCCACGAAGCACCGAATTGCCGATGGCGCTCGGCAAGGCCCGGGCCGATCTCTTCGGCATCGTCGAGCGCACCGCGCTCTCGGCCGATCTCGGCCCGGTCGAGGCGGTTCGCGCCTGGACAGCGCAGATCGGCGATGGCGAGGGGGCTGACACCGCGCTCAAACTGCTTGCTGCGCCTGCCGTCTTCACCGCAGCCGCTGTGCGCAAGCAGCGTGGGCTCGCCCCGATCGCCCCGGACCAGGCACTGTCACAGGCGGCAGACACGCTGCGCATGCTGCGCGGCGAAGTGCCGACGCCGGCGCAGGCCGCGGCACTCGACACCTATCTCGTCACGGTCGCCGATCACGGCCTCAACGCCTCGACCTTCGCCGCGCGCGTCGTCGCTTCGACCCGGGCCGGGCTGGTTTCGGCCGTGCTGGCCGGGATCAGCGCGCTCAAGGGCCCGCTGCATGGCGGCGCGCCCGGGCCGGTGATCGAGATGCTCGATGCGATCGGCGAGCCGGCCAATGCCCGCGCCTGGCTGGAGGATGCGCTGGGTCGCGGCGAGCGGTTGATGGGCTTCGGCCATCGCATCTACCGCGTCCGCGATCCGCGCGCCGATGCGCTGAAGCAGGCGATCGCCAAGCTCGGCGCCGATGCCGGGCGCCTGCGCCATGCCGAGGCTGTCGAGCAGGCGGCGCTCGCCATCCTGCGCGAGCGCAAGCCCGGCCGCTCGCTCGAAACCAATGTCGAGTTCTACACGGCGCTGCTGCTGGAGGCGCTCGGCTTCCCGCCGGAGGCCTTCACCTGCGTCTTCGCGCTCGGCCGCACCACCGGTTGGCTCGCCCATGCCCGCGAGCAGATCGAGACCGGCCGCCTGATCCGGCCGCAATCGGTCTATGTCGGCCCGGAGCCGCGGCAGGCGGCGTAGGTCGGGTGAGGCGCGGGGAACCCTTCTCCCGTGTGGGAGAAGGGCAGGGATGAGGGCCTGCCCTTGCCGCAGAAGGTTCAACGGCTCCGTTGCATTCCAATAATTCGCGGCGGTCCCTCACCCCTACCCCTCTCCCATCCGGGAGAGGGGATCCCGCGCTTACCTACTTTGCAGTCAACCAGACCGCATAAAGCTCAGCCTCGCCGCCGCTAACGGTAAGCTCGACGCGCCCCGGCTTGTCGAGAACCGCATTGTCGCCGGCGGGCAGAGCCGCACCATTCACCAGCCAGTCGCCCTTGCGGGCGACCAGCGCCAACAGGCCTTCGCTCGCAGCGAGCGAACCAGCGCCCGATACACGCTCGACCCGGTGCTGCCAGCGGCCGCGGCGGCTCATCACATTGAGATCGTCGATCGGCCCGTTGACCAGGAGCCCCTCGACCGCCCGATCGGCGGCGAAAGGGTAGGGCGCGCTGCTGCGGTCGAGCCTGATGCGCTCGCCGTCGCCGAATGCCAGCGTGATGCCGGCCCCGGTCAGCACAGACAACGTCCGGTCGATGCCGGGGAAGGACGAGAACGGCCCGTCTGCGCCCACATGGGCCATGCTGATGCGCCAGTCGAAATCGTTGAGCGAGGCGCCTTCCGGCGCCACAGCGATCTCGGTCGTCGTCCCGCCGCCGTTCTTCCACGGCATGACCAGGCAGTCGGCGGCGCGGATGATGCGCATGGAACGGTCCTTCGTATTCGCGCTCAATATTTGTCATTCCGGGGCGCCCGAAGGGCGAACCCGGAACCTACGACTGGGTGCAACGTCGCGATGGGGCAAGGCTCGCCCAGTCGTGGGTTCCGGGTTCTCCGCTGCGCGGAGCCCCGGAATGACATGTGGGTTCAGCCCAGGATGCCGGGCAGATTCAGCCCCTTCTCCCGGGCGCAGTCGAGCGCGATGTCATAGCCGGCATCGGCATGGCGCATCACGCCGGTGGCCGGGTCGTTCCAGAGCACGCGCGACAGGCGGGCGGCCGCGTCATCCGTGCCGTCGGCGCAGATCACGACGCCCGAATGCTGCGAGAAGCCCATGCCGACGCCGCCGCCATGATGCAGCGAGACCCAGGTCGCGCCGGACGCCGTGTTGAGCAGGGCGTTGAGCAGCGGCCAGTCGGAGACCGCGTCCGAGCCGTCCTTCATCGCTTCCGTTTCGCGGTTCGGCGAGGCGACCGAGCCGGAATCGAGATGGTCGCGGCCGATCACGACCGGCGCCTTGAGCTCGCCGGACCGGACCATCTCGTTGAAGGCGAGGCCGAGCCGGTGGCGGTCGCCGAGGCCGACCCAGCAGATGCGCGCCGGCACGCCCTGGAACGAGATGCGCTCGCGCGCCATGTCGAGCCAGTTGTGCAGGTGCTTGTTGTCGGGCAGCAGCTCCTTCACCTTGGCGTCGGTCTTGTAGATGTCCTCCGGATCGCCGGAGAGGGCGGCCCAGCGGAACGGGCCGATGCCGCGGCAGAACAGCGGGCGGATATAGGCCGGCACGAAGCCCGGGAAGGCGAAGGCGTTCTCCAGCCCCTCTTCCTTGGCGATCTGGCGGATGTTGTTGCCATAGTCGAAGGTCGGGATGCCCATGTCTTGGAAGGCAATCATCGCCTCGACATGCTCGCGCATCGAGGCGCGCGCCGCCTTCTCGACGGACTTCGGATTGCCCTCGCGCGCCTGCCGCCACTGGCCCATGGTCCAGCCCTTCGGCAGGTAGCCGTTGACCGGGTCATGGGCCGAGGTCTGGTCGGTGACCATGTCCGGCCGGATGCCGCGGCGGACCATCTCGGGCAGGATCTCGGCACAGTTGCCGAGCAGGCCGACCGACTTGGCCTCGCCGTTCTTCGTCCAGCGCTCGATCATCGCCAGCGCCTCGTCGAGGCTCGATGCCTTCTCGTCGAGATAGCGGGTGCGCAGGCGGAAATCGATCGAGTCCGGGTTGCACTCGACGGCGAGGCAGGAGGCGCCGGCCATCACCGCGGCGAGAGGCTGGGCGCCGCCCATGCCGCCGAGGCCGCCGGTCAGGACCCATTTGCCCTTGAGATTGCCACCATAATGCTGGCGCCCGGCCTCGACGAAGGTCTCGTAGGTGCCCTGCACGATGCCTTGCGTGCCGATATAGATCCACGAGCCGGCCGTCATCTGGCCGTACATGGCGAGCCCCTTCTTATCGAGCTCGTTGAAATGGTCCCAGTTCGCCCAGTGCGGCACGAGGTTGGAATTGGCGATCAGGACGCGCGGCGCATCCTTGTGCGTCCGGAACACGCCGACCGGCTTGCCGGACTGGACCAGCAGGGTCTCGTCGGCCTCGAGCTGGCGCAGGGCCGCGACGATGCGGTCGAAATCCTCCCAGGAACGGGCGGCGCGGCCGATGCCGCCATAGACCACGAGCTCCTGCGGGTTCTCGGCGACGTCCGGATGCAGGTTGTTCATCAGCATGCGCAGCGGCGCTTCGGTCAGCCAGCTCTTGGCGCTGAGTTCGGTGCCGGTGGCGGGGCGGATGACGCGGGTATTGTCCAGGCGGGTCATGACTTCGTCCGTTCGATATGGGTGGCGGCCGCGAGCGCGGCCTCGATCATGGCGGCGAGAGTGGCTTGCAGGCTGGCGGCCTTGCCCGGGGCGAAGGTCCAGGGTGCGGCTTCGTCTTCGAGATAGGCGGAGAGCGCGATCTCCATCTGGAGCGCGTGGACGTGTTCGGCCGGGCGGCCGTAATGACGGGTGATCCAGCCGCCCTTGAAGCGACCGTTGACGACATGGGTGAAGGAGCTGCCGGCCATCGCGGCGGTCGCAGCGGCTTCGACCGCAGGCGCGGCGCTGACGCCGGAATTCGTGCCGAGATTAAGCGTCGGCAGGGTACCGGGGAACAGGCGCGGGATCACCGCCTTGATCGAGTGGCAGTCCCAGAGCAGGCAGAAGCCGTGCTGCGCCTTGGCGTGTTCGATCTCGGCGGCGAGCGCGTCGTGATAGGGCCGGAAATAGGCCTCGCGCCGGCGGGCGATCTCGGTTTCGTCGGGCGCCGTATTCCAGATCGGCGCGCCGTCGAAGGTGGTGGTCGGCACCAGCTCGGTCGTCGCCTGGCCGGGATAGAGCGAGACGCCGGCCGGGTCGCGGTTGAGGTCGATGACGAAGCGCGAGAGCTGCGCCTCGACGATGGTCGGCTGGAAGCGCTCGGCGAAGCCGTAGAGCTGGCGCATATGCCAGTCGGTGTCCTCGACCAGTGTGCCGCGCGCATTGAGCTGGGCCGCGACCTCGGCCGGCAGGCCGGTGCCGGGATGCGGCATCGACAGGACCAGCGGCGAGGAACCGCGCGTGACCGAGACGATGTCAGCCATGCCGGCCTCCAACGTCATGCTCGGCCTTGTGCCGAGCATCCACGTCTTGACCACGTTCGACCAGCGAAGACGTGGATGGTCGGGACAAGCCCGACCATGACGGAACTGTGGAGTTTTTCATGCCGAAAGCTCCCCATAGCTGTCGACGCCGGCGGCCTTGCCGAGCGCGCCCGAGAGCACGAGCTCGGTCGCGGCGGCGAGGTCGGGCGCGAGATAGCGGTCCTCGGTCAGCGGCGCGATCCGCTCGCGGATCAGCGCCAGCACCGGCTCCAGCCGCGGCGAGGTCTTGAGCGGGCGGTGATGTTCGATCGCCTCGGCTGCGGCCATCAATTCGACCGCCACGATGCTCGCCGCGTTCTTCGCCATCTCGATCAGGCGGAAGGCGCCGTGCGTCGCCATCGAGACATGGTCTTCCTGATTCGCCGAGGTCGGGATGGTGTCGACCGAGGCGGGATAGGCCCGCTGCTTGTTCTCGGAAGCGAGCGCCGCGGCCGTCACCTGCGCGATCATGAAGCCGGAGTTGAGGCCGGCATCGCGGGCGAGGAAGGGCGGCAGGCCGCTCATCACCGGGTCGACCAGGAGCGCGATCCGGCGCTCGGCGAGGTTGCCGATCTCGCAGGTGGCCATCGCCAGCATGTCGGCGGCGAAGGCGACCGGCTCGGCGTGGAAATTGCCGCCCGAGACGATCTCGCCCGGCCCCAGCACCAGCGGGTTGTCGGTGACGGCATTGGCCTCGATCGCAAGCGTCGCCGCGGCATTGCCGAGCAGGTCGCGCACCGCGCCCATCACCTGCGGCTGGCAGCGCAGCGAATAGGGGTCCTGCACCTTGCTGTCGCCGAAGCGGTGGCTTTCGCGGATCTCGCTGTTGGCGATGAGGTCGAGCAGCAGGGCCGCCACCTTGATCTGCCCGGGCTGGCCGCGCAGCTGCTGGATGCGCGGGTCGAACGGCGTGTCGGAGCCCTTGAGGGCATCGACCGAGAGTGCGCCGGCGATCAGCGCCGCATCGAAGACGCGGGCGACGCTGGCGAGGCCGGCCAGCGCCAGCGAGGCCGATACCTGCGTGCCGTTGATCAGCGCCAGGCCCTCCTTGGCGCCGAGCGTGAGCGGCTGCTGGCCGATCCGCTTCAGCGCTTCGGCGGCGGGCAGGACTTCACCCTTCAGCCTGATCTCGCCAACGCCCATCAGGGCGGCGGTCATGTGAGCGAGCGGGGCGAGGTCGCCGGAGGCGCCGACCGAGCCCTTGGCCGGGACGACCGGCAGCGCGCCGGCCTTGAGCGCGCCGACCAGCGCCTCGACAACGACGGGACGAACGCCCGAGGCGCCGCGCGCCAGGCTCGCCGCCTTCATTGCCAGGATCAACGCGACGACGGAATCGGGGAGGGCAGGGCCGGTGCCGACCGCATGCGAGAGGATGAGGTTGCGCTGCAGCGTGGTCAGGTCGTCATCGGCGATGCGCACGCTGGCGAGCTTGCCGAAGCCGGTGTTGACGCCATAGGTCACGGTGCCGGCCGCGACGATGTCGTCGACGATCGCCTGGGCGCCGGCGATCGCGCTGGTCTCGGTCAGGGCGACGGTGGCGCCGTCGACGACATGGCGCCAGTCGGCGAGGCGGGCCTTGCCGGGGGTGAGCGAGAGCGTGGTCATTGTCCGTTCCGGATGCGGGTGTGAAGCGGGTTGAAGCCGATGCGGTAGGCAAGCTCGGCCGGGCGCTCGATCTCCCAGACCGCGAGATCGCAGGCCTTGCCGGCTTCCAGCGTGCCGATCTGGTCCTGGAGTCCAAGCGCGCGGGCGGCGTTGCGGGTCATGCCGGCCAGAGCCTCCTCCGGTGTCAGCCGGAACAAGGTGCAGCCCATGTTCATGGTCAGCAGCGGCGAGGTCAGCGGCGAGGTGCCGGGATTGGCGTCGGTGGCGAGCGCGATCGGCACGCCATGCTGCCTGAGCAATTCGATCGGCGGCTTCATCGTCTCGCGCAGAAAGTAGAATGCGCCGGGCAGAACGACGGCGACGGTGCCGGCTTTGGCCATGGCGATCACGCCGGCCTCGTCGAGATGTTCGAGATGGTCGGCGGAAAGCGCGCCGAAGCCGGCCGCCAGCGCCGCGCCGCCGAGATTGGAGAGCTGCTCGGCATGGATCTTGACGGGCAGTCCCTTGGCCTTGGCCGCGTTGAAGACGCGGGCCGTCTCCTCGGGCGAGAAGGCGATGCCCTCGCAGAACACGTCGACCGCATCGGCGAGCTTCTGCTCTGCGATGGCATCCAGCATCGGACCGCAGACGAGGTCGACATAGTCGCTTTGCCGGCCCTTGAACTCGGCCGGCACCGCATGGGCGCCGAGGAAGCTGGTCTGCACGCCGACGGGACGCTCGCGCCCGATCCGGCGGGCCACCGCCAGCACCTTGACCTCGCTGTCGATGTCGAGCCCGTAGCCCGACTTGATCTCGACAGTGGTGACGCCTTCGGACATCAGCGCGGCGAGGCGCTTGTCGGCGCTGGCGAAGAGTTCGTCCTCGCTCGCCGCGCGCGTTGCTTTCACGCTGGAGACGATGCCGCCGCCGGCGCGGGCGATCTCCTCATAGCTCGCGCCCTGCAGGCGCAGTTCGAATTCATGGGCGCGGTCGCCGCCATAGACGAGATGGGTGTGGCAATCGATCAGGCCGGGGGTGATCCAGCGGCCTTCGCAGTCGGTCACCTCGGCCTGACCGAAGCTCGAGACCTCGGCACGCGGGCCGGCGAAGACGATACGGCCATTGCGGGCGACGATGACGCCGTCCTCGATCACGCCATAGGGCGTACTCGCATCGGCCGCCATGGTCGCGAGCCGGGCATTGGTCCACACTCGGTGGCTGGGGGAAGGGGTCGCCGCCACGTCGCCTCCTCTCGACTTCGTTGTCGTTACGATTATGCTAGACAATTGCATATGCAAATAGCAAGCTCGATTTGCATATGCAAATAAAAAGGGACAGCTCGCGTGACCGGACCCACGACCCTGCACCTCGCCCAGGGGCTTCTGCCCGAGGGCTTCGCCGAGAACGTCACGCTGACGCTCGATCATGGAACGATCATGTCGGTCACGACAGGGCAGGCGGTGCCCGCGGGCGCGACGAGACTTTCAGGGCTCGCTCTGCCCGGCCTGCCGAACCTGCACAGCCACACCTTCCAGCGCGGCATGGCGGGCCTCGCCGAGCGCCGCGGCGCCTCCGAGGACTCCTTCTGGACCTGGCGCGAGGTGATGTACCGCTTCCTCGATCGCCTGAGCCCTGACGATGTCCAGGCGATCGCCGCGCAGGCCATGGTCGAGATGCTGGAGGGCGGCTTCACCGCGCTCGCCGAATTCCATTACCTCCATCACGACAAGGACGGCGCGGCCTATGCCGACATCGCCGCCATGGGCGGGGCGATCGCGGCTGCAGCCGAGGAAACCGGCATCGGCCTGACGCTGCTGCCCGTGCTCTATCGCTATGGCAATTTCGGCAAGGCGCCGGCTGCGGCGGGCCAGCGCCGCTTCCTCAATGATCGCGACGCCTATGCGCGCCTGATCGAAGGCAGCGAGAAGGCAGTCGCCGGCCTTCCCGATGCCCGCGTCGGCATGGCGCCGCATTCGCTGCGGGCGGTGGCGCTCGAAGATCTGAATTGGGTCGCAGAGCTGCGCTCGGGCGTGCCTTTGCACATCCATGTCGCCGAGCAGACCCGCGAGGTTGAGGACAGCCTCGCCATCACCGGCCGCCGCCCGGTGGAGCTGCTGATGCAGAACACCGCGGTGAACGAGCGCTGGTGCCTGATCCACGCGACGCATCTCAGCGATGCCGAGCGCGATGCGATGGCGCTCTCCGGCGCGGTCGCGGGCCTGTGCCCGATCACCGAGGCCAATCTCGGCGACGGCATCTTCGACGGCGTACGCTATCGCGAGAAGGGCGGGCGCATCGGCGTCGGCAGCGATTCCAATGTCGAGATCGGCGCCGGTGGCGAATTGCGCCTGCTCGAATATTCGCAGCGCCTGCGCGATCGGCGCCGCGCGCTCTGGGCTGAGCCCGGCCTCTCCGCAGGCCTCAGGCTCTGGCAGGATGCCTGCGCCGGCGGCGCCCAGGCTTGTGGCCGCCGCATCGGTGCGATCGCCGTCGGCAATCGCGCTGACTTCGCCGTCCTCGATGCCGAGCATCCCGCAATCATCGGCAAGGGCGGCGATTTCGCGCTCGACAGCGCGATCTTCGCCGCGCCGGCCCTGCCGGTCGCGGAGGTGATCGTCGGTGGAAAGCCTGTGGTCAGCGGCGGCCGGCACATTGACCGCGCCCGCATCGCTGCCCGCTATGGCCAGGTGATCCGCAATCTCCTCGCCTGAACGAAACGGAGCCATGTCCATCACTCAGATCGACGCCGTGACGCTGGACGGAGCCGGGCCGCTCTATGACCAGATCCGCCGCGCCGTCCGCGATCTGATCCTGGCCGGCACCTGGCCGCCGGGCACGGCGGTGCCGCCCGAGCATGCGTTGATGGAAAAGCTCGGCGCTTCGCGCATGACCGTGCACCGGGCGCTGGCGCAGCTTGCTCGCGAAGGGTTGATCCTGCGCCGGCGCCGTTCCGGCACGATCGTCGCGAGCCCACCGGCCAGCCACGCCATGCTCGACATCCTCTCGATCCCGGAGGAGGTCCGTGAACTCGGGCAGGCCTACAGCTATCGCATCCTGCAGCGGCGCGACGGCAAGACGTCGCGCGAACTCGCCGCCCGCTTCGAGCTCGGCCGCGCAGCCAATGTCGCGCACCTCACCCTGCTGCATTTCGCCGATGGCGCGCCGCATGTGCTGGAAGATCGGGTGATCCACCTTTCGACCATCCCGCAGGCCGCGGATGAGGGCTTCGCCGAGACGCCGCCGGGCGACTGGCTGCTGCAGAACAGTCTGTGGACGCAGGCTGAGCACGCGATCAGCGCGATCGCTGCCGACCCGCAGGAAGCGGAACTCCTGAAGATCGATGCCGGCGAGCCTTGCCTGCTGGTCGAGCGCCGGACCTGGAACCAGGCCGAGCCGATCACGGCCGTGCGCTTGCTCTATCCAGGAGGCCGCCACCGCTTCGTCGGACGCTTCGGGCCTTACGGGGCGGTCTGAAGCGAGTGGCGGGTTTTAGCCGCCACTCGCAATCTGCTTTACATCAGCAGGCGTAGCGGACGCGCCGGCCCCATTCGTCGCGGCCGTAGCAGATCTGATCCGGCGAGGTCGCATTGCCGATGATCGCGCCACCGGCGCCGCCGATCGCGGCGCCTGCCAGCGCGCCGCCGGCACGGCCAGTCGCGGCGCCGCCGATGAGCGCGCCCGCGCCCGCGCCGATGAGCGCGCCGGTCGCGGTTCGTTCCTCACGCGGCGTGCAGGCGCCGAGCGCGGCCACCGCGGCAGTTACCAATAGAAGCTTCCTGATCATCGGACGTTCCTTCCCTTGAGGGTCGACGGCTTCGCGACGAGACATTCAAGTGTGATGTCCTGATGTGCCCCGGATGCGTGATGCTCGACAGCGCCAACTGGCGCTTGCTCGCCGCCTTAATCGCGCCGGCTGAAGCCGCTCGCTCGATCCCTCCTCAAACCGCGTTAGCCGGCTTTTGTTCCTGACGGTGGCGGCTGGGCAGTCAGCGAGCATGTCCGGCGAGCTGTTCTGGCGGTCCTGCCGACCGCGCGATTTTGTCGGCCCGGTTGGGAACCAGACGGCCTTCGCCGGGTTGATTGGACGTGCCGGCCGCGCGCCGGCCAATCAGATATGCATGGAGGGACCGATGAGCGCTACGATGACCGCAGCCTCTCACGCCGCCAACCCGTTGATCGCTGGCGCTCGCGTCGCCGGAACGGATGTCTACAACACCGCAGGCGAGCATCTCGGCTCGATCTACGACGTCATGCTCGACAAGGCGACCGGGAAGGTCGCTTACGCGATCATGTCCTTCGGTGGCTTCCTTGGCCTCGGCGAGAAATACCACCCGATCCCGTGGAGCATGCTCGACTACGATGTCGACAAGGGCGGCTATGTCGTGCCGCTGACCCGTGAGAAGCTGGAGGCCGCTCCGATGTACGGTGCCGACGGCGAGCCGGACTGGCACGACAAGGAGTACGGCAAGCGTGTGCACGATTACTACGGCACGATGCCGTATTGGATGATGTGAGAGCGCGCCTCCGGGCCGGCGTTCCACACCAAGGCGCAATTCGCGGCGGTCGCTATCCCCCCAGCCGGATCGTCGTGATTGCGTGGTGCGGGCCGAAAGGCCCGCACCTTTTTTATGCTCGCATCGCGGGTATTGGCTGCCTGCCTTGTTCCGGCCAAGAGCCGCGCCCATATCGCCGTCTGTCATGGCGCATCTGTCGGACCCCTCGCTCGAACTCGAACCGCAGGCGCAGCCGCGCTGCTTTCGCGTCATCGCCAACGCGCGCGCCGGTACGGTGCTGGAAGCGGGCGCCGACGCCTTCGCGCAGCGCATCGCGGCGGCGTTCGAGACTGCCGGATGCCGAGCCGAAGTCGAGCTCGTACCGCCGCGCCAGCTTCAGGAGCGCCTGCGGGCAGCGGTTGCCGATGATGCGACGATTCCGGTCATTGCCGGCGGTGACGGCAGCATCAATGGCGTCTTGCCGATCCTGGTGGAGTGCAAGCGCACCGTCGCGGTCCTGCCGCTCGGCACGGTCAATGTGCTCGGCCGTGACCTTGGGCTCACCGGCACCGTGGAGGAGCAGATCGCTGCGATCTGCCGGGGCGAGCCGGTCGCAATGGACCTCGGCAGCGTCAATGGCCGCCTGTTCCATTCGATCTCGGGCATGGGCTTCTTCAGCCTGATGGCGCGCCAGCGCGAATATGCCCGCCGCCGATTCCCATTCAGCCGGCTCGTTGCCTTCCTTTTCGCGGCGGCGCGCTCGATCCTGTTCACCCATCCGATCCGCATCGAGATGGAGATCGCCGGTGAGCGCCGTCAGGTCGAGGCTGACGCGGTCCTGGTCACTGTCAACCAGTTCGACGGCGCCGAATGGCGCCGCGCGCATCTCGATGGCGGCGAATTCGAGGTCCATATCCTCGATACCGGCGGCTTGCTCTCGCGTGCCAAGGCCGCGTTCTCGATGCTGACCGGCGGCTGGCGCAACTCCCACAATCTCATTTCTCTCTCCGGCACCTCGGTGACGATTACCCGCCGTGACAAGCGCCGTGGCCACGTCACCTTCGATGGCGAGGTGGAGCGTGGCTCCAGCCCGTTCGCCTATCGCCTGTTGCCGGGCGCGCTGCGGGTGATCGCAGCCCAGCCGGCCGAGCTCGAGCCCTTGCCCTACCCGGCCGAGTACCAGTTCCCTTCGTGAGGCATTCGATGTTCCTTCTCCAGCCGCGCTTCCTTCTGCCCGTCGCGGCGATCTTCGGTTTCATCGGCCTGGCCTTCTATGTCGTCTCCGACGGCAGTTCCTCGATCGACAGCGCGCTGGTGATGCTGTTCCGGGACCCGGCCAACCCTTCCGCGCCGATCGGTCCCGCCTGGTTCCGGGAGATGATGCGCGACCTGACCGCGCTCGGCAGCTTCATCGGGCTGGGAATCGCGACCGTGATCGCCGCCCTGACCTTGCGGCTCTGCGGTCACCGTCCCCTCGCGATCGGCTTGCTGGCCAGCGTCCTGTCCGCGACGGCGGCGAGCACGGTGCTGAAGCTCGCCTTCGGACGCGAGCGGCCCGACATCGTCGAGCACGCGGCGCTGACCTTCACCGCGAGCTTTCCGAGCGGCCACGCCTTCCTTGCAGCGGTCGTGCTGCTCAGCATCGCCAGTTTCGTCGGCCTCGCCTCGCGCCGCGCCGACATCGCACGGCTCTGCCTGTGGGTCGCCTGGACCCTGATGATCGCGATCGGTCTCAGTCGGATCTATCTCGGCGTGCACTGGCCGAGCGACGTGCTCGGCGGCTGGTGCCTCGGCGTCGCCTGGTCGAGTCTCGCGACCTTCCTGATCGGCCGCATCGCGACCCGTACGGAGGCTGGTCCCGCGCAGGCCGTCGCAGCGCCCAGCAAGCCCGCCGGCTGAGGGATCCGGAACCGGGCGCGGGCGTCAGCGTTGATCGGAGCGCCGAGCCGGCGCATCTGCAACGGAGTTCCTGATGACGCTGTCCCGCAATACGCTTGTCCTGTTGATCGGCTTGCTCGTCATCGGCCTCGGCGCCGTCAGCTACGCGCTCTATCAGGAGAAGAAGCAGCCCGAGGGCGTCGAGATCTCCGTCGGCAAGAACGGCCTCTCGATCAAGGAGAAATGACGGTTCAGCTGTTTGCCAGGATCATGTTCCGCACGATCGGGTAGATTTGCCCGTCCCATTTGCGGCCGGAGAACACGCCGTAATGCCCGACGCCGGCCTGCATATGGTGGCGCTTGCGGAAGGGCTTGAGCCCGCAGCACAGGTCGTGCGCTGCGGCGGTCTGCCCGAGCGAGCAGATGTCGTCGCGTTCGCCTTCGACGGTCATCAGGGCGGTCCGGCGGATGGCGCGGCAATCCACCCTCTCGCCGCGATAGGTCAGCGTACCCGCAGCCAGCCGCGCCTCCTGGAAGATCCATTGCACCGTTTCGAGATAGAATTCGGCGGGCAGGTCCAGGACAGCGAAATACTCGTCGTAAAAGGTCTTGATCGCCTCCGCCTTCTCCACCTCGCCGGTGGCGAGATGGGTGAACAGGTCGATATGCGCGTTGATGTGGCGGCTCATGTTCATCGCCATGAAGGCGCCGAGCTGGATGAAGCCTGGATAGACCTTGCGGCCGGCGCCCGGATGACGTGCGGGCACGCGGGCGATCAGGTTCTTCTCGAACCAGCCGATCGGCTTGTCGGTGGCGAGTTTGTTGACCGTCGTCGGATTGATGCGGGTGTCGACCGGCCCCGCCATCAGCGTCATGCTGCGCGGCTGTGCCGGGTGAGCGGCCTGGGCCATCACTGCCGCTGCGGTGAGCACTTGCACACAAGGTTGGCAGACGGCGACCACGTGGGTCTCCGGGCCGAGTGTCTCGATGAAGCGGATCAGATAGTCGACGTAGTCGTCATAGCCGAACGCCCCCGCCGAGAGCGGCACCTCACGCGCGTTGTGCCAGTCGGTGATGTAGACGTCATGGTCTTGCAGCAGCGTCGCCACGGTACTGCGCAGCAGAGTGGCGAAGTGGCCGGAGAGCGGTGCCACGACCAGCACCTTCGACTGCTGCAGATCGGCATCCTTCCTGAAGTGCAGCAGCGTGCCGAAGGGCAGGGTCAGAGCCGCCGCTTCGGTGACCGGTACCTCGCGATTGCCGCTCACCACCCTGTCGATGCCATAGGGCGGCCGGTCATGGGTCAGCCCGGCGCGTGTCACCAATTCGTAGCCCGCAGCGGCGGCGGACGCGCTCAAGGGCTGGCCGAGTATCGCCCGGCTGCCGAGTGCGACGATCGCGGCCTGCGCGAGCGTCCGGGCCGGATTGATGAGGTCCGATTGGGCCTGATAGGCGAGATAGAGCATCCGTCAGCGACCCTGATAGAGCCCGCGGCAAGCGCGCGAGGCCATGTTGCGCTGCAGCAATCGCGGTTCGCAAGCACGTTTTCCATGTCGCATTCTCTGGAACATGTTTTGCTATGAACCTTGATCGAGCATGCGGAGGATGCCGTCGATGGCCGCCACCTTGACGATCAGCAGCAAGAATTATTCCTCCTGGTCGCTGCGAGGCTGGCTGCTCTGTCAGCTGGCCGGGCTCGAGGTCGAAGAGATCGTGCTCTCGGTGGATGACCCGTCAGCGCGGGCGGAGCTGTTGCTGCTCTCGCCGTCCTTCCTGGTGCCTTGCCTCCGCCACGACGGCGTCGAGGTCTGGGATACACTCGCGATCGCGGGCTATCTCGACGAGCTCAGGCCCGATGCTGGCTTGCTGCCGCGGGAGGTGACAGCGCGCGCTCATTGCCGTTCGATCTCGGGGGAAATGCATTCCGGCTTCGCCAATCTCCGTTCGGCCCTGCCGATGAATCTCAAGGCTCACTATCCAGGCTTCAAGGTCTGGACCGGCGCGCAGGCCGACATCGATCGCGTTACGGAGATCTGGCGTGACTGCCTTGGCCGCTATGGCGGGCCTTACCTGTTCGGCGGGGAACTGAGCATGGCCGACGCAATGTACGCACCGGTTTGCCTGCGTTTCCTGACCTA
This sequence comes from Allobosea sp. NPDC003192, assembly GCF_050275675.1. Classification (NCBI taxonomy): domain Bacteria; kingdom Pseudomonadati; phylum Pseudomonadota; class Alphaproteobacteria; order Hyphomicrobiales; family Alloboseaceae; genus Allobosea; species Allobosea sp. NPDC003192. The sequence goes on from NZ_JBNNPK010000014.1 coordinate 107,228, forward strand.
TGACGTCGTGCTCGATCCGGTCAGCGAAGGCTATTGCCAGACGATCATGGCCTGGCCGGCGCTGCGTGGCTGGATCGAGGCCGCGAAGCTGGAACCGGAGGAGCTGGAGGAGCTCGATGCCGAGTTCTGAACGCCCCTCTGCTCAGGCAGCCAGGGAGGTCTCGACGACGCGGTCGCGACCGCTGCGCTTGGCCCGGTAAAGCGCGTCGTCTGCTTGCTTCAGTAAACTCTGCGAGGAGCAGCCAGGGCCCGCCACGCCCCAGACCAGGCCGATGCTGACGGTGACCATCAGTGGGGCGCGGCCCTCGACGGGGACACGCAATTGGGCGCAGCCGTCGCGCAGCCGCTCGGCCAAGGCGAGCGCTGCGGCTTGCGTCAGGCCGGGTGCCAGGATCGCGAATTCCTCGCCGCCGAGCCGCCCGAACAGATCGTCGCGCCGCAGCAACGCCGAGATCTGCTCCGCCAGGCTCGCCAGCACCTCGTCCCCGACCGCGTGACCATATTCGTCGTTGATCAGCTTGAAGCGGTCGACGTCGAGCATCAGCAGCGCCACCGGCCGGCTCGCGGCGAAGCTCTTGGCCAGCGCCGCCTCGCCGCGCGCGAGAAAGGCACGGCGCGACAGGGTCCGGGTCAGGACGTCCTGGTTGGCGGCAAGGTCGAGCTCTCCCAGCAGGCGCGAGCGGGCGGCATTGATCGCGGCCACCATGATCGGCCCGAGCGAGAACAGGGCGACGCCGAAGCGATGCGAAGTGAGGGCGGCGGCATATTCGGCGGTGCCTGGTGTCAGCTTGGCGAGCAATACCGTGCACTGCCAGAGGCCGAGCCCGAAGGTCAGCAGCGCGGTCGGGAAGACGCCGTAGCTCAGGGCACACCAGAGGATCGCTGGAACCGGGATCGCGATCGCGCTCATGCCGCCGAACGCCGTGGCGACGAGGATCGAGGCGAGCAGGGTGGCTCCCGGAAGAACCGCCTTCGGCCGCCATGTGCCCGGCGCGGCGTGCGTGGCCAGCTGTTTGGCCATCTCGGCAAGCGGTGGCGCGGTCAGGACCATCGGCAGGACCACGAGATTGCTGGAGAACTCGCTGGTCAGGAAGAACTCGAAGGCCTGCATCGGCGGCTGGCCGAAATAGACGACGAGGCAGCCGCTGCCGACGATGGCGGCTGAGGCTGCGGCGGCGAAGGCAATCAGCAGCAGGAACAGCAGCGATTGCGGTCGTTCGAGCTGGCGATCCATGCCGGCGACGCGCTGGAATAGTAGATACCCGACGAAGGCGTTGGTGAGATTGCCCGCCGTCAGCCAGAGCGTGATGCCGATGCCGCCGCCCATCGCGAAGTCGGCGGCGAGATATCCGGCTGCCGCGCCCGCCCAGCCGAGCGGTCCGGCCCAGCCGGGATTGCGCACCATCACGCCCATCAGCAGGGCGTTGGCCGGCCAGAAGGTCGAGAGAAAGCCGAGTGGGCGGGTGAGATGGCCGAACAGCGCGGCCGCGAAGACGATCCCTGCCACCAATATTGCTGCACGCCAGGGAAGCAAACGGGATGGCGTTGCCTGCTTCTGGTTGCGAGTGGGCGGAGAAAGGAAGTTGCGAGCAAGCTTCATTGCCGTCGGAGCAAAGCAGACAAAGGTGAAGGCAAGCTGAAATGGCGCACGCAAAACCGCGCCGAACCGTCTCTCCAAGGCCAGCCGCTGGCTTGCTGCCGGGGGCTGGTCGCAGGCGAGGCGTCAGCTCTCGAACGCGAGTGCGAGATGCTGCTCTGCCCGGGAATTCACCGAGCAGAGCCTGGAGGTCGCGTCCGCATCGATCATCAGCGCGACCCTGTCCGGGATCTTCGCGGTGCTGATGACATGGACGACTGCCGCATCCGGCGAGAGCTGCCGCACGGTGCATTTGACGATCGCGCGGCCGTTGTTGAAGACGATGCGCCCAGCCTTTAGCACGCTCCGGCCATGGGCGAACTCTCTTGCCAAGCCCGACTGGCCGGCGTCCCCTGCCATGGATCCGGTCTTCGCAGCCGAACGGCGTCTCAGCTCCAGCACTTCCATAGCCAGGGCGCCGAGATCGGCCAGGCTTTCCTGGTCCCGCGGGCTGAAGCTCCGAGGCTGCGGATCGATGGCACACAAGGTCCCGATCGCATGTCCTTCGGGGCAGCGGAGCGGGATGCCAGCGTAGAAGCGGACATGCGGCTCGCCGGTCACGAACGGGTTGTCTCGAAAGCGCTCATCGGTGACGGCATCGGTCACGATCAGCGAGGTCGGCTGCTGGATTGCGATATTGCAGAAGGCCGGCCCTCGGTCGGTCTCGCAGGTCGCCATGCCCTGCTGTGACTTGAACCATTGGCGGTGGCCGTCGATGAAGCTGATCGTCGACATCGACACGCCGAAGATGCGCCTGGCGAGGCGGGTCAGGCGATCGAAGGCTTCCTCGGGCGGTGTGTCGAGCACGTCATAGCGCGCGAGGGCATCGAGACGCGCCTGTTCGCGTATCGTATCGAAGCCCGGAGATCGATAGGGTGGCGATGTCTGCACGCCGGCATCTCAAACTGCAAAGCTTACAATTCGGCAAAAGCACTCGGTTCAAAACGCACTTGAAATGCTCCGTCCGGCGCGTCGCATGCGCTCACGGCGGGGCGCGCATCGCCATTCATCGGGCCTGTCCGCATGGCCTTGCCGACCTAAACCGGTTAAGACCGGCTCCTCAATTCGGTTAGGCACGAGGTTTTGCGATGAATGCTCCCTTCAAGAATCTGATCGCCGGCGAATGGGCCGGCTCGCAGAACGCTTCGCGCAACATCAACCCCTCCAACACCAACGACGTCGTCGGCGAGTATTCGCAAGGCTCGGTCGAGGACCTGAACAACGCCGTCGCCGCCGCCAAGGCCGCCTTCCCGGCCTGGAGCCGCACCACCCCGCAGGAGCGCTACGAGGTCCTGAAGAAGGCCTCGGACGAGATCCTCGCCCGCAAGGAGGAGCTCGGAAAGCTGCTTTCGCGCGAAGAGGGCAAGACCCTGCCGGAAGGCATTGGCGAGGCGACCCGCGCCGGCCAGATCTTCGCCTTCTTCGCCGGCGAGTGCCTGCGATTGGGTGGCGAAAGCATCCCCTCCGTGCGTCCCGGCGTCGGCGTTGAGGTCACCCGCGAGCCGGTCGGCATCGTCGGCATGATCACGCCCTGGAATTTCCCGATCGCGATCCCGGCCTGGAAGATCGCCCCGGCGCTCGCCTACGGCAATTGCGTCGTGATCAAGCCGGCCGATCTCGTCCCCGGCTCTGCCTGGGCGCTGGTCGACATCATCCAGCGCGCCGGCCTGCCCAAGGGCGTGCTCAACCTGGTGATGGGCCGCGGCTCGGTCGTGGGCCAGGCCTTGCTCGAGCACAAGGATGTGCATGCGATCAGCTTCACCGGCTCGGTCTCGACCGGCCGCAAGGTCGCGGCTGCCTGCATCGCCGGCAACCCGATGAAGAAGGTCCAGCTCGAGATGGGCGGCAAGAACCCGCTCGTCGTGCTCGACGACGCCGATCTCAAGGTCGCCGTCGAATGCGCGGTGCAGGGCGCCTTCTTCTCGACGGGCCAGCGTTGCACCGCGTCCTCGCGCCTGATCGTCCAGGCCGGCATCCATGACCGCTTCGTCGAGGCCTGCATCGAGCGGCTGAAGGGCGTCACCGTCGACGACGCGCTGAAGGCCGGCACCACGATCGGCCCGGTCGTCGACCAGAGCCAGCTCGACCAGGATCTGAAATACATCCAGATCGCCCGCGACGAGGGCGGCAAGCTCGCCTGGGGCGGCGAATTGCTCAACCGCGAGAACCCCGGCTTCTATTTGCAGCCGGCGCTGTTCACCGAGACGACCAACGCCATGCGCATCTCGCGCGAGGAGGTGTTCGGACCGGTCGCCAACGTCATCCGCGTCAAGGACTACGAGGAGGCGCTCGCCATCGCCAACGACACCGAGTTCGGCCTGTCCTCGGGCATCTGCACGACGTCGCTGAAGCATGCGACGCATTTCAAGCGCAATGCCGAGGCCGGCATGGTGATGGTCAACCTCGCCACCGCAGGCGTCGACTATCATGTGCCGTTCGGCGGCCGGAAGGGCTCGAGCTACGGCCCGCGCGAGCAGGGCGCCTATGCCCGCGAGTTCTACACCACGGTGAAGACCTCCTACACGCTCGCTTGAGCGGGACGTCATCCGGGACGACCGGGGGCCGCGCCGCAAGCGCGGCCCTTTTCATAACCGCCAGGCTATCGCGTTCAATCGAACAGTGTCTGCTCCAGCCCGGCGATGCTCGGCAGCAGCAGATGGCTGAGCGGGCGCAGGACCTCGGCGCTGCCGGCGCCGGTCAGCACGGCGATGCGATAGCCAGCGCCTGCCGCAGCGGCCATATGCATGTCGTGGGTGGAGTCGCCGATCACCGCGACGGTCTCCGCCGTCAACCCGGTCGCGCGGCAGAAGCCGTCGACCATGCCGCGTCCGGGCTTGGCGCCATGACCGGAATCATAGCCGCACTGGAAAGCCAGATGCGGTTCGAGGCCGAAGCGCTCGGCCGTGGCAGCGACTGCGGCCTCGCTGTCGCTGGAGGCGATGCCAAGGACGAGCCCGCGGCCGGTGAGAGCCGCGAACAGGGCCGCCAGATCGCAGACCGGCACCGCCGCAACGACCGCCGATTGGAAAAGGGTATCGAGCTGCTCAGTCAGATCTTCGACGCCGAACGGTGCGCCAGCCTGCGCCCAGGCCTGCGCGACATCCTCGGTATTGCCTGAGGCGAGCAGCCCATCGGAGGTGGCGTAGCCGGTAACAGGATCGACGCCGGCGACCGTCAGCAATCGCGCCGCCAGATGGTCGTCGCCCAGGGCGGCGAGGCGGCCGGCTTTGAGATTGGTGGGCGCCCAGCTCGCCTGGTAGTCGATCAGCGTGCCGTCCTTGTCGAACAGGATGCCGCGAATGGCCGGCCGGCTCATGCGGTCGCCGGCAATCATATGACGGGGACCACGTCGACCTTGACGTCGAGCTTCTGGCTGCCGGGACCGACCAGCACGCCGTCGAGCGGCGAGACGTCGGCATAGTCGCGCCCCGTCGCGGTGACGATGTGGTCGTCGGCGACGACGAGATCGTTGGTCGGGTCGAGCCCGATCCAGCCGGTCTCCGGCCCGCACCAGAGCATCACCCAGGCATGGGTCGCATCGGCGCCTTCGAGCCTCGGCTGGCCCGCCGGCGGGATCGTGCGCAGATAGCCGCTGACATAGGCGGCCGGCAGGCCGAGACCCCTCAAGCCCGCGATCATGATGTGGGCGAAATCCTGGCAGACGCCGTGGCGGTTGGCGAAGGCCTCGCGGATCGGGGTCGAGACCTCGGTCGCCTCGGGATCGTAGGTGAAGTCCTTGCGGATGCGGGCCATCAATTCGCCCGCCGCTTCGAAGACCGGCCGTTTCGCCGCAAAGCTCTTGCGGGCGTAGTCGGTGATTTCCGATACGGTCGGCGCCAGCCGGCTGGGATAGAGGTATTGGGCCGGGGATTCCGGCGAAAGGCTCTGCGCCTGCAGCGCGCGCTCGGACACCTCCTCCCAGCCCCGCGTCAGGGCAGGGAAGGGCGGCGCCGCTCGCGTCACCTCGACCCGCGAAGTCATCTCGATCCTGAGTTCGCGATGCGGCCTGGAAATGGTCAGCGTCGTCGTGCGGTTGCCGAAGAAGCAGATCCCGTCGCGCCGCTCGGCGCCGCGCGGCGTCACCGCAAGCTGGCTCGTCAGCACACGCTGGCCGACCCCGTCGCGCGGCAGGACACGCAGGATGCAGCGCGCGAACGGCACCGGCCGGCTATAGGCGTAAGCCGTGAGATGGCGAATGTCGTAGATCACGCGCTTTCCACTATGCCAGGCGCGTCATCCGCGACCGTTCCGGCCTGGCGTTCTGCAGGAAGTAGCGCTCGGCCACCGCGTTGGAGAGCCCCATCAGCGACTGCTCGAAGAACAGGATGCCATGTTTGTCGAGTCGGCTCGCCTCGGCGGTGCGGCTTTCGGCGGCGAGCTTGAGCGCGAGCCGGCGCGGCTCCTCCAGCATCCCGTCATCGTTGAGCGAAGGCAGCGCTGCGATCTCCGCGTCGAGCCGCTCGATCTGGAAGGCGACCGAGCGCGGGTTGTAGGGGTCGAGCATGACGAGATCGAGCACCGGCTGCAGCGAGGCACCGAGCATGTAGCGCGAGCGATAGGTGATCTGCGAATCCGTCAGGTCGAGCAGCGCGTCGAGGCAGTTGCCGGGCGCATCGTTTTCGACGAAATGGCGGGCGAAACGGCAGGTGGTGACGCCGCGCTCGACCCGACGGCCGATATCAAGGAAGCGCCAGCCGGCGCCGCGCACCATGTTCTCCTGTGACAGGCCCGAGAAGGCGGCGAGCGATTTCAGCCCGCTATCGGCGATTTCGAAGGCCTCGCCCGCGCTGGTCGGCTTGCCGGGGTCGGCGAGCTGGCGCTGCAGGTCGCCGAACAGCCGCCAGGCATCGATCGAGAGCCGCTCGCGGATGACGGAGGCTGTGCGCCTGGCTTCGCGTACCGAGGCGGCGGCCGAGCCGTACTGGTCGAGATCGTGCAGGGCCGAGCGCGCCTGAGCCGCGACGGATCGGCTCTTGGCCCCAGCCGGTGCCGCACCCCAGGCGACGAGCAGGTTGGCGAGCCGCTTGATCGTCTCGGCATGGCCCGGTGCCTGGTCGTCGGCATTGATCAGGCGTCCGAGCAAGGCGCGCACCAGCCTGAGCGTCGCCTCGCTGCGTTCGAGATAGCGCCCGAGCCAGAACAGGTTGTCGGCGGCGCGGCTCGGCAGGATGCCGACGATACGGCGGATCGCGATCCGGTCTGGGCTCGGCAGCAGCGTCACGTGCTCGACCGGCTGGTCGGAGGTGATCCAGACATCGCTGGAGCGCACGCCGGAGCGCATCGTCACGGCGCGCGCATCGCCTTCCTCGGAAATGCGGCAGAAACCGCCTGGCATCACCTGCCAGCCATCGGGCGTTGCGGCGGCGAAGACGCGCAATGTCATCGGCCGGGGCTCCAGCCGGCCGCCCTGCATCACCGGCATGGTCGAGAGGCTGACCACCTCCTGGCCGACATAATCGAGCCCGCGCTCTGCTATGCGGGCGCGCAGCGCCTCGCGCTGATTCTTGTCGAGATCGGCGACCAGCATGGTGCCGCCGTCGAGCCCGTCGCCTGGGGCGCGGAAAGCGGCGGAGACGCTCATCTCGTCGAGCCGGTCGAGCACGATCCCGCGCTCGCGCGGCTGGCCGCACCACCAGGTCGCGATATTCGGCAGGATCAGTTCCTCGCCGAGCACGTCCTGCGCCAGCCGGGGCATGAAGCCCATCAGCGCCCGCGCCTCGACCACGCCGGAGCCGAGCCCGTTGGCAACGACGACGTTTTCGGCCCGCACCGCCTCGACCAGGCCGGGCACGCCGAGCGCCGAGGCGGCGTTGAGTTCGAGCGGATCAGCGAAATCGCCGTCGATGCGCCGCCAGATGACGTCTGCGCGCTTGAAGCCGGCAATGGTGCGCACATGCACCAGCCCGTCACGCATGATGAGGTCGCCACCCTCGACCAGCAGGAAGCCGAGATAGCGGGCAAGATAGGCCTGCTCGAAATAGCTCTCGTGCATCTGGCCCGGCGTCAGCAGGCAGATGCGCGGCTCGACCCGCCGGGCGCGCGAGACCAGCCCGGCGCGGAATCCCTGGAAGAAGCCGGCGAGCCGCTCGACATTCATCGTCCGGAACAGGTCGGGGAAGGCGCGGCCGAGGGCAAGCCGGTTCTCCAGCGCATAGCCTGCGCCCGATGGCGCCTGGGTGCGGTCGTTCAGCACCCACCAGCGCCCGTCCGGGCCACGGCCGAGATCGGCGGCGTAGATCTGGAGCTGCCCGGCGCCGGCCGTGCCTTGCACGGGCCTGAGGTAATCCGGACTGCCGGTGATCGCGGCGGCCGGCAGCGCGCCCTTGGCGACCAGCTGGCCGGGCCCGTAGATATCGCTGAGCACGGCATCGAGCAATTGCGCGCGCTGGGCGACGCCGGCGGCGATCACCTGCCACTCCTGCCCGGTGAGCACCAGCGGGGCATGGTTCAGCGGCCATGAGCGCTCGCCGGCGAGCGGGTCGCTCTCGTCGAGATCGCCATGGACGCGATAGGAGACGCCGGTGTCGCGCACATGCCGATCGGCGAGCCCGAAGCGGCGCTGCAATTCGTCGTTCGAGAGCGCCGACCATTCGGCCAGGAACGGCTCCCAATGCGGTCGGATCGATCCGTCCGGCGCCATCAGCTCGTCATAGGCGCCGGGCAGCGGCCGGTAGCCTGCGAGCAGGGCGTTGCGCCGCTCGTTGCGGACCCGCGTCGAACTCGATCGGCGCTGCAGAGCCATCCTTGACCTCAAACCCCGGGCGGGCGGCGCAGGTCGAGGGTCATCGGGAACTCCGGATTGCGCTCTTCTGCGGGAATCGCCAGCGAGCCGGGACTATGGCCGATCGCCTCGAAGCGGGCCAGCCTCCTGGCCTCCGCCTCGTAGGAATTCACAGGCGGTGTCTCGTAATTGCGACCGCCGGGATGGGCGACATGGTAGACGCAGCCGCCGAGCGAGCGACCCGCCCATGTATCGACGATGTCGAAGGTCAGCGGCGCATGCACTGGAATCGTCGGATGCAGGCCGGATGCCGGCTGCCAGGCCTTGAAGCGCAGGCCGGCGATGCTGGTGCCGGCGGCGATCTCCGTCATCGGCAGCGCCCGGCCATTGCAGGTGATGACATGGCGGCTGGGCGTGAGGCCCGTTGCCTTGACCTGCAGGCGCTCTACCGAGGAATCGACATAGCGGACGGTGCCGCCGATCGCGCCCTCTTCGCCCATCACATGCCAGGGCTCGAGCGCCTGGCGCAATTCCAGCTCGACGCCGCCCTGGTTGACCTTGCCGAAGAAGGGGAAGCGGAATTCGTGCTGCGCCGCGAACCAGGCCGGATCGAAGCGGTAGCCGGCGCGCTCCAGATCGGCGAGCACGTCGCGGAAATCCTGCCAGACGATTTCGGGCAGCATGAAACGGTCATGCAGGCTGGTGCCCCAGCGCACGAGCTTGCCTTCCTGCGGCTCGCGCCAGAACCAGGCGATCAGCGCCCGGATCAAAAGCTGCTGCGCCAGCGACATGCGGGCGTCCGGCGGCATCTCGAAGGAGCGGAACTCGATCAGCCCGAGCCGGCCGGTCGGCCCATCCGGCGAATAGAGCTTGTCGATACAGATCTCGGTGCGGTGGGTATTGCCGGAGACGTCGATCAGGAGGTTGCGGTAGAGCCGGTCGACCAGCCAGAGCGGGATCGCCGGGTCGTTCGGCCCCGGCGTCTGCGCCAGCGCGATCTCGAGCTCGTAGAGCTGGTCGTGCCGAGCTTCGTCGATGCGCGGCGCCTGGCTGGTAGGGCCAATGAACAGGCCGGAGAACAGATAGGACAGGGAAGGGTGGCGCTGCCAGTAGAGCACGATGCTCTTGAGGAGGTCGGGCCGGCGCAGGAACGGGCTGTCGGCTGGCGTCACCCCACCGAGCACGACATGGTTGCCGCCGCCGGTGCCGGTGTGGCGGCCATCGACCATGAACTTCTCGGCGCAGAGCCGCGACTGGCGCGCCTCCTCATAGACGCCGCGGGTGATCGCGACGGCCTGCGCCCAATTCTTCGCCGGGTGGATGTTGACCTCGATCACGCCGGGATCGGGCGTGACCTTGATGACGTTGAGGCGCGGATCATGCGGCGGGGCATAGCCCTCGATATGGACGGGCTGTCCGGTGGCTTCGGCCGCCACCTCGATGCTGGCGATCAGGTCGAGATAATCCTCCAGCCGCTCGACCGGCGGCAGGAAGACGCAGAGCACGCCGTCGCGCACCTCGATGCTCAGTGCGGTGCGGACCGACTCGGCGCCGAGCTCCTGCTCGACGATGTCCTGGCGCGCAGCCTGGGGCTCGCTGCTGCTGGCTGGCCGCGCCAACTGGACCGGGCCGTCGAAGCCTGGCGGCGGATCGGCCGCGACCGGCGCGCCGGGTGAACCCGCCGTGGCGGGCGCCAGCGGCCCGCGTGGCTCCAGCGGGTCCTGCGGGTGGATATGCGGATAGGCCTTTGCCGGCACATGCGGCAGCGATCCGAGCGGCAGCCGGAAGCCGACGGGTGAATCGCCCGGCACCAGGAAGAGTTTGCCGCGCCGGAGCTTCCATTTCTCCGAACGCCAGCGCCGGTCCTCCGCCGCCGCCTGCCAGCGCTGCACCGGGATGACATAGCCGCTCGGCTTGCCGAGCCCGCGCTCGAAGACGCGCACCATGCGGGCGCGCTCCTCCGGATCGGACAGCTTTGGATCAAGCGGGTCGACATTCTCCGGCAGCTGGCCTTCCTTCACCAGCCAGTGCCCGGTGTCCTCATAGGCCGGCAGCACGTATTCGGCACCGAGGCCGAGCCGCTCCGACAGGCCGGCAGCAAGTGCCTCGACCGCAGCTGAGGTCGGTACGGTTTCGTGCTCGCGATCGCTGCCGGTTTTTGCGCCTGGCTCGCGCGCGATCAGGGCGGCGTTGCGCCAGATAGGCTCGCCATCTTCGCGCCAGTAGAGCGCGAAGGCCCAGCGCGGCAGGCTCTCGCCCGGATACCATTTGCCCTGGCCGTAATGCAGCATGCCGCCCGGCGCGAAGCGCTCGCGCAGGCGCCGGATCAGCACGTCGGCGCGCTCGCGCTTGGTCGGCCCGACCGCGGCGGTGTTCCATTCCTCGCCGGTCTGGTCGTCGATCGAGACGAAGGTCGGCTCGCCGCCCATGGTGAGGCGCACATCCTGTGCCTGGAGATCGGCCTCGACCTTCTCGCCGAGCGCGTCGAGTTCGGTCCAGGATGCGTCCGAGAAGGGCAGGGTGATGCGCGGCACCTCGTGCACGCGCGTCACGCTCATGTCGAAGGCGAACTGCGTCTCGGCATAGCTCGCCAGGCCGCTGACGGGGGCGGCCGAGCGGTAATGCGGCGTCGCCGCCAGCGGCAGATGACCCTCGCCGGTGAGCAGGCCCGAGGTCGGGTCCATCCCGATCCAGCCGGCGCCGGGAAGATAGACTTCAGCCCAGGCATGCAGGTCGGTGAAGTCCTTGTCGGTGCCGCGCGGGCCCTCGAGCGGATCGATATCCGCCTTCATCTGGATCAGGTAGCCGGAGACGAAGCGGGCGGCGAGCCCGAGATGCCGCAGGATCTGGACGAGCAGCCAGGAGGTGTCGCGGCAGGAGCCGGATTTGAGCTGAAGCGTCTGCTCGGGCTCCTGCACCCCCGGCTCCATCCGGATGCCATAGGCGATCATCTGCTGGAGCCGCGCATTGAGATCGACGATGAAGTTGACGGTGTTTGTCGTCTCGCGCGGGATCGTGGCGAGGAAGGCGGCGAGCAGCGGCCCGGCCTCCTCCTTGACCAGATAGGGCGCGAGCTCGTCGCTGAGCTCGTCCGGATAGGCGAACGGGAATTCCTCGGCTTCGCTGGCGACGAAGAAGTCGAACGGGTTGATGATCGAGAGCTCGGTGACGAGGTCGACCTCGATGCGGAACTCGGTGACCGGCTCCGGGAAGACATAGCGTGCCAGCCAGTTGCCGTTCGGATCCTGCTGCCAGTTCACGAAATGCTGTGCGGGCGTGACCTTGAGTGAATAGCTCTTCACAGCCGAGCGGCAATGCGGCGCCGGCCTCAGGCGAATGATCTGCGGGCCGAGCGTGACCGGGCGGTCGTAACGATAATGGGTCAGGTGGTGCAGAGCGGCGATGATGGCCAAGAGCGGGGACCCTGTTTTGCCGCGGGCCGGGCTGGCCGCTACCGTTACGATAGCGGCAGGGACAAGCGGGGCAAGCCTGTTCCTGCGCAGGAATGCGCCGGCAATTCAGGCTGTTGCGCAACAAGCGTGCATGCTGCGCGCAATCCCTCGAACTCTGCTCCGCCCCCGCTGGACATCGGCCACGATCTGGCCACAGAGTGCGCGCCAACGGGCGCCCGGGAGTGCCCGCAGACAGCACAATGGGGATTTCCATGCGTCATGTTGCGAAACTGATGGTGGCTTCGGCGTTCGCTGCCCTGCTGGCAAGCGCCGCCATGGCCCAGACGCCCAAAGACACCATCGTCATGGCCAAGCAGATCGACGACATCATCACGCTCGATCCGGCTGAGGCTTTTGAATTCTCCGGCGTCGAGGTCGTCACCAACCTCTATGACAAGCTGATCGGCGTCGATCTCAAGAACAACAACGCGCTCGTCGGCGAGCTCGCCCAGAGCTGGACCGTCAGCCCCGACAATCTGACCTACACCTTCAAGCTCCGGCCAGGCGTCAAGTTCCACTCCGGTAGTCCACTCACCGCTGCCGACGTCGTCTATTCCTTCCAGCGCGCGGTGACGCTGAACAAGTCGCCGGGCTTCATCCTCACCCAGTTCGGCCTGAACAAGGACACCGTGCTGGAGAAGGTCAAGGCAGCCGACGACAACACCGTCGTCATCACGGTCTCAAAACCGTTCGCGCCGAGCTTCTTCCTGAACTGCCTGACCTCGGGCGTCGCCTCGATCGTCGATTCCAAACTGGTCAAGGCGAACGAGAAAGACGGCGACTGGGGCAATGGCTGGCTCAAACTCGCCTCGGCGGGTTCCGGCGCCTACAAGGTCCGTGCCTACCGTCCGAACGAGCAATATGCGCTCGACGCCAATGAGGGCTGGTACAAGGGCGCGCCGAAGACCAAGCGCATCATCGTGCGCCACGTCGCCGAGCCGGCGTCGCAGCGCCTGTTGCTGGAGAAGGGCGACATCGATATCGCCCGCAACCTCTCCAAGGATCAGCTCGCCGCGGTCAAGAGCAACGCCAACGTCAACATCATCCAGGGCGACAAGGGCTATATCCTCTATCTCGGCCTGAACCAGAAGAACCCGAACCTCGCCAAGCCCGAGGTTCGCGAAGCCCTGAAATGGCTGGTCGACTACGACGCGATTGAGAAGAACATCGTCGAGGGCACCTATAAGGGCCACGAGTCCTTCCTGCCGAAGGGCTTCCTGGGTGCGATCGAGGACAAGCCCTACAAGCTCGACGTCGCCAAGGCCAAGGAGCTGCTCGCCAAGGCCGGCCTGCCGAACGGCTTCACCGTCACCATGGACACCCGCTCGGTCAATCCGATCACGGACATCGCCCAGGCGGTCCAGTCGACCTGGGCCCAGGCCGGAATCAAGCTCGAGATTCTTCCGGGGGACGGCAAGCAGACGCTGACCAAGTACCGCGCCCGCACCCACGACATCTATATCGGCCAGTGGGGCCCGGACTATCTCGACCCGCACACCAATGCCGAGACTTTCGCCATCAACGAGGACAATGGTGAGGATGCCAAGTCGAAGACGCTGGCCTGGCGCAATACCTGGGACATCCCGGACATGACCAAGATCACCCAGGCCAACGTGCTGGAGAGCGATGCGAGCAAGCGCGCCGCCGTCTACGGCTCGCTGCAGCGCGACCACCAGAAGGTCTCGCCTTTCGTCATCATGTTCCAGCAGATCGAGGTCTCGGCGCAGCGCAAGGGCGTCGACAACTGGGTGATCGGACCGAGCTCCGACACCAATTTCTACGCTCCGATCACCAAGAACTGAGGCAACCGCCAGCCGGACCCGCCGTAGCCCCTCACCAGGCTGCGGCGGGTTCTTGCTTTCCCGCCCCGCATGGGCGGGCGATGCCCCCAAGAACAAGAAAGGACGGAGTCTGCGATGGTCGCCATCAGCGCCCCGACCCCTCCCGCCCCGCCGCGCGCCAAGAGCCGCGTCGCCCGCTGGGCCAAGATCCTCGGTCGCGAGCTGACCACGGTCGCGATCACCATCTTCGGCCTGCTGCTGGTCACCTTCCTGATCGCGCGCGTCATGCCGATCGACCCGGTGCTCGCGGTGGTCGGCGACCGCGCTCCGGCCGATGTCTACGACAAGGCGCGCCTCGCACTCGGCCTCGACAAGCCCTACTGGCAGCAATTCGCCACCTATATCGGCAAGGTCTTCACCGGCGATCTCGGCACATCGGTGCTGACGGCGCAGAAGGTCACCGACGACATCAAGACGGTGTTCCCGGCGACGCTGGAGCTCGCGACGCTCGGCACGCTGATCGGTGTGGCGCTCGGCGTCCCGCTCGGCATCCTCGCCGCCGTCAACCAGGGCCGCTGGATCGACCAGATCGCCCGCGTGATCGGCCTGATCGGCTATTCGATCCCGGTGTTCTGGCTCGGCCTGATGGGGCTTTTGCTGTTCTACGCCAAGCTCGGCTGGGTCGCCGGTCCCGGCCGCCTCTCGATCGCCTATCAGGATTTCGTCACGCCGATGACCGGCATCGTCATGCTCGATGCGGCCATGCAGGGCGAGTGGGAAGCGGTCGTGGATGCCTTCTGGCACCTGATCTTGCCGGCTTCCGTGCTTGGCCTGCTCTCGGTCGCCTATATCAGTCGCATGACCCGCAGCTTCATGATCGCCGAGCTGCAGCAGCAATATGTCGTAGCGGCGCGGGTGAAGGGGCTGTCGGAATGGCGCGTTGTCTGCGGCCATGCGCTGCGCAACGCCTTCGTGCCTTTGGTCACCGTGATCGCGCTCTCCTACATGCACCTGCTGGAAGGCTCGGTGCTGACCGAGACGATCTTCGCCTGGCCGGGCCTCGGCCGCTATCTCACCAATGCGCTGCTCAATGCCGACATGAATGCGGTGCTCGGCGGGACGCTGGTGGTCGGTGCCGTCTTCATCGCCGTCAACCTCTTCTCCGATATCCTAGGCCGGCTGGCCGATCCGCGGGCACGCTGAGGGGAATGGCCATGACCGATCACGCCTCCTCGCCCGTCACCTGGCACGCCTGGCTGACCACGACCTCGCCGGAATCGCGCCGGCAGGCGAAGCTCGGCCAGCTCTACCGGCAATGGCTCGCCTTCAGGAAGAACCCGGCTGCCGTGGTCGGCCTGGTGATCGTGCTGGCGCTGCTGCTGATGGCCGCCTTTGCGCCGCTGATCGCGCAGCATGATCCGCTGGCACAGGCTCTCGACCAACGCTTGCTGGCGCCCTCGGCCAAGCACTGGTTCGGCACCGACGCACTCGGCCGCGACATCTTCAGCCGCGTTGTTTACGGCACCCGCGTCACGCTGGTGATCGTCATGCTCGTCGTCATCACCGTCGGGCCGCTCGGCCTCCTGATCGGCTGCGCCGCCGGCTATTTCGGCGGCTGGGTCGACACCGTGCTGATGCGGATCACCGACGTCTTCCTCGCCTTCCCGCGCCTCGTGCTGGCGCTTGCCTTCGTCGCGGCGCTGGGGCCGGGCCTGGAGAACGCCGTCATCGCCATCGCCTTCACGGCCTGGCCTCCTTACGCTCGTGTCGCCCGCGCCGAGACGATGATCATCCGCAATGCCGACTACATCTCGGCGATGCGCCTGCAGGGCGCCAGCCAGATGCGGATCGTGCTGAAGCATGTCGTGCCGATGTGCGTGCCCTCGCTGATCGTGCGCACCACCTACGACATGGCCGGCATCATCATCATCGCCGCCGGCCTCGGCTTCCTCGGCCTCGGCGCCCAGCCGCCGATCCCGGAATGGGGCGCGATGATCTCGACCGGTCGCGAGCAGATCTTCGACCAGTGGTGGGTCGCGACCTTCCCGGGCATCGCCATCTGCGTCGTCGCGCTCGGCTTCAACCTGCTCGGCGACGGGCTGCGCGACGTGCTGGATGCGAGGTGAGCAGCATGTCTGAACAAGCTCTGCTGACGCTCGACGATCTGCGCGTCGATTTCCACACCCCGACCGGCATCGTCAACGCGGTGCGCGGCCTCTCCTTCACGCTCGGTCGCGAACGGCTCGGCATCGTCGGCGAATCCGGCTCCGGCAAGTCGATGACCGGCCGCGCCATCCTCGACCTGATCCCGCATCCCGGCGTGGTCAGCGCGAAGCGCATGGAGTTCCGCGGCAAGGACCTGACGGCGATGGACAAGGCGAGCCGGCGCAAATTGCGCGGCCGCCACATCTCCATGGTGATGCAGGATCCGAAATTCTCGCTGAACCCGGTCCAGACCGTCGGCGATCAGATCGCCGAGGCCTATCGCGTCCATCACAAGGCGAGCGCGCGCGAGGCCAAGGAACGCAGCCTGTCCATGCTCGAGGCCGTGCAGATCCGCGAACCCGGCCGCGTCTACGATCTCTATCCGCACGAGGTCTCCGGTGGCATGGGCCAGCGCGTGATGATCGCGATGATGCTGATCGCCGAGCCGGAGATCCTGATCGCCGACGAGCCGACCTCGGCGCTCGACGTCACCGTGCAATTGCAGGTGCTGAAGATCCTCGACGATCTCGTCACCAGTCGCGGCATGGGGCTGATCTTCATCAGCCATGACCTGCATCTGGTGAAGTCGTTCTGCGACCGCGTCATCGTGATGTATGGCGGCAAGGCGATGGAGACGCTGCCGGCCGGCGAGCTCGACCGGGCCCAGCATCCCTATACGCGCGGCCTGCTCGGCTGCCTGCCCGATCTCGATCATCCGCGCGAGACCCTCGCCACCCTCAATCGTGACCCGGCATGGCTGGCATGAGCACGAACTCCGCGATCAACCTCGACAGGCTCAACGTCTCCTTCGGCGACTCGCATGTCGTGAAGGATCTCTCCTTCGCCGTCGAGCCGGGCGAGAGCTACGGCATCGTCGGCGAATCCGGCTCTGGCAAGTCGACGGTGCTGCGCGTGCTCGCCGGCCTCAATCGCGACTGGAGCGGCGAGGTCGACATTCTCGGCAAGCGCCAGCCCAAGATCCGCGACAAGGCCTTCTACCGCGCAGCCCAGATGGTCTTTCAGGACCCCTACGGCTCGCTGCATCCGAAGAAGACCGTCGACGACACCCTGGCCGAGCCGCTCGCCATCCACGGCATCCGCGACGCCGAGGCCAAGATCAGCAGGGCCATGCAGGATGTCGGCCTGCCGACCTCCTTCCGCTTCCGCTATCCGCATCAGCTTTCCGGCGGCCAGCGCCAGCGCGTCGCCATCGCCCGCGCCCTCGTTCTGGAGCCGACGATCCTGCTCTTGGACGAGCCGACCTCGGCGCTCGACGTCTCGATCCAGGCCGAGGTGCTGAACCTGCTGCAGGCGCTGCGCCATGAGCGCAAGCTGACCTATATCCTGGTCAGCCACGACCTCGCCGTGGTCGGCCATATGTGCGAGCGGTTGCTGGTCATGCAATTCGGCCGCGGCGTCGAGGAGATGACGGCGGCGACGCTCGCCGCCCGTGCCCCGCAGACAGCCTATGCCCAGCAACTGCTGACGGCGAGCGAGGGCTTTCGGCGGGCGGGTTAGCGAGGAGGCGCGTCATGCTCGGGCTCGACCCGAGCATCTCGGGCCGGCGCTTGCTTGTCAGGAGATTCTCGGGGCTGCGCTACGCTCGGCCCGAGAATGACGGCAAGTCGCCAATTCTTCACCTAAACCGTTTGGCAAGCTGCCGGCTTGGTCGCATTGTCGTCGCAGGATTCGGTTCGACTGGCGCGCGCTTTCCGATCGACCCGGAACGGATCGATCGACGGGACTTCGCGCCGACCTCATGTCGGCCGATCAGGAGCATGCCGCCATGGACGCCATCGCCGAACGCCTGCTGAAGCCGGAGGCTGCGCCGGAGCGCACGCCGGTCCCGCCCTTTGATCTGGTGATCTTCGGCGCCGGCGGCGACCTTGCGCTGCGCAAGCTCTTTCCGGCGTTGGCCCAGCGCAACGAGGAGGGCGTGCTGCCGGAGGAGAGCCGCATCATCGGCATCGTCCGCAAGCAGGAGGATGTCGAGGGCATCCCCAACGAGATCGCCAGCAAGCTCGCCGCTGCCGGCCTGTCGCAGGACCGCATCGCCGCCTTCCGCCGCCGCCTGACCATGGTGCTGCTCGATGCGGTGAAGCCCGAGACCTATGGCGCGCTCAAGGAAGCGCTCGGCGATTCCCAGCGCGTGCGCTCCTTCTATCTCTCGACGCCGCCGGACCTGTTCATCCCGATCTGCGAGAACCTCGCGAGCTCCGGCATCCTGACGCCGACCTCGCGCGTCATCCTGGAGAAGCCGCTTGGGCGCGATCTCGCCTCGGCCCGCGAGATCAACGATGCCGTCGCCCGCATCCTGCCAGAGAGCCGGACCTACCGGATCGATCACTACCTCGGCAAGGAGACGGTGCAGAACCTCCTGGTGCTGCGCTTCGCCAACACGCTGTTCGAGCGCTCCTGGTCGAGCCGCGACATCGACAATGTCCAGATCACCGTCGCGGAGACGGTCGGGCTCGAATCCCGCGCCGGCTATTACGACAAGGCCGGTCATCTGCGCGACATGGTGCAGAACCATGTATTGCAGCTGCTCTGCCTGTTCGCGATCGAGCCGCCGAACCAACTCGAGGCCGATGCGGTCCGCGACGAGAAGGTGAGGGTGCTGAAGGCGCTGCGGCCGATCGTCGGGCCGGACGTGCAGCGCCATACCGTGCGCGGCCAGTACGGGCCGGGTGCGATCGACGGCCAGCGGGTCAAGGGCTATGCCGAGGAGCTCGGCCATGTCAGCGGTACCGAGACCTTTGTCGCGATCCGCTGCGAGCTCGACACCTGGCGCTGGGCCGGCGTGCCGATCTATCTGCGCACCGGCAAGCGCATGGCGCAGCGCTATTCTGAGATCGCCGTCACCTTCAAGCCGGTGCCGCATTCGATCTTCGGCCGCGCTCCGGGCTGCGAGGAGCTCTATGCCAACCGCCTGGTCATCCGGCTCCAGCCCAATGACGGCGTCCAGCTCCAGCTGATGATGAAGGTGCCGGGCTCCGGCAAGCTCAAGGTCGTGCCGCGCCAGCTCGACCTGCGGTACGAGACCGCGTTCGACGTGCGCACGCCGGATGCCTATGAACGCCTGCTCACCGACGTGATCCGCGGCGACCAGACCTTGTTCATGCGCCGCGACGAAGTCGAGCAGGCCTGGACCTGGATCGACCCGATCCTCGCCGGCTGGCAGGAATACTATCCCCAGCCGCATCGCTATGCCGCCGGCTCCTGGGGCCCGTCGCAGTCGATCGGTCTGATCGAGCGCGATGGCCGCTCCTGGGCCGATCCGGAGTTCAGCGAGTGAGCGCGGCCGGTCCGCTGGTCCGCCATCGCTTCGAGACGCTGGCCGACGCCTCCGAGGCGCTGGCCGAGGCAGTCGCGATCCGGCTGCGCGCGCTCGTCGTGACGCAGGGCAGGGCGCTCATCGCCGTGCCCGGTGGGACGACGCCGGCGCGCTTCCTCGCTGCGCTCGGGGCGCATGAGCTGCCCTGGGAGAGCATCACGCTGATGCCGACCGACGAGCGCTTTGTCGCGCCGGGCGACCAGGCCTCGAACGAGCGCATGATCCGGGCGGCATTCGCGCCGCTGCGCGCAGGACGAACCCCGTTCGTCTCCTTCCACAATGCCGGCGACGACCTCGCCGCCGCCGCAGCTAGTCTCGATCGCGTGCTCAAGGGCCTGCCGCCGCTCGACATCGTCGTCAGCGGCATGGGCGCGGACGGGCATATCGCCTCGCTCTTCCCCGGGCAGACCGCGGCTTTGACCGCGCCAGCTTCCGCCCATGCTGTTGCTGCTAGCCCGCCCGACTTGCCGCCGCGGCTCTCGCTGTCGCCGGCAAGATTGCAGGGCGCCGGCCATGTCGCCCTGCTGATTTCGGGGCAGGAGAAGGACGAGGTCCTGGCCTCGGCGGTCGAATTGCCGGCGGCCTTTCCTGTCGGCCTGCTGCTCTCGCGGCCGCAGGGGCTCGACGTCTACTGGGCCAAGGCGTAAGCGAGGCGCGAAAGGAATTCTGCCGATGTCGATCGCTCCCGAAATCGCCCGCCTCAAGGCCTGCGCCGTCGTCCCCGTCGTCGTCATCGACGAGGCCGAGATCGCCGTGCCGCTCGCAGAAGCCCTGCTCGCCGGCGGGATCGACGTGATCGAGATCACCTTGCGCCGCCCTGCCGCGATGGCGGCGCTGGAAGTCGTCGCCAAGAAGGTTCCCGGCATCCTGCCCGTCGCCGGCACGGTGGTGACGCCGGCGCAGGCGGCCGAGGTCCACAATGCCGGCGCGCTCGCCGTGGTCAGCCCGGGCTTCACAGAAGGCGTCGACGAGGCGATGAAGAAGACCGGGCTGCCTTGGCTGCCGGGTGTCGCCACCGCCTCCGACTGCATGCGCGCAGTGGGAGCCGGGCGCCTGACCTGCAAGTTCTTCCCGGCCGAGCAGGCGGGTGGCGTCGCCGGGCTGAAGGCGCTCTCCGGCCCGTTCCCGCAGATGCAGTTCTGCCCGACAGGCGGCGTCTCGCTCGCCAATCTCGGCAACTACCTCGCGCTGCCGCAGGTGATCTGCGTCGGCGGTTCCTGGCTCGTCCCGGCCGATGCGGTGAAGAACCGCGACTGGGCGCAGGTGACGAAGCTGTCGCGCGAAGCGCGCGAGAAGGTCGCGGAGCTGCGCGACTAGTCCTCGTCCCGCACTGCTCTCCAGGCCAGTTCCTGAGTGTAGGTGCGGATGTCTGCCGGCCAGCCCGCCGCCTGCCGGAAGAAGCCGATCTCGTCATTGGCGAAGAGCGCGCGTGTTGCCTCCTCGAAGCCTGGCAGGTTGCCGGCGAGCGCACTCATGAAGCGGTAGGCCGCCTCGCGGGCGATCCGACCTTGCGTCTCGCCGCGATCGCCGCGCCTGGCTTCGTCGATCAGGCGCCGCAGCGCCTGCGAGGCGCCGCCCGGCTGCGCCGCCAGCCAGTCCCAATGCCGCGGGAGCAAGGTCACCTCGCGCGCGACCACGCCGAGCTTGGGCCGGCCGCGCCCGCGCGGCTCGTCCCCCAGCCTCGCTACGATCTCCGCTGGCGTGCCGCGCAGATCGAGATCGATCACGCGCCCAGTCGTGTCGTCGAAGGTCAGCAGCGCCGCGTCAGGACGCTCGTTCAGGCGTTGCCGGACGGCGAGGGCGACATCGGCCAGGCGGCCGCGGGCCAGGATGGTGTTGCCGTCGAAGGTGGTCGAGAGACGGTCGGCGTTGGACATGCTCGATCCTTGCGTGATGCTATAAAATACCCGGATAAAAATACTTGAGTCAATATTGTCCGGGTGATATTTGCCGCGACCTCAATCACGGAGGGCGCGATGCGTCACGAGGACAGGAAGGTCGCCGTCGCGGCCTATAAGGAGCGCAAGGTTGTGGCCGGCATCTATCTGCTGCGCTGCCTTGCGACCGGCGAGCGCTGGGCCGGGCAGGCCCCGGACCTGTCGACGATCCAGAACCGCATCTGGTTCACGCTGCGCCATGGCAGCCATCGCCAGCGCAGCCTGCAGGCGGCCTGGACCACGCATGGCGAGGATGCTTTCGCCTTCGAGGAACTGGAGCAGCTCGACGAGAAGGCGCTGGAGGCCGGCCGCGAGCGCGTCATGAAGGCGCGGCTGGCGCATTGGTGTGCGGAGTTGGGGGCGGAGGCGGTGTGAGATAGGGCGCGGGGAACCCTCTCCTGTAAGGAGAGGGTAGGGTGAGGTGCAGGCCGTTGGACCAGTGCCGCAAGCGCCAACCGCGCTGTTGGGTTGAGGCTCGGCGTTTTCAGTCCGAGCACCTCTCCCCTACCCCTCTCCTTCCAGGAGAGGGGATCCCGCGCTTCTCACTGCGGTCGCGCGTCAGGCCGCCAGCCGCTCCACGACCAGATCAGCGATCGCGAGCGAGCTCGTCAGGCCGGGGCTTTCGATGCCGAGCAGGTTGACCAGCCCGGGCACACCATGCACGGCTGGCCCGTCGATGCGGAAATCCACGATCGGCTCGGTCGGCCCATGCAGCTTCGGCCGGATGCCGGCATAGTCGGCGACGAGCGCGCCATCCGGCAGGCTGGGCCAATAGGTCCGGATCGCCGCGTAGAACTTCTCGGCGCGTGCGGGATCGACGACGAGGTCCTGGTCGTCCTCGACCCATTCGACGTCGGGGCCGAACTTGACGCGCCCGGCCATGTCGATGGTGGCGTGGATGCCGAGACCCGCCGCTTCCGGCACGGGATAGACCAGATGCGAGAACGGCTGCTTGCCGAGCAGCGAGAAGTAGTTGCCCTTGGCGAAGGACTGCTTCGGGACATGCGCGGCCGGGAAGCCGTCGAGCTTGCCGAGCAGGCGCGGTGCGCCATGGCCGGCCGAGTTCACCACGGTGTTCGCGCTGTAGGTCGCCGGGTCCTCGCCGCCGAAATCGACGCTGAAGCCGTCGGCCTCGCGCCGCCAGGCCAGGATCGGTGTGTTCAGCGCCAGCGAGCCGCCGGCCGCCTCGCACTCGCCGAGCAGCGACAGCATCAAGGCATGGCTGTCGACCACGCCGGTCTCGGGCGAGAGCAGGGCGATCTCGCAGGTCACCTCCGGCTCCAGCGCCTTCGCCTGCGCACCATCGAGCCAGCGCAGCGAGGTGACGCCCGAGGCTTCGGCGCGGTGCGCGATCGTCTCCAGCGCCGGGCGCTGGCCGGCATGGGTGCCGACGATCAGCTTGCCGCAGGCCTTGTGCGGCAGGCCGCGCTCGCGGAGATAGGGATAGAGCAGCTTGCGCCCCTCGACGCAGACCCGGGCTTTCAGCGAGCCCGACGGATAGTAGATGCCTGCATGGATGACCTCGCTGTTGCGGGCCGAGGTCTGGGTGCCGATGCCGTCCGCGGCCTCGGCGATCACGACCTCGCGGCCGGCGAGCGCAAGCGCACGCGCGGTAGCGAGGCCGACGACGCCGGCCCCGATTACCAGGCAGTCGATGTCGCTCATGCCGCGCGCTGCGGCATCGCCATCTCGACCAGGCTCGCCCAGTAGGTCATGCCCACGGGGATGGCCTTGTCGTTGAACTCATAGGCGGGGTGATGCAGCCCGGCGGACTCGCCATTGCCCATGAAGATGTAGGCACCCGGACGCTCCTCGAGCATGAAGGAGAAGTCCTCGGAGCCCATGGTTGGCGGCACTGTGGTGTCGATCGCCTCCTTGCCGAAGGCGCTCTTCGTCGCGCTGGTGACGAAGTCGGTCTGGCCGGCATGGTTGAAGGTGACGGGATAGCCGCGCTCGTATTCGATCTCGAACTTCAGGCCGAAGGCCTGGCAGGTGCCGGTGACGATCTCACGGAAACGCTTCTCGGCGAGGTCGCGCATCTCCGGCGAGAGCGAGCGCACCGTGCCCTTGATCACCGCATGCTGCGGAATGACGTTGAAGGCCTCGCCGGCCTGCAGCGCCGTCACCGATACGACGACGGAATCGAGCGGGTCGGCATTGCGCGAGGCGATGGTCTGCAGCGAGGTGACGATCTGGCAGGCGGAGACGAGCGGATCGATCGTCTCGTTCGGCTTGGCGGCGTGGCCGCCGCGGCCTTCCAGCTTGACCAGGAAGCGGTCGGCGGCCGCCATCATCGGCCCCTTGCGGATGGCGAACTGGCCGATCGGCAGGCCGGGCATGTTGTGCAGGCCATAGACCTCCTGCACGCCGAAGCGCTCCATCAGCCCGTCCTTGCACATCTCCCGGCCGCCGCCGCCGCCTTCTTCGGCCGGCTGGAAGATCACGATCGCGGTGCCGTCGAAATCGCGGGTCTGCGCCAGATATCTGGCGGCGCCGAGCAGCATGGCGGTGTGCCCGTCATGGCCGCAGGCGTGCATCTTGCCAGCCACGGTCGAGCGGTGCTCGAGATTGGTTTCCTCATGGATCGGCAGTGCGTCCATGTCGGCGCGCAGGCCGATGACCTTGCCGGAATCCTGGCGCTTGCCCTTGATCACGCCGACGACGCCGGTGCGCCCGATCCCGGTGACGACCTCGTCGACGCCCCATTCCTTCAGCTTGTCGGCGACGATGCCGGCGGTGCGCTGCACGTCGAAGAGCAGCTCGGGATGGCGGTGGAAATCGCGGCGGATCGCGCTGATCTCGGGTTCGATCGCGGCGATGAGATCGGATTTGGGCATTGTGTCCTCGACAGGTCTGCAGCTCGGCAGAAAACGGGTTGCCAGGCGCGCACGCTAGCCCGGAGCCGTGCGTCCTGTCCAAGCCGATTGCGGCATGAGGGGTGGGAGGCTGGCGAATGCGTGGTGGCTGGCTGTCCACATCGTGGGGAAACGGTTAAGAGCGGCGGAGCCGGAGCGTGTCGCTCCGGATGATTCCGAAGCTTGCGAGTGCTGCGATGTCCGAGGCGAACACGATCCGCGACGTGACGATCCCGGAATTGCCGAACCACTATCGCGGCAAGGTCCGCGAGAATTACGATCTGCCGGATGGGCGCCGCATCATCATCGCCACCGATCGCCTGTCCGCCTTCGACCGCGCCATCGCCTGCATCCCGTTCAAGGGCCAGGTGCTGACCCAGACCGCGCGCTTCTGCTTCGAGCAGACGGCCGATATCTGCCCCAATCACGTCCTCGATTATCCCGACCCGAATGTCGTCGTCGGCCAGCGGCTCGATATCCTCCCCGTGGAGATCGTGGTGCGCGGCTATCTCGCTGGCACCACCGGCACCTCGATCCTGACCATGTACAAGCAGGGCCAGCGCGAGATGTATGGCGCCCGCTTCCCCGACGGCCTGCGCGACAACGAGGCGCTGCCGCAGGCGATCATTACGCCGACCAGCAAGGCCTTCGACGGCGGCCATGACGAGCCGCTCTCGCCGGCTGATATCCTGGAGCAGGGCCTGCTCACCAAAGCGCAGTGGGAGACGCTGTCGGGTTACGCGCTGGCGTTGTTCGCCCGTGGCCAGAAGGTCGCCGCTGAGCGCGGCCTGATCCTCGCCGACACCAAGTATGAGTTCGGCACCGATCCCGACGGCAGGATCATCCTTGCCGACGAGATCCACACCCCTGATTCCAGCCGCTACTGGTTCGCCGGCAGTTATCCCGAGCGCTTCGCGAAAGGCGAAAAGCCCGAGAGCTTCGACAAGGATTTCGTGCGCAACTGGGTGGCGGCGCGCTGCGACCCCTATAACGAGCCGATTCCAGAAATCCCGGACCAACTGATCGAACAGACCTCGCAGGTCTATATCAAGGCGTTCGAGACGATCACCGGCAAGGTCTTCGAGCGGCCGGCGGACGAAGTCGCGCCACTGGAGCGGATCAGGCGGAATCTGGCGCGTTATTTCTGAGGCGGATTTCGGCCCGGCAGCCCAAAGTCGGCGCCACGGAACAGCCGCAGTGCGCGCGCGTTAATGGTGGCCCGTCCTTGTCGTCGAGGGAGGCCGCCATGCGCCGCCTGATCGTTCTCGCCGCTTCGCTCGTTCCCTTGTTTGTTTTTACTGCCGAAGACGCCTCGGCGCAGGGATTTGGCGGCAGAGGCTTCCACGGCGGAGGTATCCGCGCTGGTGGCGGCGCGTTCGGCGGCGGAGCTCGTTTCGGCCTGGCAGGACGGAATTTTGGCGGCGTCCGCGCGGGAGGCTTCGGCTACCGAGGCGGCTTCTATCGCGGCGCCGGCTGGGGCTATCGGCCGGGTGGCTGGGGCGGCGGATTCTACGGGCGCCCGGGCTATTGGCGGCGCGGCTATTACGGCGGCGGTTGGGGATGGGGCGCCGGAGCCTTGGCCACCGGCGCCATTCTGGGCGCAGCCGCTGCCTCGCCCTATTACTACGGCGATCCTTACTATTACGGAGCGCCCTACGCGTACCGTCGACCGTACTATACCGGCCCCTATTATGCTGCCCCGGTCTCATCGGGCATCGGCAACTATTGCCAAACGCCCGTGCGCACCTGCCAGCTGATCAATCCGGCCGATCTCGGAGCCGGTTGCTCCTGCCGCGTCGCCGGCGGGCGGGCTCGGGGGGCGGTCGTTCCCTGATAGCGAGCGGCCGGTGACGTCGAGGGCGCGCCGTTGGTCGGCGCGTCCTTCGATCGGCTCAGATCCCGAACTCTCCCCGCCAGCGCTCGATGTCGTCGAGCGCGACGTTCGAGCCGCACAGCACCAGCGCGACTCGCTCGCCCGGCTTGAACTGGTCCTTGCGCGTCAGCGCGGCCGCGATCGTGCAGGACGCCGCCGGCTCGAGCAGGACGCGCCCGTTCTGCAGCACCCAGACCAGCTCGCGCACGGCTTCCGCATCCGGCACCACCACGATCTCTTCGAGGAACTGGCGCGCCGCGGCCATGGTGCGCTCGGTCGCGAAGGGGGCGCCGAGCGTG
Organism: Allobosea sp. NPDC003192; assembly: GCF_050275675.1. Lineage (NCBI taxonomy): Bacteria > Pseudomonadati > Pseudomonadota > Alphaproteobacteria > Hyphomicrobiales > Alloboseaceae > Allobosea > Allobosea sp. NPDC003192. The sequence continues at coordinate 133,321 of NZ_JBNNPK010000014.1, forward strand.
CGCGCGATCGAGGTCGGGCGGATCGGCACCGGCTTTCCGGCTTCGAGCGCCTGCGTCATCGTCGTCGCGCCTTCGGTCTCGACGCCGTGGATGCGCACAGCCGGGTCGAGCCCCTTCAGCGCCGCGCCGACGCCGGCCGAGAAGCCGCCGCCGCCGATCGAGATGAAGACATGGTCGATCCGCCCGCCGGCATCGGCTGCGAGCTCGAGGCCGACCGTGCCATGGCCGGCGATGATCGCGGGGTCATCATAGGAATGGACATGGGTCATGCCCTTGCCCTCGTACTCCTCCGCCTTGGAGAAAGCGGCGAGCGCGTCCTCGCAGAGCTCGACCTCGCCGCCCGCTTCCTGGGTCAGGCGGATATTGAGCGGGGCGACGTTCTTCGGCATCAGCACCAGCGCCCTGATGCCGAGCATGCTGGCGACCAGCGAGACGGCGATGGCGTGGTTGCCGCCGGAGACGGTGACGACGCCGCGCGCCCTCTCGGCATCGGACAGGCCGAGCAGCTTGTTGTAGCAGCCGCGGACCTTGAACGAGCCCGCGAGCTGCAGGCTCTCGACCTTGACCACGGTCTCGACCCCGAGCCGGGCCGAGAGGCCGGCGCTCATGAAGGTCGGCGTGCGCCGGACCTTGCCCGCGATGCGGTTGGCGGCGGCCTGGATGTCGGTGAGGGTGACGTCGAAGGTCATGGCGGACTCGCGGGGAAGCTTGCTTGGCCGGCACAACAGCGCGCCGGGCGCAGCCCGGTCAAGCGCGCAGAAGCGATTGACGACAGGCAATGCCAGCGTAGCCTGCCGGCACGGTTCATGCCTGTCGGCCAGTTTCTGGAGATTTCTACCCGTGCGATATTCCCCCAAGGAGATGCTGGCCAAGCTGGTGTCGTTCAACACCGAGTCCTGGCGCAGCAATCTCGACCTCATCCATTTCTGCCGCGATTATCTCGCCGCCCATGGTGTCGCGAGCACGATCGTGCCGAGCCCGGACGGCGAGAAGGCCAATCTCTACGCGACGGTCGGCCCGCAGGTCGAAGGCGGTGTCGTCCTCTCCGGCCATACCGATGTCGTGCCGGTCGAGGGCCAGGACTGGAGCTCCGATCCGTGGACGCTGACCGAACGCGACGGCAAGCTCTATGGCCGCGGCTCCTGCGACATGAAGGGCTTCGACGCCATCGCACTCGCTTTGGTGCCGGAGATGCTGGAAGCCGGCTTGAAGCGCCCCTTCCATATCGCGCTCTCCTATGACGAGGAGGTCGGCTGCATCGGTGCCGCGATCATGATCGACGCGATGGCGGAGGCGGGCCTGAAGCCGTCCGCGGTGATCGTCGGCGAGCCCTCGATGATGCAGGTCGTCACCGGCCATAAGGGCGGCACCCGTATGAAGACGACGGTGCGTGGCCACGCCGTGCATTCGAGCCGTGTCGACATCGGCGTCCCCGCCGTGATGGTCGCCGGCAAGCTGATTGCCTGGCATGACGAGGTGATGGCTGAGAACAAGGCCAATGCGCAGCCCGGCATCGCGTTCGAGCCGCCCTATTCGACCTTGCATGTCGGCGTCGTCGCCGGCGGCACGGCGGTCAACATCACCGCCGAGCACGCCAGCTTCAGCCATGAGGTGCGCGTTATGCCGGGCGACGATACCGACTATGTCGCGCGCTACCGGGCGAAGATCGCCGAGCTGGAAGGGCCGATGAAGGCGATCGCCCCCGAAACCGGCATCACCATGGAAATCACCTCGCAGACGCCGCCGCTGGCGCCGGAGAAGGAGGGAGCGGCCGAGACGCTGTCGCGACGGATCACCGGCGACAACGCCAGCCATGTCGTCGCCTACGGCACGGAAGGCGGCCTGTTCCAGGCGGCTGGCTGGTCCACCGTGGTCTGCGGGCCCGGCGATATCGCCCAGGCACACCAGCCGGATGAGTTCATCACCGTGGCGCAGCTCGACGCCGGCACGGCCTTCGTCCGTGCGCTGATCACGGAACTGGCCCGCTGAAGGCGCAAAGGGCGGGGTGCTTCCTTGCAAGGGTTTGCCTCGCCCTTCGCAGCTTCGTGCGTTGCATTAGTTGGATTCGCAACAAAGTTCGATCTGGAACGAAGTCGATCGACCGCACTGGACGTGGGCTTCGAACCGTCATTAATCTGCCGCCTTCGTCGGTCTGCCGCCAAAATAGGCGCGCGGCCGGCACCGCTCCTGGGGAGGAGTGGTTTCTAACCAACGGGAGCAGTCTCACATGTCGTTCAAGACCCATTGCCTGGCAGCCGTTGCCGCCCTGGCCTTGATGTGCGGGGCTGTGCAAGCCCAGACCTTGCGATACGCCAACCAGGGCGAACTGAAGTCGCTCGACCCCTATACCGTCAACGAGACCACCACCAACGCGCATCTCGGCCACCCCTATGAGGGCCTGACGGCGCGCGGCAAGGATCTCAAGATCGAGCCGGCTCTCGCCGAGAAATGGGAGATTTCGGCTGACGGCCTGAAGTGGCGCTTCTTCCTGCGCAAGGGCGTCAAGTTCCATGACGGCTCGGATTTCACCGCCGATGACGTGATCTTCTCGGCCGACCGTGTCCGCGCCCAGGGCTCGAACTTCACTACCCGCATCCCGACCAGCGCCAAGTTCGTCAAGGTCGACGACCACACGGTCGATGTTGTGCTGACCGCGCCGAACCCGATCCTGAACGCGCAGTGGGACACCTGGTACATCATGTCGAAGAAGTGGGCGGAGGCGAACAACGCCGTCGCTCCGACCCCGGCGGCTGCGACCACCCCGAGCCACGCCTCGCTCAACGCCAACGGCACCGGCCCCTACAAGATCGAGAGCCACCAGCCGGGCGTGAAGACCGTCTTCAAGCTCAACGAGAACTACTGGAAGAAGATCGAAGGCAACATCAAGGAGATCATCTTCACCCCGATCTCCTCGGACGCGACCCGCGTCGCCGCGCTGCTCTCCGGCGAGGTCGACGTGATCGAGCCGGTTCCGATCCAGGACATCCAGCGCGTCAACGCTTCGGGCAACGCCCAGGTCCTGACCGGCCCCGAGCTGCGCACCATCTTCCTCGGCTTCGACCAGACCCGTGACGAGCTGCTGGAATCGAGCGTCAAGGGCAAGAACCCGTTCAAGGATCCGAAGGTCCGTCAGGCCTTCTTCCAGGCGATCGACATCGAGACGATCAAGAGTCGCGTCATGCGCGGTCTCTCGACCCCGTCGGCGCTGATGATCGCGCCGGAGCTCTACCCGCATGCCGGCTTCACCCGCGCCAAGTTCGACACCGAGGGCGCCAAGAAGCTGCTCGCCGAGGCCGGCTACCCGCAGGGCTTCGAGCTCGGCATGGACTGCCCGAACGATCGCTACGTCAATGACGGCCAGATCTGCCAGGCTGTCGTCGGCATGCTCGCCCGTATCGGCGTCAAGGTGAACCTCAACGCCCAGCCCAAGGCGCAGTACTTCGCCAAGGTGCTGAAGCCGGGTGGCTACAAGACCTCGTTCTACCTGCTCGGCTGGACCCCCGGCACCTTTGACAGCCACAATGTCCTCTACGACATCCTCGGCTGCCGTGACGTTGCTGGCTCCTCGCGCGGCGAGTCGAATCTCGGCAACTACTGCAACAAGAAGGTCGACGAGCTGACCGACAAGATTCTGGTCGAGTCGGATACCGCCAAGCGCAACGCCATGATCGGCGAGGCCTACAAGATGACCGTCGACGAGTTCTCCTACATTCCGCTGCACCAGCAGGCCCTGGCCTGGGGTGTCTCGAAGAAGGTGAAGCTCGCCCAGCGCGCCGACAATTCGGTGCTGCTCTACTACGCCACCAAGGAGCAGTGAGGGTCCGCGCGCGCCGAGCATCCCTCGGCGCGCAGCCTCTCCAGCTTCGCAGAACAGCGCTGTCATTCCGACCAGCCGCATAGCGGCGCGGCACTGGAAACCGTCGTAAGCCCCTAGCTCTACGATCGAGTCCGATATTCCGCTTCATCCTGGCCGGAATGACGAAGCTGGCGAAGCCCTACTTGAAAGGCGACCATGCTCGCATTTGTCCTGCGCCGGCTGTTCCAGTCGCTGATCGTGATGCTCGCGGTCGCGCTGATCGCCTTCACCATGTTCCGCTTCGTCGGCGACCCGGTGAACCAGATGGTCGGCGTCGACACGCCGCAGGAGCAGGTCGCGCAACTGCGCCAGACGCTCGGCCTCGACGAGCCGGTCGTCGTCCAGTTCGCGCGCTACATCTATAACGCCGCCCGGCTCGAATTTGGCGTCTCCTACCAGTTCCGCCTGCCGGTGATCTCGCTGCTCGGCGAGCGCGCCCCGGCGACGCTGGAACTCGCCTTCATGTCGGCTCTGTTCTCATTGCTGGTCGGCATACCCATGGGCGTCTATACGGCGCTGCGCCGCGATAGCTGGCTGGCGAAGATCTTCCAGACGGTCTCGCTGGTCGGCATCAGCCTGCCGACCTTCCTGATCGGCATCCTCCTGATCTACCTGTTCTCGGTGACGCTCGGCTGGCTGCCCTCCTTCGGGCGCGGCGAGGTGGTGAAGATCGGCAACTGGTGGACTACCGGCCTGCTGACCGCCTCGGGCTGGAAGGCTCTGATCCTGCCTTCGATCACGCTCGGCCTGTTCCAGATGACGCTGATCATGCGCCTCGTCCGGGCCGAGATGCTCGAGGTCCTGCGCACCGATTACATCAAGTTCGCCCGTGCCCGGGGCCTCAGGACGCGCGCCATCCATTTCGGCCATGCGCTGAAGAACACGCTGGTGCCGGTGATCACCATCGCCGGCCTGCAGCTCGGCTCGATCATCGCCTTCGCCATCATCACCGAGACGGTGTTCCAGTGGCCGGGCATGGGCCTGCTCTTCCTCAAGGCGGTGCAGCAGGTCGATATCCCGATCATGGCCGCCTACCTCATGTTGATCTCCTTCCTGTTCGTCAGCATCAACCTGATCGTCGACCTGCTCTACGCGCTGGTCGATCCGCGCCTGCGCGCGACGATCGGGGCGCATTGAGGCCGGTCATGAGCGCGCAACCCGCTTCCTCCTCGAAACAGCCGCCCTCGCTCTGGGCCCGCATCCTCGACAGCGACATCCTGGCGAGCTTCCTGCGTTCCAAGGTGACGATGGTCGCCGCGGTGATCGTACTGGTGTTGTTCGTCGGCGCCTTCTTCTCCCCTTGGATCGCGCCGACCAATCCGTTCGATCCGGCGACCGTCTTCCTCTCCGACGCCAACATCCCGCCGGCCTGGCAGGATGGCGGCGATCCGAAATTCATCTTCGGTACCGACGATCAGGGCCGCGATCTCTATTCGGCGATTCTCTATGGCCTGCGCGTCTCGCTGATCGTCGGCCTGCTCGGCGTCGCGCTCGCGGCGACGATCGGCATCACGCTCGGCCTGCTCGCCGGCTATCTCGGCGGCCGCGTCGATTCGCTGATCATGCGCATCGCCGACGTGCAATTGACCTTCCCTGCCATCCTGATAGCGCTGCTGATCGACGGTGTCGTCCGCGGCATCTTCAAGCATGCGAACCGCGAGGACACTGCGCTCTACGTGCTGGTGATCTCGATCGGATTGAGCTTCTGGGTGCAGTACGCCCGCACCATCCGCGGCTCGACCCTGGTCGAGCGCAACAAGGACTATGTCCAGGCTGCCCGGCTCGTCGGCCTGCCGGCACCGCTGATCATGCTGCGCCATGTCCTGCCGAACGTGATTGGCCCGGTGCTGGTCATCCTGACCATCAACCTGGCGCTTGCGGTCATCACCGAGGCGACACTGTCCTTCCTCGGCGTCGGCCTGCCGCCGACCCAGCCCTCGCTGGGAACGCTGATCTCGATCGGCAACCGCTACCTGTTCTCAGGCGACTGGTGGATCGTGACGTTCCCGGGTGTGACTCTCGCCATTTTGGTCCTGGCAGTGAACCTGCTCGGCGACTGGCTGCGCGACGCCCTGAACCCGAGGCTGCGATGAGCAGGATTTGCTGTGCAAACCGCCTTTTTGCGCAGCAAACGCCTGCCGAAGCCATGTGTTTTACGCAGATTGGACCCGTGACAGACAAGGGGGCGGGTCCTAACATCCGGCGCTTCGGCTGGCCCGCGACCGGGCCGCGACTGGGAGGTCAAATCCGATGAAACCGCGTAATCTTGCGCTTGCCGCTGCGCTGCTCGGCGTCTCCGTGCTGGCGCTCGGCGCCGTCGAAGCCAAGCCGCTGAAATGGGCCTCGGCGGGCGATGCGCTGACGATCGATCCGCACGGCCAGAATGAGGGCCTGACGACCTCGGTCAACCAGCATATGTATGAGAGCCTGACCGAGCGCGACCATGCCGGCAAGCTCCACCCGCTGCTGGCTTCGTCCTGGAAGGTGCTGCCGGACGATCCGACCACCTGGGAGTTCAAGCTGCAGGAGGGCGTCAAGTTCCATGACGGCGCGCCCTTCACCGCCGACGATGTGGTGTTCTCCTATGAGCGCGCCATGCAGCCGACCTCGGATTTCAAGGGCTACCTGACCTCGGTCGAGAAGGTCTCGAAGGTCGACGACCTGACGGTCCGGATCAAGACCAAGGGGCCGAATCCGCTCCTCATCAACAACACCTCCTCGATCCGCATCATGAGCAAGGCCTGGGCGGAGAAGAACAACGCCACCAAGGCGCAGGACTTCAAGAACAAGGAAGAGAACTACGCCGTCCGCAACGCCAACGGCACCGGCCCCTTCGTCCTCGTCTCGCGCGAAGCCGACGTGAAGACGGTAATGAAGCGCAACGAGAATTATTGGGCCAAGGCCAAGGTGCCGCTCGAGATCACCGAACTCACCTATGTGCCGATCAAGCAGGACGCGACCCGCATCGCGGCGCTGCTCTCCGGCGAGGTCGACTTCGTCCAGGACGTGCCGGTGCAGGACATCGCCAGGCTGAAGGGCGATTCCAAGCTGCGCGTCACCTCCGGCCCCGAGAACCGCACCATCTTCTTCGGCATGGACGTCGCGTCCAAGGACCTGAAGAGCGACAATGTCGAGGGCAAGAACCCCTTCGCCGACAAGCGCGTCCGCCAGGCGATGAACATGGCGATCAACCGCCAGGCTATCCAGCGCGTGGTGATGCGCGGCGAGTCGATCCCGACCGGCATCATCCTGCCGCCTTTCGCCAATGGCTGGACCAAAGAGCTCGATGCGGCGCCTGCGACCGACGTCGCAAAGGCCAAGGCGCTGCTCGCCGAGGCCGGCTATCCCAACGGCTTCTCGGTGACGCTGCACTGCTCGAACGACCGCTATATCAACGATGAGGGCATCTGCCAGTCGGCGGTCGGCATGTTCGGCCAGATCGGCGTCAAGGTGAATCTGGTCTCGCAGTCGAAGTCGATCCACTTCAACCTGATCCAGAAGAACCCGCCTGAAACCGAGTTCTACCTCGTCGGCTGGGGGGTCCCGACCTTCGATAGCGACTACGTCTTCTCCTATATGTACCACAGCCGCACCGGTTCGCAGGGCAGCTGGAACGCGACCGGTTATTCCGACAAGGATGTCGACGCGCAGATCCAGACGCTCTCCAAGGAGATCGACATCGCCAAGCGCGACGCCACCATCGCCAAGATCTGGGCGAAGGTGAAGGACGAGACGATCTACCTGCCGCTCCACCATCAGTCGCTCAGCTACGGCATGAAATCGGCGCTCGACATACCCGTCGACGTTTCGAACAACCCGAAGCTGAAGATGGTTTCGTTCAAGGGCTCGTAGAGCCGGCATCCGTCGCAGGGGCCGCACCTAGACGGCCCCGCGACATCGTTCGTGTAGAGGGGTTATCGACGCGATGCTCGCCTATATCCTGCGCTCGCTGATGCAGGGGCTGGTGGTGATGCTCGCCGTCGCCTTCATCGCCTTCTCCATGTTCCGCTTCGTCGGCGATCCCGTCGTCAACATGCTCGGCCAGGAAGCGACGTTGCAGGACCGGGCCGAGCTGACTGAGCGGCTCGGCCTCAACGATCCTGTGCCGCTGCAGTTCGCCCGCTTCGTCGCCGATGCGGCCCGCGGCGACTTCGGAATCTCCTATCGCCAGGGCCGCAAGGTCTCCTCGCTGATCCTCGAGCGGCTGCCGGCGACGGTGGAGCTGGCCGTACTCTCGGCGATCTTCGCCTTCGTCACCGGCATCGCCTTTGGTGTCTATGCCGCGATCCGCCGCGATGGCTGGATCGCCAATCTCGTCATGTCGGTATCCCTGATCGGGGTCAGCTTGCCGACCTTCCTGATCGGCATCGGGCTGATCTACATCTTTGCCGTCGAGCTTCGCTGGCTACCCTCCTTCGGGCGCGGCGACACCGTTCAGATCGGCTGGTGGTCGACCGGGCTTTTGACCGCGAGCGGACTCAAGTCGCTGGTCATGCCGGTGCTGACCCTGGGCTTCCTGCAGTTGACGCTGGTGATGCGCCTCGTCCGCTCCGAGATGCTGGAGGTGATGCGCGCCGATTTCATCCGCTTCGCCAGGGCGCGCGGCATTCCCGAGCGCAGGATCGAGTTCCGCCATGCCCTGCGCAACACCATGATCCCGGTGATCACCATCGCCGGCGTCCAGCTCGGTGGTGTCATCGCCTTCGCGATCGTCACCGAGACGGTGTTCCAGTGGCCGGGACTGGGCGCGCTCTTCGTCAACGCCGTGCAGTTCGTCGACGTTCCCGTGATGTCGGCCTATCTGCTCTTCGTCGCCTTCGTCTTCGTGCTGACCTCGCTCCTAGTCGATATCGTCTATGTCGCGCTCGATCCACGCCTGCGCGGCGGCGTCCTGGTCCCGGCGAAGTGAGGCGGCGATGACGACAGCTCCCTTGCCCGCCCCGAAATCACCCGGCCGCTTCGCCCGGCTCTGGGATTCGGACCTCGCCTATTCCTTCCGCTCCTCACCGATCACGGTGGTGGCCAGCATCATGGCGCTGCTGCTCGTGCTCGCCGCCGTCTTCGCCCCGCTGATCGCGCCCTACGACCCGTTCGATCCGGCCACGCTCGATCTCTCCGACGGCTTCTCGCGGCCGATGCAGCCCAACGAGATCACCGGCAAGGTCTTCTGGCTGGGGTCGGACGGGCAGGGCCGCGACATCTTCTCGGCGATCCTCTACGGCTCGCGCGTCTCGCTGATCGTTGGCGCGGCCTCGGTGCTGTTCTCGCTGGTGCTCGGCGTCGGTCTGGGACTCGTCGCCGGCTATGTCGGCGGCCGCACCGAGGCGCTGATCATGCGCGTCGCCGACATCCAGCTCTCCTTCCCGGCGATTCTGGTGGCGCTGCTCGTCTTCGGTGTGGCGCGCGGATTGATCCCGCCGGCGGCGCAGGAGCAGATGACGCTGCTCGTCCTCGTCGTCGCGATCGGCCTGTCGAACTGGGCGCAATATGCCCGCACCGTGCGTGGCTCGACCCTGGTCGAGAAGAACAAGGTCTATGTCGATGCCGCCCGTCTGATCGGCCTCAAGGCCTGGCCGGTGATGCTCAAGCACGTCCTGCCCAATGTCGCCGGCCCAGTGCTCGTCATCGCCACGATCAATCTTGCGCTGGCGGTGATCGAGGAGGCGACGCTCTCCTTCCTCGGCGTCGGCATGCCGCCGACCCAGCCCTCGCTAGGCACGCTGATCCGCTTCGGCCAGCAATACCTGTTCTCCGGCGAGTGGTGGATCCTGCTCTTTCCTTCGCTCGTGCTGATCCTGTTCGCGCTCTCGATCAATCTGTTCGGCGACTGGCTGCGCGATGCGCTCAATCCGAAACTGAGGTGACGATGATACGCTTCTCGCCTTCATTCGTGTCCGCGGAGCTGCGATGACCCAACCCGTCCTCTCGGTTCAGGACCTCACCGTCGAGTTCGTCACGCGGCGTGGCACGTTGCGCGCCCTCGACAAGATTTCCTTCGATATCGCCCGCGGCGAGGTGCTCGGCGTGGTCGGCGAATCCGGCGCCGGCAAGTCGGTCACCGGCTCGGCCATCATCGGTCTGATCGATCCGCCGGGCCGGATCGCCGACGGCAAGGTCGTGCTCTCCGGCAAGCGTGTCGATCACCTGCCGCCGGAGGAGATGCGCCGAGTCCGCGGCAAGCGCATCGGCATGATCTTCCAGGACCCGCTGACAAGCCTCAACCCGCTCTACCGGGTCGGCGAGCAGTTGATCGAGACGATCCAGACCCATACCGACCTCAACGCGGCCGATGCGCGCAAGCGCGCCATCGCTTTGCTCGACGAGGTCGGCATCCCCGCGCCGGAACGGCGCATCGACGGCTACCCGCACGAATTCTCCGGCGGCATGCGCCAGCGCGTCGTCATCGCGCTCGCGCTCTGCGCCGAGCCGGAATTCATCATCGCAGACGAGCCGACCACCGCGCTCGACGTCTCCGTGCAGGCGCAGATCATCGGCCTGATCAAGCGGCTCTGCAAGGAACGCGGCACCTCGGTGATGCTGGTGACGCACGATATGGGGGTGATCGCCGAGACCGCCGATCGCGTCGCGGTGATGTATGCCGGGCGCGTCGCGGAGATTGGCCCGGTGCGCGAGGTCATCAAGCAGCCGCTCCACCCCTATACGCAAGGGTTGATGGGCGCGATCCCCTCGATCGAGGGCGACGCCGAGCGGCTGGTGCAGATTCCCGGCGCGATGCCGCGGCTCTCGAACATTCCTAAGGGCTGCGCCTTCAATCCGCGCTGCTCCAAGGTGTTCGCCCGTTGCCATGTCGAGCGGCCGGAACTCATCGATGTCGGCGGCCACCAGGTCGCCTGCCATCTCTACGACAAGGCGCAGGTGCCGACCGGCAAGACGGAGATCGCAGCGTGAGCGAGAAAGCCTTCGTCCAGGTCCGTGACCTCAAGCGCGTCTTCGACGTTTCCAAGCCCTGGCTCAACCGGGTGCTCGAACGGCAGGACAAGCAGTATCTCAAGGCCGTCGACGGCGTCTCCTTCGACATTCGTAAGGGCGAGACCTTCGCGCTCGTCGGCGAGTCCGGCTCGGGCAAGTCGACCGTGGCGCGCATGGTCGTCGGTCTGCTGCACCCCTCCGGCGGCACCGTCTCCATCGACGGCGTCTCGATGTCCGATCAGGCTGCCGCGGCCGAGCGTCAGCGCCTGCGCCGGCGCATCCAGATGATCTTCCAGGACCCCTACGCCTCGCTCAATCCGCGCTGGCGCGTCGGGCGGATCATCGCCGAGCCGATCCGCGCCTTCGACATCATCCAGGGCGATGCCGCGATCGAGGCGCGCGTCGGAGAACTGCTCTCGCTGGTCGGCTTGCATCCGGACGACGGCAAGAAGTTCCCGCACGAATTCTCCGGCGGCCAGCGTCAGCGCATTGCGATCGCCCGCGCGCTTGCCTCCAACGCCGAGTTCATCGTCTGCGACGAGCCGACCTCGGCGCTCGACGTCTCCGTGCAGGCGCAGATCCTCAACCTGATGCGCGATCTGCAGCAGAAATTCGGGCTGACCTATCTCTTCATCAGCCATAATCTCGCGGTCGTCCGGCACATGGCGACCCGCATCGGCGTGATGTATCTCGGCCGCCTCGTCGAGGTCTCCGATGGCAAGCAGCTCTTCGCCGCCCCGCGCCATCCCTATACTAGGATGCTGCTCGATGCGGTGCCGGACCTCGCCATGATCGGCAAGCCGCGCGAGGGGGTGAAAGGCGAGATCCCGAACCCGATCAACCCGCCCTCGGGCTGCACTTTTCACCCGCGCTGTCCGCTGGTCTTCGATCGTTGCCGGGTCGAGAACCCGCCGGTGATCGACGGCGTCGCCTGCCACGCGGTGAATGCGGGGCGGGAAGCGGCGTAGGCAGCTTGCTCAGGCGGCGCGCCGGCCATGCGAGCTGAGTAGCTCATGGCCCCGGCGCGTCACCGTGACCAGCCGGCCTTCGCGCGCGACATAGCCGCGATCGACAGCGTCCTCCCAGACCGTCAGGCGTGGGCAGGAGGTGCGCCAGCTCTCCATGAGGTCGGCATGCGAGCGCTCGTCGCGCGCAACCCATTCGACGAGATCGAGGATGAGCGGATCGTCTTCGGCAAGCATCGCGGCCGCGCCCTCCGATCGGTACGGGGAGCGATGATAGCGCTGCGCGGCGGGCGGGAAAAGCTGCGCCCGCTCACTCCCCAGGCGGCAGGCTCGGCGCCTTCGGTCGCCGGCCGAGCGGAGCCACCGGCCGCTCCGTGCGGTACTGCCCCCGGGCGATCGCGGTGAACAGCAGCGCGACGGCGGTCAGCGTCATCAGCCACCAGGTCTGGAACGAGGCGAAGCCGAGCGCCGCCAGCGCGAAGGCCGTGACATAGGCCGCGACGCCGCCGGCCGCGAGCGCGCCCGGCATCCGGCCGGCGGCGCTGACGGCGAAATAGAGGCAGAGCGCTGCCGTCGCCGCACCGACCAGGCCGAGCTCGTACCAGGTCTCGAACAGGATGGTGGTCGGAACCTCGATCGGGAGTGCCCCGGTGGTCCGCCCGCGCAGCACGGTGTCGAGCCCGTGGCCGGTGATCAGCTGGACCGGGCGGCTGGAGATGATGTCGGCCCAGATGTCGAGCCCGGCGCCGACTGTGCTGAACACGGCCGGCGAGAGCCGGAAGAAGGGCAGCAGCAGGAAGGGCAGGAGCGGGGCGAGCAGCATCAGCCCGGCCATGATCCCGCCCATCAGCCTGGCGCCGACGATGCGGTTGGCGCTGACCGCGCCGAAGGCGATCGCGCCGCACAGCATCGCCATCGCCTCGCCATCCTCGATGCGGGAGAGGGCGAGCAGCCCGACGACGAGCGCCAGCCCCAGCGCCGTCAGCCCGCGCTCGCGCGAGAGCAGCCAGGCCAGCGCCGGCCAGGCCATGATGAGTACGACGCTGACGCCGCGTTCGACACTGCCGGCAGCATCGGCGGCGCGTGAGTCGACCGGCCCGAGCGCCTCGGTCAGCAGCAGGCCGAGCGCGAAGATCGCGGCGGTGCCGGCGCCGAGCGCCGCGAGATTGAGGTTCGAGGCGCGCATGCGCTCGGGCAGGGCGGCTGCGCCGGCAAAGCCCAGCGCCACCGCGAGGAAGAGATTGGCCGCCTTCTCGGTGGCCGAGCCGGTATAGGGGCTCCAGACCAGCGAGAGCACGGCCCAGCCGACCAGTGCCCACAGCGTCAGTCCGGCACGGCTGAAGATCGATGCCCTGATGTTGCCGGCGAACCAGCGCGGCGCCTCGATCAACGCGGCAATGGCCAGCAAGATGACGCCGATCGGCACCAGAACGACGGCGGCGCGGCGCGAGACCAGCGAGGCCAGCGGCAAGGCGAGCGCCAGCGTTGCGAAGCCGATGCGGCGCAGCAGCAGCGCGGCGTCGGTCGCGGGGTCGAGGGGCGTCTGAGAGTTCGGACGGATCATGGGCACGCGGGACTCACGGCGAGCCGCGCCCGGCCGGGATGCCGGGAACAGCCCATTTCACCCTAGCGCCGGTTGCAGGCTGCGACTGTAGGTGCGTTGCAACACTGGCAAAGCATCTCATGCAGTTTGGAACACCTAAAGTTCACTGGCCGTAAGCGTCGTTCCGTGGGATGAAGGACAACGATGACTGCTCCGCTCGCCGCGATCGTCTATTCCTCGGGCTTCCCCATCGATGAACTGATGGCGGAGGTCGCCGATTCCCTGAAGCGCGAGGCCGTCCGCCTCGGTGGCGTGGTCCAGCACAATAATGGCGACTGCATGAGCGGCTGCGCCAGCATGGCGCTCGAGGATCTCGCCTCTGGTCGGCTTTTCCCGATCAGCGAGGATCGCGGCGCCGGTTCGACCGGCTGCCGGCTTGACGCGGCCGGGCTCGCCGCCGCCGGCGCGGCCGTCTCGGGAGCGCTCTCCGGCCCGGTCGACCTCGTCATCGTCAACAAGTTCGGCAAGCAGGAGGTACTCGGCCAGGGCCTGCGTGCCGAGATAGCCGCCGGAGTCGTTGCCGGTCTGCCGCTGCTGACGGCGGTGCGCGACGACATGCTTCCCGCCTGGTCGGAGTTCGCCGGCGAGGATTGGCAGCGCCTGCCGCCCGAGCCGGGTGCGGTAACCGGTTGGGCGATGGCGGCGCTGCGCCAGCCGGCCTGACGCCCGCAAGGAGCCGTTTCGTGCCGCTCGGCAGCGATTTTCTCGACGACTATCTGGTCCGGCCCGACCCTGCCGCTGCGCGGCTCGGCGCGCGCGTCGCCGGCATCGACCACACCGGCGCTCGGGTCGAGACTCGCGTCGTCACTGAGCGGGCGCTGACGCTCTATCTGAACAGCCAGGAGATCGTCACGATGATGACGATCGGCGACCATCCGGAGTATCTGGCGCTCGGCTATCTCCTCAACCAGAACATGCTCAGGCGTGGCGACGTCGTCGAGGCTGTCGATTATGACGAGGAGCTTGAGGTCGTGGTAGTGCGCACGCCGGAGCGCACCAATTTCGAGCAGAAGCTGAAGAAGAAGACGCTGACCTCGGGCTGCGCGCAAGGCACCGCCTTCGGCGACCTGATGGAGGCGATCGACGAGATCGTCCTGCCCAAGGCCGAATTGCGCACGAGCTGGCTCTATGCGCTGACCCGCAAGATCAACACGACGCCCTCGCTCTATCTGGAGGCCGGCGCGATCCATGGCTGCGTGCTCTGCGAACGCGACCGGCCACTGGTCTATATGGAGGATGTCGGCCGCCACAACGCCGTCGACAAGGTCGCCGGCTGGCTGTTCCGCCACGATGTCGATCCCGGCAAGATGATCTTCTACACCACCGGCCGTCTGACCTCGGAGATGGTGATCAAGACGGTTCGCATGGGCATCCCGATCCTGGTCTCGCGCTCGGGCTTCACCGAATGGGGCGTTGAGCTCGCCCGCAAGGCCGGCCTGACCCTGATCGGCCGCGCCCGCGGCAAGCGCTTCCTGGCGCTGGCCGGCGAGGACCGCATCGTCTTCGATCAGGATCCGGACAGCGTCGAGGACGAGGGCGGCAAGCATCGCCGCAAGGGGGCAGGGGGCGATGATTGAAGCGGCTCCTCCGACCCTCGGCCTCCTTCTCGCTGGCGGGCTCGCCCGGCGCATGGGCGGCGGTGACAAGCCGCTGCGCACGATCGCCGGCCGAACTATCCTCGCCCATGTGATCGACCGCCTGGCGCCGCAATGCGATGGCCTCCTGCTCAACGCCAATGGCGATCCCGCGCGCTTTTCCGATTACAATCTGCCCGTCGTAGCCGACAGCGTGCCGGATTTCGCCGGGCCGCTCGCCGGCATCCTCGCCGGGCTCGACTGGCTGGCCGCGAACCGGCCGGGGGCGCAATGGCTGGTCAGCGTCGCCGCCGACACGCCCTTCATCCCGCGGGATCTCGTGGCGCGGCTGCATGCGGCGCGGGAGGCGGCGAATGTGCCGCTTGCCTGTGCCGCCTCGAGCGGCTGGACCCATCCGGTGATCGGGCTCTGGCCGGTTTTTCTGCGCGAGGAACTGCGCCATGCGCTCACGCTCGAGGACGAGCGCAAGATCGACCGCTGGACGGCGCGCCAT
Source organism: Allobosea sp. NPDC003192 (assembly GCF_050275675.1). Taxonomy (NCBI): domain Bacteria; kingdom Pseudomonadati; phylum Pseudomonadota; class Alphaproteobacteria; order Hyphomicrobiales; family Alloboseaceae; genus Allobosea; species Allobosea sp. NPDC003192. The sequence continues at coordinate 148,763 of NZ_JBNNPK010000014.1, forward strand.
GGGGTGGCAGAAGTCGAATGGCCGGTGACGCCGGTCGATCCCTTCTTCAACGCCAACCGGCCGGACGATCTCGCCGAAGCCGAGCGGCTCCATGCCGCGCTTGGCGATGCTTGATCGGCGCAAGCACCGCCCCTAGATTCAACCGATAAGCGAAGCTTATTCGCCTGCCTCCTGGGGGAAGCCGCATGAAGTCCTTTGCCATCGCCGTCGCCTTCGCCGCCATTGCCGCCTACGGGGCGAGCCTGGTGCTGGCGACCTATCAGCGCCCGGTCGATGTCGCCTATGCGACCAGCAGCGTGCGGCTCTAGCCCTCCAGCAGTTTCTTCAACCGGGCAAGATCGGCCGCGATCCATTCGGCATCGCGGGCGAAGTCGTCATCCGTCATGTCGGGCCGCCTGAGCAGTGTGAACACCACCTCGCTGCCACTGCCGTTCGCCAGCGCGCGCATCGGGTTGTGCATAGGCATGCCGCTGTCGGGGATGACGGCATGGTCGAGCACGCCATAGCGATTGGGCTCGCTGAATAGCACGCGCATCGGCCCCATCGGCGTCTTGGCGCGATAGGTCATGCCCTCGACATGGCTGAACTCAGCCCCGAGGCCTTCTGCCCATTTCGGGAAGTTCAGGGGCTCGGCGAGGAAGCCGTAGACCTCCTCGATCGGCCGGTCGATCGCGATGCTGATATGGCGTGTCGGCAGGACGGGCATGATCGCGTCTCCACAGGTTCTGTGACCTAGAACATATCATGAACAAAATCTGATGTCATCGCGGATCGGTGATGGGCCGTGCGCGAGCTCGCCGCGGATCGATCAAGAATCCGCCGGCTTCGAGGTCCTCTTTCCCAGCGGCGACGGATCAGGAGATTCGACATGAAGCAGAGCATCGGCTTGGGCCTGGCGATTTTCGTGCAGCACGGGCGTGAGCAGGAGGCCGCGGACTTCTACAGCGAAGCCTTCGAGGCACGGCAGCTCAAGACGCACAGGGTCGACGGCGAACTCGCCGGGGTCGAGATGCTCATCGGCGGAACCCGCGTCTCCGTCGCCGGTTCCAACCCACGCCGTGAAGAAGAGCCGTCCTATGGCGGCCCGTTCTTCCCCAAGGCGGCCGGCGCGGTCAGCATGACGATTCTGCTGACGGTTCCCGACATCGAAATCTGCTTCGCCCAGGCGATCGTCGCGGGTGCTGCGCTGCGCGACCGGGTCCAGACCGATACCGAAGGGCGGCGGGTCGCCTCGCTGTTCGACCCATTCGGGCACATCTGGATGCTGACCGAGCGACAGACGGAAGCAGAAAAAGTGTCTCCCGATCGGTTCGCAACACAGGCCGATCGGTCAAGCGGCCTCCATCTCCAGAGATAGAGGCGGCCGACCAGCCTTATTCGATCACGATCCGCGGCGCCGCCCGGGCCGGCCCGGCAAGGCCGGCCTTCACCTGTCGCGCCAGTGCGACATAGGCCTTGGCATGGGCGCTGTCCGGGTCGCTCGCGACAATGGGGCGGCCGCCATCGGAGGTCTCGCGGATCGGCATGGCGAGCGGGATCTCGCCGAGGAAGGGCACGCCGAGCCGCTCCGCCTCATGCCGGGCGCCGCCATGGGCGAAGATGTCGGAGCGGTGGCCGCATTCCGGGCAGATGAAATAGCTCATGTTCTCGACAATGCCGAGGATCGGCACCTCGACCTTCTTGAACATGGCGACGCCGCGCCTCGCATCGAGCAAAGCGAGGTCCTGCGGCGTCGAGACGATCACCGCCCCGGCGAGCGGGGTTTGCTGCGCCATGGTGAGCTGGGCGTCGCCGGTGCCGGGCGGCATGTCGACGACGAGCACGTCGAGCTCGCCCCAGGCGACCTCGCGCAGCATCTGGGTGATCGCCGAGATCACCATCGGGCCGCGCCAGATCATCGGCGTTTCCTCGTCGATCAGGAAGCCGATCGACATGATCTTCAGGCCATAGGCCTCCATCGGTGCGAGCGTGCGGCCCGAGACCAGTCGCGGCTTGCCGGTGATGCCGAAGATCTTCGGCACCGACGGGCCATAGATGTCGGCATCGAGCACGCCGACCTTGAGGCCAAGGGTCGCCAGGCCGACAGCGAGATTGGCTGTGGTGGTCGACTTGCCGACGCCGCCCTTGCCGCTCGCCACGGCGATGATCTGCTTGACGCCGGGAATGCCGGCCGCCTTCGGTACCGGCCCGCCGGGGCCGGGCTGGCCATGCGCCTGCCGGCGCGCTTCGGCCGCCTGCGAGGGTGCGCGTCCCGGCGCCTTGTCGGCGGTGAGGCCGACCAGCACCTGCGTCACGCCGGGAATGCCGCCGACTGCGCTCTCGGCCGCCTTGCGTACCGGTTCCATCGCGCTGGCTTCGGTCGCGTCGATGCCGATCGCGAAGATCACCTTGCCGCCGTCGATCAGGATGTCGCCGATGCGGCCGGACGCCGCCAGCGATTGCCCGCTCGCCGGCAGCTTCACCAGTTCGAGCGCGCGCAGGATGTCGTTTTGCGAAAGGGCCACGATCTGGGCTCCGTTATGCTGGCGTGACGCTAGGCCGCGGCCTTGCGGATGTGGAAGACCAGCAGCTCACCCTCGCTGCTGCTGAGTTCGATGGCGTCGCCGGTCTCGCGCATCAGATTGGGGATGTCGATCGCCGCCATCGGGTCCGTGCATTCGACCAGGAACAGGTCGCCCGGAGCCGCGGTTTTCAGCGCCTTGCGCACGCGCAAAGCGGGGAGGGGGCACTTGAGGCCGCGCAGATTGAGCGGGATGGACGTCATAGTCGAAGCCGATCGAACGATGTTGCGCTTCATATGATGGCTTTTCGCGAGGGAGCAACAGGGGCCTTTACCCTTCTCCCCTTGGGGGAGAAGGTGTCTGCGAAGCAGACGGATGAGGGCAGGATGGCTACGGGCAGCGATGGAAAATGGGCGCAGCGGCGCGGCCCTCATCCGTCAGCGCTTCGCGCTGCCACCTTCTCCCTCGAGGGGAGAAGGGGTCGCGCGGTGCTTCTCGCGCTTGTCCTTGGGACACTGCCCACCTCCGCTCAGGAACTGCGCGGCCATGGCGGACCGGTGCGCGCGGCCGCCGTTTCGGCTGATGGCGCGACGGCACTCACCGGCTCCTTCGACCAGTCGGCGATCCTCTGGGACCTCGCCCGTGGCAGCGCGATCAGGGTGCTGCGCTTCCATCAGGGCGCGGTCAACGCCGCCGTCGCGGTCAATGGCATCGGCTTCGCCACCGGCGGCGAGGACGGCAGGATCGCGCTTTGGCGCGGCGATGCACCGGAGCCGGTGAGGGTGATCGAGGGTCACAGGGGGCCGGTCGCGGCACTCGCGATCTCGCCGGAAGGACAGCATCTCGGCTCCGCGTCTTGGGATGGGACGGTGCGTGTTACCGCCCTGACCGACGGTGCGGCCCGGGTGCTCGAAGGTCACCAGGGACCGGTCAACGGCGTCGCCTTCGCACCCGGCGGCATGGTCGTCTCCTCCGGCTATGACGCGACCTTGCGCTTCTGGCCCGCCGATGGCGGCGCGCCGCTGATCGTCACCAAGCCCGCCCCGCTCAACGGCGTCGTCGTCGCCCCCGACGGCGAGATCGCGGTCGCGGCTGCGGATGGCCGTCTGCGCCTGTTCGGACAAGATGGAGCCCAGCGCGCCGAGATCGCGGTCGGCGACACCCCGCTGATCGCGCTCGCCATCTCGCCGGATGGCGCGACGATCGCGGCCGGCGGCCTGCGCGGCCAGGTCGCGCTGGTCGACCGCAGAACGCGCACCATCCGCGCCACTTTGGTCGGTCCTGGCCTGCCGGTCTGGTCGCTCGCCTTCCTGCCTGACGGCAAGCAGCTCCTCTCCGGCGGCGCCGACAGGCTGGTCCGGCGCTGGAACGCCGTCACTGGCGAGCATGTCGGGGCGGTGGTGCCGCGCGCCGGCGAGGATGCGCTCGCCGCCTTCCAGGGCGAGCGCGGCGCGCAGGTGTTCCGCGCCTGCGCGGCCTGCCACACGCTGACGCCGGCGGATGGCAACCGCGCCGGCCCGACCCTGCACGGCATCTTCGGCCGCCACATCGCCTCCGCGCCGGGCTATGCCTATTCCGACGCGCTTAAGGGCATGGACATCGTGTGGAGCAAGGAGACGGTGGCGAAGCTGTTCGAGATCGGCCCGAACGCCTACACGCCTGGCACCAAGATGCCCGAGCAGACCATCAACTCGGCCGAAGACCGGCAGGCGCTGGTCGACTGGCTGGAGAAGGTGACGCGCTGAGCTACCCCAGCGGGTCCTCGCCCCGTTCCGCCCGCTCGCGCAGATAATCGTCGGTGGTGCGCACCGGCGGGCGCTGCGGCGAGTGGTGCGGGTCGAAGCTCTCGTTGACCACGGCCTCGACCCGGCAATCCTCGCACATGCGCAGGATTGCAGCGCGCTTGGCGCCGTCGCCCTTGAACATCCAGTGCTTGTTCTCGAGCTTGGCCGCGATCTTCTCGATCGTGCTGCGGACCCCGAAGGGCTTGGCGCAGGCGATGCAGTGGAAGGGTTCCTCTTGCTTGACGATCTGGCGGCCGCCTTTCCAGGCGTCGAAATCGACGCGCGGCTCCAGCGTGATCACCTTCTCCGGACAGGTCGCGGCGCAGAGCCCGCACTGCACGCAAAGGTCTTCTTGGAAGGTGAGCGTCGGCCGCTCCGGATTATCTCCGAGCGCGCTGACCGGGCAGGCCGAGACGCAGGCGAGGCAGAGCGTGCAGCCTTCGGTGTCGACATGGATCGTCCCGAATGGCGCAAGCGGCGGCATCGTGACGTTGGCAACCGGTGTCGGCGCGGCGGCGTGCAGTTCGCCGATCGTCTGGCGCAGCAGCGGGCGTCCGCTTCCCATCGGCCGGAAGCGCGCGGGCTGGGCGGGGCTGGTGCCGCGCGCGATCTTCGCGAGCGCGGCGGCGAGCGCATCGGGATCGTCGGTCTCGATCAGCCCGGCGCGTGCCTCGCCATAGCCGAGCGCGTCGGCGAGCGCATTGGCATAGTCGAGATTGCGCGTGAGGCCGGAGAGGTCGTGCTTCGGCTTGGCGCGGCCGAGCACACGGATGGCGGAGGCGCCGAAGGCGAGCGCCGCGGCGAAGATCTCCAGCCCGATCTGGGTGACCTCGTTGACGCGCAAGGGCAGGACACGCGCCGGCAGGCCGGCGCCATGGCGGGCGAGCGCCTCGATCAGCGGCTCGCCATGGTCGCCGTCATGCAGCAGCACGATCGGCTCGCGCCCGCCGGCCTCGGCATAGGTGACGAGCAGGGTCCGCAGCTTGCGCAATAGCGCATCGGCCGGCGGCAGCGCATAGGTCACGGCCCCGGTCGGGCAGACGGCGGCGCAGGCACCGCAGCCGGCGCAGATCTCGGCGGAGATCGCGACATGGTCGCCCGCCGGCGTGATCGCGCCGGTCGGGCAAAGCTCGAGGCAGCGCGTGCAGCCGGTCTTCTGCGAGCGCGCATGGGCGCAAAGCCCTTCGTTCAGGGCGACATAGGCCGGCTTGTCGAACTCGCCGACGAGCCCGCTCGCCTGGAAGGCGAGCCGCTCGATTGCCGCCGCATCGCGCGGATCGGCGCGTAGATAGCCGGCGCGGAGGTCACCGGCCGGGAACAGTGGCGTGCCGCCGGAGACGTCGATCACGACGTCGCAGTGCGAGACCGCACCATTGCGTGGCGCCTCGAAGACGAGCTTGCCGCGCGAGGACGGGCTCGGGGCGGCGTAGTCGTTAACGGTAAGCTCGAAGGCGCCGAGCCAGCCGCTTGCCTGCGCGATCGTCCCCTTCAACACCGGGAACTCGTCGCTGCGCGGCGGCGCGATCTCGCCGGGACGCGACAGCAGCACCGTGACGTCAAGATGCTCGGCAAGCTGGTGCGCCAGGGTGATCGCGACCTCGTCGCGGCCATAGATCAGCGCGACGCCCTTGCTGGTCAGCGTCGTGAACGAGGCCGGCGGCATGGGCTCGCTCGCGGCGGCGAGCAGGGCGGCCATCTTCGGGCCAGCAGCCTTGGCCTCGTCCGACCAACCGGCCTGTTCGCGAATGTTCGTAAAGAGAAGGTCGCCGGCGTAATCGAGGTCGGCTGCGACCTCCTCGAACAGCGGCGCTTCCTGCGTGCAGGCGACGGTGATCGCATCGCTCTTAGCCAGCATGGCGCGGAAGCGCTCGATCTGGCTGCGGCAGAGATGGCGGTGCTCGCTGATCTCGGCGCCACCGCAGCCGCGCTGGATCGCTTTGCCGTCGAGCGGCATCGTGTCCTCGCACGAGCAGATCATCAGCGTGCGGGCGACATCGGTCATCGGGCAGGCATCCTCATGATCGCGGCGCGTCTTTGGTCGCGCTTGCGATAATCTCATCTTATATGGAATTGGAATGGCTCCAAAGAAGCAAGCCTCTCCCTTGGGATAAGAGGCGGCAGGGCAGGGACGATGGCGGCAGGGCCGGTCAGGCAGGACGATCTCAGGCGCGAGCCGGTGCTGCCGCCGGGCTTTTCGCTCGTCACCTTGCGCGAATCGGGCGACGCCTTCGCCCATGCGCAGGCGATCGCGGCTGAGGCCGGGGCCGCGACTTTGGTCTGGGTGCGACGTTTCGACATCGTCGAGTTCGCGGTGGTTCTGGAGCCCGATGCCATCCTCGCCGAGGCCCGGCTCGCTCACTACCTCGCCATGAACGCGCTCGCCGATGCGCTGGCGGTGCATTCGCCGCCGGAGCGGCCGCTGCTGTTCCGCTGGCCGGATGCGCTGACCTATGATCTCGGCCTGATCGGCGGCGGCCGCCTCGGCTGGCCGGCGGATTGCCCGGAGGGGCAGGTGCCGGACTGGCTCGTCTTCGGCGCCATGGTCCGGGCCACGACGATGTCGCCCTTCGAACTCGGCCAGACCGGTGTCGGCATGGCCGAGGAGGGCTTCGAGGAGGTCGATGCGGTCGACCTGATCGAGTCGTTCTGCCGCCATCTCATGCTCGGCGTCAGCCAGTGGCAGGAGGAGGGCGCCAAGGCGGCGGCGCGGCGCTGGCTCGACCGGCTGGAAAAGGTCGTCGGCGTGCGCCATGGCATCGAGCCCAATGGCGACCTGATCGCGACCTCGCAGTTCGGCGCCGAACGCCGGAGCCTCACCGAGGCGCTGGCCAAGGCCGACTGGCTCGACCGTGACAGCGGAGCGCCGAAGCTGTGATTTCCGTCGGAACCAGACCGCCTTTCTCCTCAGCCCTCATCCTGAGGAGCCGCACAGCGGCGTCTCGAAGGATGGTTCAGGAGACTCCGGAACCAGCTGGAGCATCCTTCGAGACGCGCTCCTGCGGAGCGCTCCTCAGGATGAGGGCTTTACCTTGACTGCCCTCAAGCTCCCGCGTGCGATAAGGCTCGACCCGTCGGACAGCTTCGTTTTCCGCAAGGCGGCGGAACCGGGCGAATGGCTGGTCACCGGCTCCTTCCTGTTCATGCCCGAGAGTGTGGCCGGGCTCGACACCAAGGGGCGCGTCGCCTTCCGTTCCGGCTTCCTCGGCATCGGCAGCTTCGGCTGGAGCACGCTCGCTGTCGTCACGGAGGCGACGGCGGAGGAGCGTGAGCAGGCAGTGGCGCGGCTTGCGGGGCAATTCGTCGAAAAACTCGGCGCCCCCGATCTCGCTGCCGCGCGCGCGGCAGCCGAAGAGGAGATCGCCTTTGCCGCCTCGCTCTGCGATCATCCCACGCAGACCCTGCTCGCTTTGCATCGCACGCTGGAGGAGGGCGAAATCCGCGAGCGCTTCCGGACCTTGATGCCGCGCGGCGATACGCCGAAGGATGCCTTCCGCGCCTTCGAGTTCGTCGAGACCGATGGCGAGGACGAGCCGCAGGAAGAGGTCGATCTGATGCAGTTGATCAAGGACGCGCCGCGATGACTCATTTCTGGGCGAGCTCCGGCCATCTCCTGCTCGACCGCGAGCCGGGCGGCGGCCTCGTCGTCACCGATGATTTCCTCAAAGCCTATCTGGCGCGGCCGGAAGTTCTGCCGCCTGAGGAGGCCTGCGCTGCCGAACGGGCCCTGCACGCCAAACTGATGGCGGAGCCGCAGGCCGAAGTCGCCGAACGCGAGGTCGCAGCCATCGCCGATGCCGATGCGCGCGAGAACTGGCGTTTCCTGCTCGGCTGGCGCGAGCGCCTGCTGGCGGCGCCGACCCTGCAGGGCGCCTATGCCGGGATCATCCGCGGCGGCGCTTCCGGTATCCCGCCCGTCTTCCTCGATCAGCTCGTTCACGTCATCCTGCGCGCCGGGCTCGACGAGGAGAGCGATCCCTTCGTCGTGCGCGCCGCCGAATGCCTGTTCCGGCCGCAGCGCGTCACCCTGCACGAGAACACGATCCTGCTGGCCGATGCCGAGATGATCGAGGGGCACGAGGCCGACCGGCACGCTTCGCCGCTGCTCGCCATGCTCGGCGGCCCGGCGGTGACCTCGCTCGATATCCTCAAGCAGGCCGATGCCGAGCGCTATTGGCAGCGCTCGGATGCCTTCGACATGGTGCTCGATCTCGGCGGCAAGCCCTCGGGCCGCGTCGCGCTCGGCAGGGCGATCGGCTACTGGATCAGGCAGATCCATGGTTTCGACGTCGAGATCGAAGCCGTCGAGAATGTGCGCGATGCCAACTGGCGCTGGTTCGTCGGCCTCGATGCGCAGGCGACGGCAATCGGCAATGCGCTCTGGAAGGGCGAGGGGCTCGACGAGGACAAGGCCTCGCGCCTGATCGCGCTCTACCGTCTGACGCTGCCATCGGAGGTGCCGGTGCTGCCGGCGGCCAGGGGAGCACCTATCTATCTGATGCTGGCGATGGATGGCGACCGGCTGGTCAGGATGAAGCCGCAGAACCTGGTGACTGGCCTGCCGCTCGTGGTTCACGAGATGGCGAACTGAGGATAAGGCCATGCAGCAGCATCACGAGGTCGGTGTCGTGGTCGAGCGGCGCAAGCTCGACTCGCCCTGGGCCGATCATGCCTGGGCGCCGATCGCTGTGCTGCCCGAGCCGCCGCCGCTCGCGCCCTGGAGCCGGCTCACAGGCGATGACAGGCGCGAGCAGTTCTATCTCGGCTCGGCCGTGCTGACGCTGCACTCGGTCGACACCGCCCATTTCCGTGAGAATTTCGCCACCGGCCAGGCCAGACTCTGGGTCTCCGTCCGGCCGACCGGGATCGAGCCGGCGCTGGAGCTGGTCGGCGTCACCGCCGATCCCTCGGAGGGTGAGGTCTTCCTGGAGAACGTCGATGACATCGTCGAGGCCGTGCCGATGCCGGCTGCGATTGCCGGGGCCGTGCTCGCCTTCTTCGAGGCGCACCATGTCGAGCGCGAATTCGTCAAGCGCAAGCGCACCGAGCACGATCCGCGCAAAGGCGGCGTGCGGCCACGCCCCGGTCTCGATCGCGGAGAGGATTGATGTCGCGCCCCGACGACGAAGATCGCGATGAGGGCTTTCTTGGCCGCTGGGCGCGCCGCAAGCGCGAGGCGCAGCAGCCGGTTGCGCCCGCGGTCGTGGAGCAGCGAGACGCTCCCCCTCCCACCTCGGACCTAGCTGCACCCGCGCCCGAGCCCGAGATGGTCGAGCCTCCCTCACTCGATCTCGTCGACAAGGATTTCGACCTCGCCCATTGGCTGAAGCAGAACGTGCCGGAGGAGTGGAAGCTCAAGGCGCTGCGCCGCGCCTGGGAGAGCGATCCGGCGATCTCGGGCTATCTCGACCCGGCCCGTGACTACGCGCTCGACTGGAATACACCGGGCGGCGCGCCAGGCTACGGGCCGCTCAGCGAGTCGGACAATGTCGAGGAGATGCTGGCCAACATCTTCGGCAAGCCGCCTGAGGCGGTGCGTAACGACGTCGCAGTTGTTCAACCTTCGTCTAATGAGGCGGGTGACGATGATCCTGCTGCGCCGCAACCGAAGGCCGAGGCTGAGCAGTCGCCGGTTCGCCTGAGCAAGCTGGAAGCCTCGGCAAAATCCGCCGAAATGGCCACTGAAGCTGTGTCTGTGATTCCGAAGGCTTCCGCTGCGCCGCAAAATCGCGCCGAAAGCCCGCGCCTGAGGCGGCGCGGTGGTGGCGCCACACCGCTTTGAGTTTCAGTTGAGAACAATTGCAATCTAGAGCGATAAGGTCTCATTATCACCGCGGGCTCCAGCACGTCGCAACGTGCCGGTGCGGGATTGGAGACGCCTTCATTCATGCGCGACCAGGCTCTGGAACGGGCGATCGAAGCGGCTGGCGGCGTACGTGCGCTGGCTCGGGCGGTCGGCGTCTCGCAGCCGGCGATCTCGACCTGGAAGCGCGTCCCGGCTGATCGCGTCCTCTCGGTGGAGGCCCTGACCGGCGTCTCCCGCAGCGAGCTGCGGCCCGACCTCTATCCGCAGGAACCGATCATCGTCGAGGCTGCCACGCCCGCGATCGACGAGCTCGATGCTGCTCGCGCTGACGAGTTCGAGCTGATCGGCGCCTTGCTCTGGCGCGCCCCAACGGTCGAGACGCTGGCCGCCTTGCAAGGCCTGCGTGGCGATGCCTCGCCGCTTGGCATGGCCCATCTGGCGCTGGCGGAAGCCGCGGCCGAGGCGAGCCCCGAGCAGGTTCGCGACGAATTCTTCCAGCTCTTCATCGGCGTTGGCCGTGGCGAACTCCTGCCTTACGCCTCCTATTACCTGACCGGCTTCCTGCATGAGCGCCCGCTCGCTCTGGTGCGCGAGGACATGGGCAGGCTTGGCCTCGCCCGGGCGGAGCGCGTTGGCGAGCCCGAGGACCACATCGCCGTGCTGATGGACATCGAGGCGAAGCTGATCCGCGGCGAGATCTCGGGCGAGGACGTCGACGAGGCCTCCTTCTTCACTCGTCATATCCGGCCCTGGGCCGACCGTTTCTTCGCCGATCTCGAGACCGCCGAGGCGGCGCGCTTCTATCGCGCCGTCGGCCGGGTCGGCAGCCTCTACATCTCGATCGAGACGCAGGCCGCGAGCCTGCCCGCATGACTTACGGCACGGAGGAGACGACGATGTCGCAGAAGAGCAAGGAGACGGCTCTCGACCGCCGCAACTTCTTCAAGGCGCTCGGCGCCGGCGCGACCGTGGCCGTCGCGCCCGTCGCGGTCACGCCCGCGGCCGCCGTCGATCCCGGCAAGGACGAGACCAAGGCGCGCTATCGCGAGAGCGAGCACGTCAAAGATTTCTACCGCGTCAACCGTTACTGAGGAGGCTGGCGTCATGCTGATCAAGCGCAAATCCGCCGACGTCCAGCGCGGTCGCCTGCAGAGCGCCCTCGGGGGCCTCGCCTCCGGCGTGATGGACCGCCGCTCCTTCCTGCGCCGCTCCGGCCTCGTCGCCGGTGGCGTCGCAGCTGCCGGCGCCCTGCAGATCGGTTCGGTCCGCAAGGCCGAAGCCGCCGATTTCGGCCCGGCCACCGGCACCAAGGTCGTCAAGAATATCTGCACGCATTGCTCGGTGGGCTGCACGGTCCGCGCCGAGGTCAACAACGGCGTCTGGGTCGGCCAGGAGCCGGCCTGGGAGAGCCCGATCAACCGCGGCAGCCATTGCGCCAAGGGAGCCTCGGTTCGCGAGCTGGTCCATGGCGACCGCCGCATCAAATACCCGATGAAGCTGGTCGACGGGCAGTGGCAGCGTCTGTCCTGGGACCAGGCGGTCAACGAGATCGGCGACAAGATGATGGAGATTCGCGCCAAGTCCGGCGCCGATTCCGTCTATCTGCTCGGCTCCGCCAAGTTCTCCAACGAAGGCTCTTACCTGTTCCGCAAGTTCGCGGCCTTCTGGGGCACCAACAACGTCGACCATCAGGCGCGCATCTGCCACTCGACCACGGTCGCGGGCGTCGCGAACGTCTGGGGCTACGGCGCCATGACCAATTCCTACAACGACATCCGCAATTCGAAGACCGTGCTGTTCATGGGCTCGAACGCGGCCGAGGCGCATCCGGTCTCGATGCAGCACATCCTGACCGGCAAGGAGCAGCAGCGCGCCAACGTCATCGTCTTCGATCCGCGCCTGACCCGCACAGCGGCGCACGCGACCGACTATGTCCGCTTCCGCTCTGGCACCGACATCGCGGTGATCTGGGGCCTGATGTGGCACATCTTCAAGAACGGCTGGGAGGACAAGGCCTTCATCGCCGCGCGCGTCCACGGCATGGACGATGTCCGCAAGGAGGTCGAGAAATACGATCCCAAGACGGTCGAGGACATCACCGGCGTCCCGGGCGAGCAGATGAAGCGTGTCGCCCAGACCTTCGCGACGGTGAAGCCGGCGACCTTCGTCTGGTGCATGGGCGTGACCCAGCATTCGGTTGGCACGGCCAACGTCCGCGCCATCTGCACGCTCCTGCTGGCGACCGGCAATGTCGGCGCCCGCGGCACCGGCGCCAACATCTTCCGCGGCCACTGCAACGTCCAGGGCGCGACCGACTTCGGCTTGGATATCTCGAACCTGCCTTGCTATTACGGCCTGGTCGAAGGCGCCTGGCGCCATTGGGCCCGCGTCTGGGGCGTCGACTACGACTATTTCGTCTCGCGCTTCGACGAGGTGCCGGCCAAGGGCGGCCGCGCCGCCCGCACCCGCAAGCAGAACATGGAGACCTCGGGCCATACCTCGACCCGCTGGTTCGACGCGGCCAACCTGCCGGCCGAGCAGGTCGACCAGAAGGACAATCTCAAGGCCATGTTCGTCATGGGCCATGGCGGCAACACCATTCCGCGCATGCCTGATGCGGTGAAGGGCCTCGAGAAGCTCGAGCTGCTTGTCGTCTGCGATCCGCACCCGACCAATTTCGTCTCGCTCGGCGGACGCAAGAACGGCACCTATATCCTGCCGATCTGCACCCAGTTCGAGACCTCGGGCTCGCGCACCTGCTCGAACCGCTCGGTGCAATGGGGCGAGAAGGTCGTCGAGCCGATCTTCGAATCCGCCAGCGACTACGCGGTCATCTACAAGTTCTCGCAGAAGCTCGGCTTCGCCGACGCGATGTTCCGGCCCTACGAGATGGTCCAGGGCAAGATCGGGCTGGAACCGACGGCGGAATCCATCCTCAAGGAGATCAACCGCGGCGGCTGGTCGACCGGCTACACCGGCCAGTCGCCCGAGCGGCTGAAGCTGCACATGGCGAACCAGGACAAGTTCGACATCGTGACGCTGCGCGGCGCCAAGGGCTCGCCGGTCGAGAACGATTTCTACGGCCTGCCCTGGCCGTGCTGGGGCACGCCCGAATACAAGCATCCCGGCACCCACATTCTCTACAACACGTCGCTCGCTGCGAAGGATGGCGGCGGCACCTTCCGGCCGCGCTTCGGCCTCACCCGCGAGCGCACGCTGCCGGATGGGAGCAAGGTCGAGGATACCCTGCTCGCCGAGGGCGGTTCCTACTCGCTGAACTCGGAGATCAAGGACGGCTATCCCGAGTTCACCATGGGCGTGCTGAAGAAGCTCGGCTGGGACAAGGACCTGACGCCGGCGGAGCTGGCCACGATCTCCTGGATCGGCGGCAATACGATCGACAATGTCTCCTGGTCGACCGATCTCTCCGGCGGCATCCAGCGCGTCGCGATGGAGCATGGCTGCGTGCCCTATGGCAACGGCAAGGCCCGGGCCAATGCCTGGAACCTGCCCGACCCGGTGCCGGTCCACCGCGAGCCGATCTATTCGCCGCGCGTCGACCTCGTGGCAAAATGGCCGGCCAGACCGGACGAGCGCACGCTGCGCATCCCGAACCTGCACACCTCCGTGCAGAAGGCGGCGGTCGAGAAGGGCATCGCAAAATCCTTCCCGATCGTGCTGACCTCCGGCCGCCTCGTCGAATACGAGGGCGGCGGCGAGGAGACGCGCTCGAACAAATGGCTGGCCGAACTGCAGCAGGACATGTTCGTCGAGATCAACACGGCGGACGCGGCCGAACGCGGCATCAGGGATGGCGCCATGGTCTGGGTCACCGGCCCGGAGAACAACTCCAAGGCCAGGGTCAAGGCGCTGGTCACAGAACGCGTCGGCAAGGGCGCGGCCTTCATGCCCTTCCATTTCGGTGGCTTCTTCCAGGGCGTCGACCAGCGCGGCAACTACCCGAAGGGGCTGGATCCGATCGTGCTCGGCGAGTCCGTCAATACCGTCACTACCTATGGCTACGACCCCGTGACCGCCATGCACGAAGGCAAGGTCACGCTCTGCCAGATCGCGGCGGCGTGAGGAGGAACTGAACCATGGCCCGGATGAAATTCCTCTGCGACGCCGACCGCTGCATCGAGTGCAACGCCTGCGTCACCGCCTGCAAGAACGAGAACGACGTGCCCTGGGGCATCAACCGCCGGCGCGTCGTCACCATCAATGACGGCAAGCCGGGCGAGCGCTCGGTCTCGATGGCCTGCATGCACTGCACCGATGCACCTTGCATGGCCGTCTGCCCGGTCGACTGTTTCTACAACACCGCCGACGGCGTCGTACTGCACAACAAGGATCTGTGCATTGGCTGTGGCTACTGCTTCTACGCCTGCCCGTTCGGCGCCCCGCAATATCCGAAGGTCAGCAACTTCGGCTCGCGTGGCAAGATGGACAAGTGCACCTATTGCTCGGGTGGCCCGGAGGTCGACCTCTCGCCGGCCGAGTACCAGAAATACGGCTCGAACCGCCTCGCCGAAGGCAAGCTGCCGCTCTGCGCCGAGATGTGCTCGACCAAGTCGCTCCTTGCCGGCGACGGCGAGGTGATCGCGCAGATCTACAAGGAACGGGTGGTCAAACGCGGCTACGGCTCGGGTGCTTGGGGCTGGCAGACAGCGTACCGGGAAACCATCACGATCTGAGCTGGGGGAGGGGGGCGCATCACGGCTCGAAAAGGGTCGGGTGCGTTCCTCCCCAGTTTGATGCCGCCTTCGCGAAAGGATGCCGCCATGTCGCTCCGCGCCCATCTCCGCTTTCTCGTCACGGCGCTGCTGCTGGCCGTCGCGGTCGGCGTCGCCCAGCCCAGCGTCGCACAGCAGGTCAATCCGACCGCCGACTCGGTCAAGGAGAAGCAGTTCCTCGATGCGCTGAAGGGCAATCCTTCTGCCGAGCTGCAGGGCCGTGTCACCATTCCCGACACGAAGGCTGCGACGCTGGAGCGTCCGGCAGGGCGCGAATGGCGCGCCTTCCACCAGAACACCATGACCAAGATCGGCGCCGTTGCCGTGCTCGGCATGCTGATCGCGCTGATCGCCTTTTATCTCGTTCGCGGCCGCATCCGGATCGAGGGGGGCCCGTCCGGGCAGACATTGACGCGCTTCAACGGTTTCGAGCGCTTCGTCCACTGGCTCACCGCCGCCTGCTTCATCGTGCTGGCGCTGTCGGGGCTCAACGTCACCTTCGGCAAGGCGCTGTTGCTGCCGCTGATCGGCCCGGAGGCGTTCACCAACATCTCGATCGTGGCGAAGTGGGCGCACAATTACCTCGCCTGGCCGTTCATGCTCGGCATCGCCCTGATGTTCCTGATCTGGATCAAGGACAACATTCCCGGCATGGTCGATGTCCGCTGGTTCGCGGCTGGCGGCGGCATCGTCGGCAAGGGCCACCCGCCGGCCAAGCGCTTCAATGGCGGCCAGAAGATCGTGTTCTGGACGGTAGTGCTCGGCGGCACGGCGCTTGGCGTCTCCGGCGTCTACCTGCTCTTCCCGGCGACCGCGGGCGGCGTGCTCAACCTGCAATTCTGGAACGTGATCCACGGCATCGTCGGCGTGCTGATGGTCGCCGCGATCCTGGCGCACATTTATATCGGTACCATCGGCATGGAGGGCGCCTTTGACGCGATGGGCTCCGGCGAGGTCGATCTCAACTGGGCCAGGGAGCACCATTCGCTCTGGGTCGCCGACGAGATGAAGAAGGGCCATGTCCACACCGGCAAGCTGCAGCCGGCGGAGTGAGCTTTTTGCCGCGCTTGACCCGCTGACGGCATTTGCACGATGACAGCCGGGCGCATCTCGCGCCCGGCTTTGTCTTTTGAGGATGTCCTTGTCGATGCGCGTGATCGGACTGGCGGGCTGGAGCGGGGCCGGCAAGACGACCCTCCTCACAAAGCTGATCCCGGAGTTCAGCCGCCGCGGCGTCAGGGTCTCGACGATCAAGCACGCCCATCATGCTTTCGATCTCGACACGCCCGGCAAGGATTCATGGGCGCATAGGCAGGCCGGCGCCTCCGAGGTGCTGATCTCCTCGGCCAAGCGCTGGGCGTTGCTGCACGAACTGCGCGATGAGCCCGAGGCGGTGCTCCCGGAGTTGCTGGCGCGGCTGTCGCCGGTCGACCTCGTCATCGTCGAAGGTTTCAAGCGCGATCCGCATGCCAAGCTCGAGGTCTATCGCGCCGCCAACGGCAAGCCACCGCTGCATCCGGGTGACCCCAGCATCGTCGCGATCGCCAGCGATACGCCGTTTCCTGATGCCAGCCGGCCGGTGATCGGGCTCGACGATATCCCCGCCATCGCCGATTGTCTCTTCGCCAAGGCGCAGCCGCTCGACGCCGTGCTGGCCCGGGTGAAAGAGGGTATCTGACGATGGCTCAGCTCAGTGCGGATGCCGACGTCTTCGGGCAGATGCTGACGATCGAGCAGGCGGCCGAACGCGCGGCCGAGCATGTCGTCGCCGTGGCGGGCACCGAGATTGTCCCGCTCGCCGCAGCGGATGGCCGTGTGCTTGCGCAGGATGTCGTCGCGCCGGTCGACCTGCCCCCCTTCGCCAATTCGGCGGTCGACGGCTTTGCGGTCCGTTTCGCCGATCTGGCGGCCGCAGGGGAAACGCGCCTGCCGCTCTCCGGACGGGTTCCGGCTGGCGCCGATGCCGCCGGCATGGCGACGGCGGGAATGGCCATCCGCGTCTTCACCGGCGCGCCGATGCCGGAAGGCGCCGACACGGTCTTCATGCAGGAGGATGTCACGCTGGATGCCGGCTCTGTCGTCCTGCCGGCTGGGCTGAAGCGCGGCGCCAACGCGCGGCCGGCGGGCGAGGATCTGCCGCGTGGCCACACGGCGCTTGCTGCGGGCCGGCGTTTGCGCCCGCAGGACCTGGCTCTGCTCGCCGCGCTCGGCTTGACGCAGATCACGGTACGCCGCCGTGTCCGCGTCGCGATCTTCTCGACCGGCGACGAGCTCAACGAACCCGGCACGACCTTGCCGCCCGCCGGCATCTACGACGCCAATCGCAGTCTGCTGCGGGCGCTTGTGTCTCGCGCCGGGGCGGAGGTCGTCGATCTCGGCATCCTCAAGGACGAGCGTGAAAGCCTCGCTCGGAGGCTGCGCGAGGCGGCGGCGGACTGCGACCTGATCCTGACCTCGGGCGGCGTCTCGACCGGCGA